>PFCB01000020.1:12740-35875 GCA_002773135.1 Candidatus Magasanikbacteria bacterium CG10_big_fil_rev_8_21_14_0_10_47_10
GTGCGAGATGAGATTGAAAAGGCGGAAAAATCAAAAGAAATCAGCGAGGATGAAAAATTCGGCCAGCATGATGTTCTGGAAAAAATTGTAAAGGAGTTTAACGACATGATTCGGGACATTGGAGAAACCAAGGAGAAGGAAATACAGAAAGTATAAGGTAGTACGAAAGTACGAACAGGCTGGTTAACGGTATTTTGTGAGTTCGTACCCAACCATATGAGGGTGATTCTACAAAAAGTAACTATGGCTCGCGTGGAAGTTGCGGGGAAGATCGTCGGTGAAATAGCCGACGGTTTTGTATTGCTGACTGGGGTAACTCATTCCGACACGACCGCCGATGCCGACAGGCTTGCGGAAAAAATTCTCAAGCTACGTTTGTTCGCTGAGCCCGGATCGGGCACGTTCATGGAGCAGGATATCACGCAGTGGGGCGGGGGAATCCTCGTTGTTCCGCAATTTACGCTGTATGGCGACGCGTCAAAGGGCACTCGCCCAAGTTTTTCAGACGCCGCACGACCGGAACAGGCAAGAGAAGTTATAAATCATTTTGTGTACGCGCTTCGTAAAAGCGGACTGCGCGTAGAAGAAGGAGAGTTTGGCGAGCATATGGAAGTGCTGCTTGTGAACGATGGGCCTGTGACGTTGATTCTTGGAGACGACTAGTCAATTTGCTAATCAACTGCGCCTTGACCGAAGACACCTTCCTGCTCTATACTACAACCATCTCACATCGACGCAGGGTGGCACTTGCTGAGTGGGATCTCAACCGATAAAAGTGTCCCGGCTCTGTCGGGAAACTTGGGTGGAACCGTCCCGCCTCTTGCGAGAGGTAGGACCCCAAGACTGCAATAAGGCAGTCTTATTTTATTGAAAATATGGATCAGATGGAAAAATTGGTATCACTGTGCAAGCGACGGGGATTTGTGTTCCCCGGGAGCGACATTTATGGCGGCCTTGCCAATTCATGGGACTACGGGCCGTTGGGTGCGCAGATGAAAATGAATATTAAAAGCGACTGGTGGAAGCGTGCGGTCGAGATGCGCGATGACATGGTCGGCTTGGACGGGGCTATTTTAATGAATCCAAAAGTATGGGAAGCCAGCGGACATGTGGCGACCTTTAACGACCCGCTGACAGAGTGCAAACATTGTCACAGGCGATATCGGGCGGATGAGTCGCCGTTTGCCGAGCATTGGAATGAAAAGACAGGGTTTGAAAGCGCGGAGGCGCTGCAGTGCCCATCATGCGGGAAAAGCGGTGTGTTTGCGGACGTCTCGCGTTTTAACCTTATGTTTCAGACACACATAGGGTCAACGTCCGAGAGTGGAAGTCAGGTATACCTGCGGCCCGAGACAGCGCAGGCCATTTTCGTCAACTTTAAAAATATATTGAATACATCAAGAAAAAAATTACCATTTGGTATCGCGCAAATTGGTAAGGCGTTTCGCAATGAAATAACACCTGGGAATTTTATTTTTAGAACCCTCGAGTTCGAGCAGATGGAAGTTGAATATTTTGTTGAACCCAATGACTGGGAGCAGCAGTTTGAGGCGTGGAATGAATGGATGGGTGCGTGGGCGGAACACATTGGCTTGGATATGTCGCGGCTTCACAGGCTCGAGGTTCCGGCAGAGGAGTTGGCACACTATTCAAAGCGCACTGTTGATTTTGAGTTTGACTTTCCCTTTGGCAAAAAGGAATTGTGGGGGCTGGCATATCGGCAGGATTTTGATCTGCATAATCATACGGAGCATTCGGGGGAGAAGTTGGAATATTCCGACCCGGACGATAACAAGCGCAAGATTGTTCCGCATGTGATAGAGCCCTCCATGGGCGTGGATCGGACACTACTGTCGTTGCTTGTGAGTGCGTTCCGCGAAGAAGAAGTGGACGGAGATGTGCGGACCGTGATGAAGTTTGTACCGCACATGGCGCCATATCACGTTGCCGTGCTCCCGCTGATGAAAAAGGATGGATTGTCTGAAAAAGCGAGAGAAATATTCGAGTATTTGCAAGCGTCGTTTCGGTGCGAATATGACGAATCTGGAAGTGTGGGAAAGCGGTATCGTAGACAGGATGAAATTGGCACGCCGTATTGTGTTACGGTAGATTACGATTCTCTGTCGGATGAAAGCGTGACGGTTCGGGACAGAGACAGTATGCAACAGGAACGAATTTCATTGACAAATCTTCTTGACCACCTAAGAAAATGCATGCCGTATGTATAAACAATATACGCTCCCAAATAAGGTATCCGTTGTGCTTGTACCACAGGCCGATACTCAGTCAATTACCACGCTTGTGATGTATCCGGTGGGTTCCCGATACGAGCCACAAAAACTCCGTGGAGTCTCACATTATATTGAGCACATAATGTTTAAGGGAACGCAAAAGAGAAAAAGTACTTTTGTGCTCACGCGTGAAATTGATCGCCTGGGAGCCCAGTACAACGCATTTACCGGTAAAGAATACACAGGATATTACATTAAGGTTGGTAAAGATTATGCCAAAACAGCAGTCGACATTTTGTCCGACATGCTCTTTCATTCGCTTTTTGACCCAAAGGAAATGGAGAGAGAAAAAGGACCGATTGTTGAGGAGCTAAAAATGTATAGGGACAATCCGCTGATGAATATTGATAACATCTTTGAAGAGTTGCTTTTTGATGGCAGTCCATTGGGGCGTGATATTGGCGGGACAGATACGCACGTTATGAGCTACCAGCGGGCTGACGTTTTGGCCTATAAAAAGAAGTATTATGATCCGTCGAACATGACTGTTGTGATGGCGGGCGCTGTAGATGAAAAAACAGAGGAACTGATTCTTGCGCATTTTGGCGCTGAACCATCCAAGGAAAAGGTGTCTCGTTCATATAAACCGTCTTGCTTTGGTTCACCGGCAAGGGAGGATCGGCTTACTGTTCAGCACAAAAGTACTGATCAGGCGCAGATGATGATAGGGTACCCAGGGTTGTCGTATGCAGATGAAGAATATCTGCCTGCGGCTGATGTAATGAATACTATTTTGGGCGGCTCCATGAGCTCTCGATTATTTATACAAATCAGGGAGAGAAGGGGACTGGCATATACTGTTCGGTCCGGATCCGACCACTTTCGTGATACAGGATATGTCTACGTTCGGGCGGCTGTTGATCCAAAGAACATCAACAAGACCATCAGCGTAATACAGTCCGAAATAAAGAAAATGGTTGAAAAATCGGTAACCGCGCGGGAATTATCAGACGCAAAGACGCATATTCGAGGCGCGTTGACGCTCGACATGGAAGATTCCAGCAGTCAGGCAAACTGGTTTGCCAAGGAAGCACTGTTTTATCCGCGTATTGCAACGCCGGATCAGTATTTGGAACGTGTGGATGGGGTAACGCAGGCCGAAGTCCAAAAGATAGCCAAGCGTTTGTTCAAGCCGAGCGAAATGCGAATAGCCATCATTGGAAATGTGAAAAAGCAGGATGTCTTTTTTTGATCTCTATACACTATGACCTATCTATTTTGCAATTGGAAAATGTATTTGACAAACAATGAAGCCATGGCGCTGGCATCAGAGCTCGCCACCATGCAGATACCAAAGACGTTGACTGCTGCTGTTTTCCCCAATACCATGGATTTTATTGGTGTCAGAGATGCGCTGGCTGAGACATCCTTCGCTGTGGGCTCCCAAAATGTGGCGTGGGTGCCGCAGGGAGCATACACGGGTGCCACGTCCGCACACCTGTTTCATGAGGCTGGCGCGGCCTACGCGCTGGTCGGTCATTCGGAGCGCAGGCATGTGTTTGGTGAAACAGATGAAGATGCGCGCAAAAAAGTGGAAGCGTGCATGGATGTCGGCATTGTTCCTGTTTTGTGTATTGGTGAAACAAAAGAGGATTTGGACGCGGGAAAGCGCGAATATAGGCTAAAGAAACAGCTCCGGGCAGCGCTTGAGGGTCTTGACATTCCAGTAAATTCCCTTATGATAGCCTACGAACCGGTATGGGCCATTTCTGCCGGGGGTGCCTCGGATTCGTGTGATCCGGACGTCGCGCAGGAGGTGCATATGTGGCTCAAACAAGAGTTGCGTGCGTATTCACCTGCACCATTTTCCGTGCTGTATGGCGGTAGTGTCACCCCGGAGAATGTGGTATCATTCACTGCATGCCCGGCCATTGACGGCGTTCTGGTCGGCAGCGCCTCAACACATACGAATCAGATGAGAGCCTTACTTACTGCGTGCGCATAGAGGTATGTATCAATTCGTCCCATTTATACTTATTGTGATATCACTCGGCGTGATTATCGTTATTTTGGTACGGAAGTTTCCAAGTCTGACATTACTGGATGTTGAGAACATGCCGGAAGTCAAGATAGGGCGAAAAAAGCAGGCGTATTTGCGAAAGAAATTAACAAGCAAAAATGAGCAGCGCGCGCAAAAGCGCAGTGAAAAAGTAAGCAAGGGGGCAACGGCATTCAGGGCTATCCAACATGTGTTTCGAACATATGTCGGGGATGTTGAAGTTCGTCTGACAAAAAAGGATCACGAGCGCAAGGAAACAGCGCCTCCGGAAGTCAAGTCAGAGCGAAAAAAAGAGGCCAAGCAGCTGCTTGCGGATGCGGCGGAATTCATGCGGCAGCAGGAAATAGAGCAGGCCGAGCAAGTGTACATCAATGTCATACGGCTGGAGCCAAAAAATCCTGAAGCGTATGGCGGACTTGTTGACATATACATAAAAAAAGAACAGTGGGATGAGGCAAAGCAAACGTGCGGCTATTTGTTGCAGCTTGATCCTCACAACGACGTCACGCACGCAAAAATGGCTCAAATTGCAGAAGAGGAAGGGGATAGAATAAAAGCAATTGAACATTACCAGCAGGCAGTGCTGATCAATCACAATCTGCCGCAGCGGTTTGTTAAGTTGGCGGATCTGCTCGAGGCGGAAGGTGAATATCAAACAGCGCTTGAAGCGGTCTTGCAGGCGCTAGACCTGGAGCAAGATAATCCAAAATATCTTGACAAATCGGTCGAGCTTGCTATACTTGTCGGCGACAAGAAAATGTCCGAGGAGTTGTACGATCGTTTTCGGATGGTGAATCCTGACAATCAAAAACTTGATGTTTTAAAAGAAAAAGTTCGTAAGCTTGAGGAGTAGGGTGGCCGCACATATAGGGCGGGTGTCGTTCTCAATCAATGCCATCTTAGCTCAGCTGGTAGAGCATCGGTTTTGTAAACCGCAGGTCGCGAGTTCGAGTCTCGCAGATGGCTCCAAGGGTCGGTACCAAAGCGGTCAACTGGGGCAGACTGTAAATCTGCTGGCTTCGCCTTCGGGGGTTCGATTCCCTCCCGGCCCACAAAAAATCGCAGCACTGCTGCGATTTTTGTTTCTATCATCAATTTGCACAGTCGAATGTTGCCGCTTTCCTTGCGGGGAGATGATGACCATTTATACACAGGTGTTGCAAGAGATAGCGATAGTGCTCAAAGTGTGTTATACTTATCCACAGAAATACAGTATTTATTTTTAACGCATAAGGTATGATGAAAAAAATGTGCGGGGGTCATATGGTTTCCATGTGGCTCGTGGTTATTGGCGCCCTCAACTGGGGACTGGTGGGAGCGTTTGATTTTAATTTGGTGAATCGGCTCCTCGGGAGCGTTTCTTGGTTGGAGAGACTCGTGTACATCCTTGTTGGATTGGCAGGCATTATGATGTTGCTTGCTGGTGGATGCAAAAAGTGTAAGGTTGCAAAATAATTGCGTTATTATAAAGGCATCCCGCCGCCCGCGGGGTGTTTTTTATTATGGGCATTCCACCGCATTTCATGTATACTATAGTCACTATGACACAGCTTGAACAGGCACAAACCATTTTGGCGCGGTATTTTCTTTTTGGCAATTCGTTTTTAACATACGCTCAGGCACTGGCTGTGTTTTTATCGATTTCGCTCGCGCTTAAATTGTTTGAATTGATCATTATCCAGCGTCTGGAGAAGCTGGCAAAAAAGAGCAAAACATATATAGACGATGCGATTGTCGCCGGAATCAAAGGGTTGGGTTTGCCAATGTATATTGCTGTATCGCTCTACTTTAGCCTGGCGCTTATTACACTGCCGGATCCGGTAGCGCGCGGTGTGAACATAGCATTATATTTGGTCATGCTCCAGCAGATTATGCGGGGAGTTGGCCTCGGCTTTTCAGCGTACATCGAGCAGTATATTGGAGAAAAAGAGAATAATGGCCAATCAGACGCGAAACATGCCAGAGCCATGCTTGGAATCATGCGAGGAATAACGATATCGCTGCTTTGGATTGTGGCTCTGTTGTTTCTTGCTTCAAATATCGGCATTAATGTCACGTCGCTTGTCGCGAGCCTTGGTATTGGCGGGATTGCTGTTGCTCTGGCACTTCAAAATGTCCTGGGAGATATGTTTAGCTCATTTTCCATATTTATTGATAAGCCGTTTCAGGTGGGAGATTTTATTCAAGTAGGGGAGAATAGCGGCACAGTCAAATATATCGGAATGAGAAGTACACGAATTCAAACCCAGCGGGGGCAGGAGCTGGTGATTTCAAATAGGGAGCTCACGATGTCAAAAATTGAAAATTTTCGTTTGTTGGAACGCAGAAGAGACGTGATCGTACTGAATATCCCATATGGTCTGCCAAGAAAAGCCCTGGAAGAGGTTCCCGGGATTGTCAAAAAAGTCATATCCTCATCAGGAAAGCTGGCAACATATGATCGATGTCATCTTCGAGATTTTGCCGATTCCAGCATCCAATTTGAGATCGTGTACTATGTTGAGACTGCGGATTACATGAAGTATATGAGTTGCCGTGAAAAGATACTGCTGGGTGTGTATACTGCGCTGGCACGGGAAAAGATAGATATTCCGTACCCAACACAGATCATAAAACTTGAGCATATATGATGCGGGAACAGAAATCAATTCGGCATTTTTTACTCCTCGTGGCATTGGCGCTATTTGTGCCTGTGTTAGTGTATGCGGTTGGCGCGGGGTATTCTGAGGAAATTCAGCAGCTGCAAACAAAAATTGAGCAAAAAAAAGGCACGGTCGCAGCGCTTGAAAAAAGTATTGAAGCATACAAAAAGCGCATTAGCCAAACGCAGCTTGAGGCTGTGTCTCTGCAAAATCAGGTGAGTATTCTTGACAATAGGAAAGCTCAGGTAGAACTTGATATTAAGTTGACTCAAAACAGGTTGGATACTATTGACCTTGAGATTCAGTCACTGGATTTGGAAATTGATAGCAAAAAGAACTCAATCGAGAGGCAGCAAGAGATTGTTGCCGAGATGCTTCGGGGAATTCACTATAATGACCGAAAAAAGTATATTGAGGTTGCCGCGGCATACGATGATTTTTCAGGATTTTACAATCAGGTACAGCAGCTTCAAACAGTGGAGCAGGATCTTGGAAAGAGTGCGCGGGGGCTCCAGATCGCAAAAGACGAACTTGGCCAAAAGCGCGACCAATCATCCGATAGACGAGAGGCATACGCGCGGGTGAAAGAAGAACTGGACGCAAAGCAGGAGGAGTTGGGCGAGCAACAGTTTTTAAAGGAAAATTTATTGACCGAGACTCGTTCGTCAGAGCGTACCTACCAAACACTTCTTGGGAGCCTCCGAGGTCAGTACCAGCAGATTGAAAATGAAATCAGTGGGATTGAACAGGATATCCGCAAGCGTTTGGAGCAGCAGAACCAGCTTCAAGATAGGGGAGATAGCAATAGCGGGGAGCTTTCATGGCCAACATCCGGCCGGTATATAACCGCACGATTTCGAGATCCGGATTATCCCTATCGAAATATTTTTGAGCACAACGCGATAGATATCCGTGCTGAACATGGTACGCCGGTTCGTGCCGCTGCCTCCGGGTACGTCGCGCGAGCAAAACGGTGCACATCTGCCAGTTGTTATTCGTACGTTATGATTATCCATAGTGCTGGTATCTCCACGCTGTATGGGCATACGAGCAAGATCGTTGTTGATCAGGATCAGTTTGTATCGCGTGGAGATATTATCGCGTATTCGGGTGGGACCCCCGGCACAGTCGGGGCCGGGCCGTTTGTCACCGGACCTCATCTGCACTTTGAAGTCAGAAAAGGCGGAATACCAGTAAATCCGCTGAATTATTTGGTGAAGGATTATTAAGTTGCCCACACTTGATATGAACGCAGGGTGCTGATATACTCTCACAACTAAGAGCATTATTTATTAATTTTCAGCCTATGGAGCAGCCGCAACCTGTGCAGAAGAAGAACCTTCTGGAGCAGCTGAATCCAACCCAGGTATTTGTGTTTGGGTTGGTAGAGGGAGTATTGGTATTGTGTACGATCGGTTTTTTTATTCTTTTGGCTATGGTGCTTGGTGATGGCAAGACGATTGCTGCCACATCAGACGGTGGCAGACAGGTATCGCCGTCCGCGGCACCGGCTGCCGGTAATCCAACGCAGGGAGATATAACTCTTCGTTCGGTTGATGAGAAGAATGACCACATTCGCGGAACAAAGGACGCGGCAATCACGATTGTTGAATATTCTGATTTTCAATGTCCATACTGCCAGCAGTTTCACGAAACCATGAAACAGGTTATGGAAACATACGCCGGTAATGTCCGGTGGGTGTATCGACATTTTCCTTTGGAAAGTATTCACCCAAATGCGCGTCAGGCGGCGCTTGGATCCGAGTGCGCGGCAGAGCAGGGAAAATTTTGGGAGTATGCAGACGCGACCTTTTCAAATCAGTCACAACTTGCTTCCGGACTCACGGACATTGCGCGGCAGGCGGGCTTGAACGCAGCCAAATTTGAAACATGTCTTTCGTCCGGTAAGTACGATGATCTTGTTGACCAAGACGCCACAGAGGCGCAACTGGCCGGGGGGAGGGGAACGCCGTACAGTATTCTCATTGCGCCTGATGGAACAAAAATACCTATCAGCGGGGCGCAGCCATTCGCAAGCGTACAGTCTGCGATTGAGCCGTACCTGAACTAGGAGACAGTGAAAAAGCCCCGCCGCGGCGGGTCTTTTGTTGGTAAAAGTTTGTGTCGCACAATAAATATATAGATTAGCAGGAAAGAGGGGAGTGCGTGACAATTCAGACTATCACTTTTGGGGTACGCGCTCGCAGGCTGCCGGTGCGGCGGGGATCCAAATAAATGAAAAAAAATTTGCTCTGTGCGTTTCCTTTTTATGTTGAAATGCAGCTTGTTACTATACAAAAAAATGTATTCTGGCTATTTCTGTACTTCTTGCTCAGAGAGAAATGGTTGAGAGTGGTACCTGCTCAAGTTCAGGTTACATATTGTCGAATGAAGACGGCATGTATTACCTCTTTTTTTGAAGACGAATTTTGTTGTGTCGCAAAATATGTCTTTTTGCCTAGTTCGTAGCGTTATTTTCAAAGCAGGGCTGGGCAGATAAAGCACTGAGATGTTCATAAGAACAATAGGAGAATGCAGTAGCAACTGGGATGAGCGGATGCTGCGGCATGGGCGCGCACGAGGACGCATTTATGCGTATGTATGTGCGACTGTCCACATGTGTCGCATAAGATACATTGTGCGACACACTATGTATCGTATATAAACCAGCTCTTTTACCCTCCCTCGCTCTCGTGTGTCCCAGGAATAAATTGTAAAAGTTCCTTCATCATTGCCAGTACACTTTATTATCGTACCGCAAGTCAACATAATTAAACTGTCCGGATTCCAAATCATTTTGATCAATAACTTGTTTGAGCACGGTAAACTGCTGTGCAACGGCAGTGTTGGAGAAGTCAACACGAATGTACCAGCCCTGGTCTGTATATATGACCCCTTGGTCCATATCCCCTATTTGAAAATATTTTGGGTAGTAGGTGGTTCTGCTTTTTAACGTCTGATACCACTCAATGATTGATTGGACCGCTTCCGAGGAAAGGACTGATTCATTGATACGAGCTGATTTGCCTCTTGTATCAAAGACAATCGGGTACTCCCCTATTTCACTTGTAAGGACTTTAATGGCCGGTGTATGTGTGCGAGAAACTATCTCTTGATCGAGAAACGGTTCACCATGCTCATCAGTGCTTGTGGCAGGCCGTGTTTGTGTTTTCCATTCATCCTCCCCCACAGCTCTTAGGACCTCGACAACGGTTCCATCCAGACCCGCAAAACCGTAGTACTCGCCATTATCATAGATAATGGTTGAAATTCGTTCTGTCACGTCAATGGAGATACCCCTTGGAAACTGCTTGGTCACTGTTATGGAAGCAATGGGAAACCTATCTTTCAAAATGTCGCGAATTTCCTGAACATGTACAAGAAAATAGCTCTGTCCGGGCAGGATAAAGGCTTTTTTATAGTGAATTATTCCCTCGGCCGCTTGAGTGATTTCCTCTTGGCTGATACGTTCGATGCCGGTGACCTGGATCGTATTAATATGAAAAAAAGGATGGTACATCAAAAGACCGAATGTGGACAAAAAAGAACAAGCAAGAATGAAAAGCTCGATCTTTTTTTTGAGGGTCATCCGATGAGTGACAGTATCTCGGTCATGAGCGCGTATGCCAAATCGACGCCTAGACTGCGCTGTCGCGATAGTTTGTGACGAGGTGACATGTACGCGCTTTTTTTTATGGTGCATTCGTCTCCTCAGTCTCTGAAAATTGAGTTTTTTTCCTCTGTTCATGCGTTATGCAGTCTTTATGCTTAGACATCAAATCCGCGAATGGCGTTGCGGAATGTTTCAACACTCCAGTTGAGTGCGTAGAAATGGCTGAGCGGCAGGTCCTGGCAATGCAGTAAATTTTTTTGCATGCCGCCAAATCCTTTTTTAAAATGGGTAATGCCAAAAAATGGATGTGTCTTTGCAGACCCCTCCGGAGCGATACCCCAGAAATTATACCACGATACTCCGTTTTTGCGTGCGCGACAGAGTGCGTCCCATTGAACAAGATACGAGGTGGGCAATTTTTTATCAAGCCCCAGTGACGCGCCATGGCGGTACGCCGCCATATTTCCATATGTCATTATTATCGCGGCTGAATCCAGTCTTCCATCAGGCAGGTAACCCAGATAAACAGATGCCTGATCTATCGCTGCAAACGCGTGAAACTCCTTTTCTATGTACTGCCGGGAAAATCTTCTAAATCTGTGCCGTCTTGCGGTGATGTCATGCAATTCGTTAAAGGCGGCCAGCGCGTCATTATCGGTACGGACGTCAACGCGCACAAGTTCTCGCTGGCATCGGCGAATGAGATTTCTATGATTTTTTTTCATATCCGCCAGCATTTGATCTTCACTCTGCAATGCAAGCAGCCATGTCGTCTCAGCGAGAACATGCGTGGGAGCATCTTTGTAGCCCAGGTCAGAAAAAAGTCGTTTGTGCTCCGGTGTATCGTCAATAAATGGTGAGACACGAATAAAGTGGTACTGCTTGAAGTTGTTTCGGAGGTAGTCTGTCAGTTCACGGAGTACGACAGGAAAGTCAGCCGGCTCGGCGATCGGCCCGTATGGAAGGTACAGAAAATTCCCCCGCTTTGCGTGGACGCTTACCACCTGGCATCCGCCGACAAGCGTCTGCCCGACGTACACGCCCAAAAGAATCTGTTTTTCACCAAGCGATGCATAAAATGAGCCATAGGATGGAGACTGAACAAAGGGCGTATACTGCTGTTTTTTTACAAACGCGTCCCAATCTTCGGATTGCTTTATTGTCTCAACAGTATAGGTCATACAAGGCTGTTCATGCATACTGCTATTCTCTCAGCATCCGCGTGGCTAATATGGAGGTCTGTCGGCAAGTTGATGGATCGTAATGCGAACGATTCAGCGCGCGGACAAGTACCGGCAATGTATCCGGCTGCTCGCATGTTGGAGTCGCCGGGCGCGATAACGGTCTGGTACCAGTCACCGAGCTGGATGCTCTTTGATTTGGCGCGTTGAGCTACTTTGTGAGGATATTCCACCAAAACAATGTAGCGCAGCAGCGGACTGCCAACAGCCCTGTGCGGTTGACGTATTGACGGGTGCAACGTTTGTGCATAAATGCGAGCTATTTTTTTTCTATGCTCATTTTTTTGAGGAAGCGTATTGACCTGCTTCAAGGCAAGCACTGCCAATGCGTTGGGGAATCGTGATGGCGAGAAACCGTCCGGTTCTCCCTGCTTTTCTCTTTGAGTAATTGTGCGTGGAGCAACATGGAAGGTCTTCATCAACAAAAAAACACCTTTTCCAAAACCGAGCAGGTCATACGTAGCCCGTCCGAGAGCAAAGAGCGGTGGTTGAAATAATAATCGAACAACCATCAAAAGCGAAAGGTCTGGCAATGTTTCCATCAGCGAGTCTATCCTTTTTTCTATAGCCGGGTCTGATGTTATGATGGCTCCCCCGCGGACAGACGAAATCGGTTTGTCAGATCCAAAGCTGAGCATGGCTATGTCTGCTTGCGTTCCTGGAGGCGGTGTCACGTCTGTGTCCATACTATGAGCGCAGTCTTCAATTGTGGCAATCCCGTGTTTTTTTGCAATCGCTATTAATGGATCGGTTTGAGCGGGAGCCCCAAACGTATGCTGTATAATTAACGCCTTTGTTCGAGGCGTTATTTTCGCCACCACATCAACCGGGTCTATGGTAAGGTCATCACGAATGTCGACAAATATGGGTGACGCGCCGGCTCGACGTATGGCATTCACCACCACCATGCAGGTGTATGCCTGAACAAGGACGTCATCCCCTTTTGAGATATTGAGTGCGCGCAGCGCTATGAGCAGCGCACTGCGGCCGCTGTCAATCGTCCTGGCGTATGGGACACCATAGAGCCGCTGAAGAGACTGTTCGAGGGCCTTTGAGTTCGGGCCGCGGCGGAGTGTACGCCACTTCCAGGGCATACACAACATGGCGAGTGATTGTGTCACCGCGTCACTATCAATATTGGGTCCCAAGCCTGTGAAAATCGTCCGTCTGATCATGTCTATTTATTTTTATATTCTTGAATGCGGGCGTAAATATGGTCGGGCAGTCTGTTTTCTATCAGTATGACCGCGTCAGATCCCAGCGCATCGATAACATACTTTTCAAGCACATCATGCTCTGTAATCAGCTGTACCTGCGTCCGGTACTTTATACCAACACCGTCTTTCAGCGCTGTATAATTATCCGGAGAAATCACTATCAGCTCGTCGGCGGTGAAGGCAATTTCCTCCCCCATTCTCTCGTGTTCTTCCCGGGTTTTGTCGCCCAATTCCATCATTCCTCGTGTTATCACAATCCGTTTTCGCTCTGACGGGTGTGCTGCCAATACGTCAAGCGCTGAGCGAAAACCCGTTGTATTGGAGTTGTAGTGATCGTCTATAATGGTTGCGGCATTCGCATCAAAAATTTGAAGTGACCCATGCGCATTGGTGGGAAGTGACTCACACGCGGCAATAATATCGCGCATCGGCATGCCTTCATGCCGAGCAACCATGATAGCCGGTGCTATGTTTGTTGCGTGGTGCGCCCCGATAACAGGAGTCTGAATAGTCCATTTTTTATCCCCGTAGCTGTATTGAAATCGCATGCCTTTTAGGGATGCGTGTACTTCTGTAATGAGGAAATCAGGGGCGTATTCCTTGTCCAGTCCAAATGTTTCAATGGATTTGGCGCTGAGTGTGTGCAAAAATTCTGTGCAGTAGGTATTGTCGCTATTGGTAACAACGTACCCATTTCCCGGAATGGAGCGCAGCAACTCGTATTTTGTTCTTTGAGTTTGCTTGAGCGATCCAAACAGAGCAAGATGCTGCTCACTTATGGCTGTAAGAATACCGATCGTCGGTTTCACCATCCGAGAGATGGTGCCGATCTCTCCTACCCGGTACGCACCCATTTCACAAACAAAATATTTTGCGGCCGCAAAATCGGTTGCCAAAATAAATTTAGCAATGCCGATTTCTGTGTTTGTATTTTGCGGGGTTTTAATGACGGAGTTCGATTGCGACAATATATGTGCCAGGAATTCTTTGACAGAACTTTTTCCGTAGCTACCCGTGACACCAATGACAACCAGATGTGGGTAGCGCGTCAGTTTTCTGCTTGCCATGTGTGTATACATTTTTTTTACGGCTACCGTTGGAATATTGAAAATCACTGTGACCAGTAAAACAATAAGCAGCCGCGACATAGCGATAATAAAGAAGCCTTCGTGAATGTGAAGCGTCGATATGATGAGCTCTTCCAGCAGGACAGCAGCGATGACAACAAAAAAGGCTTTTTTGGTAATCGCCGGACGCGGCAAACCTGATAAATACGTTTTTCTGAAAAGAATTACCGCATCAATAACGAGAATGATGGTGTAGATTGCATGCGGGTGCAAAGAGCCGTGAAGCAGTGTATAGACAGCCAGCCCAAAGATAAGACGGCCGGTAACATCATAGCTAAGTAAAAAAGTATGACCCTGTGCCGTTTTAAAAAAATCAGTGAGCCGGTCCGCGCGATATTCTTTCAGTTGAATTGTGTAGACAAATCGCAAATATGCCGGTATCACTGTAATAATCCAAAGAAAAAAAAGAGCAAAGATATGCGGCTGAAGCAAATATGAAAGAGTAATCATAGAACTGTACGAATAGCTTCGCATAATGCACTTCTGCTGCGAAGATGTAGGCCGTGAGAGCCTCTCGGAATAATGGATAATGAACAATGTGGAATTTGCGCGCAGGCTCTTTTTGCCCATTTTACCGGCACATAGGTATCTCGATCCCCCCAAATAATGTGAGTTGGCACAGATATTTTAGGAAGAACCTCGCGGAGATCTTGGCGAATAATTTTTTTGTATATGTCTCTTTTGATCCCGGATGTTTCCGAGTAATCAGGTGAATCAGCTGCTTTGTACAGCAATTTTTTTGCCCAGACATCTCCTTTTTCTATAATCGGTAATGAAAAAAGCAGTCGGCCGAGCGCAGCAATTGTTCCGAAAATAAATCGTCTGGCATACCGTTTTGGCCTATACAGCGCAGGAGCCACCAAGATAAGACGCTTCATTTGTTTTGGGTACTTGAATGCTGCAAATGCTGCCAGCTGTCCGCCAAAGGAATGCCCAAGAAGTACGATCGGTTCCAGTGCGGAAGAAGTCATTTTTACCAATTCATCGTGAATATATTCAGCATATTGCTCAATTCCCCAGGCAGTGTCAGGACATGCCTGAGAACCGAAACAGGGCATATCCAAAACCGTAACGCGCGAAACAGTTTGTTGCAAAAGATCAACTAAATTTGCCCATGTTTCATGACTCCCGCCCCAGCCCGGTATGATGACAATGTGCGTTTTTTTAATCATACTATCCCAGATGTGTTTGCCCCATGATCGTGGCTAAGACGGTAGGCAACTGGACGCGGCCGTCTTCCTGCTGAAACTGCTCCACAAGAGCAATCGGGAGACGGCTGCTGACAATGGCCGTCCCATTGAGTGTGTGCGCGAATCCCTTTGCGTCACCGTTCGCATATCTGATACCAAGCCGGCGCGATTGGTAGTCGAGACAATTGCTTGTACTGGTAATTTCCCCATAGCCGCCGTTCTCGCCTTTCATGACCATCCACGCTTCCAAGTCATATTTGCGGTATGCCGGAGCACCAAGGTCGCCGGATGCCACGTCAATCACTCGATAATGAATGCCCAGACCGTTACAAATAGTCTTTTCTATGTCCAACAGCTCCCGGTGCATTTGGTCGCTCATTTCGGGTGTACAAAATACAAAAAGTTCAAGTTTTGTAAATTGATGAACTCGATATAATCCCTTGCTCGTGCGACCATATGCCCCTGCTTCTTTTCGAAAGCAGTGGGAAATTGCAGCATATTTGATCGGACCGTCTGACAAGTTGAGGGTCTCTCCGGCGTGATAGCCAAGGGTTGTGATTTCGGCCGTCCCAATAAGGCTGATGTCCGTGCCAGCGATCGTGTATATTTGATCCTCGTCGCCGCGGGGATTGAAGCCGGCTCCTATTGCAATCTCCTCCCGCGCGAGATCCGGGGTCTCCATAAGTTGATATCCGAACTCCGACACTATGCCAATCCCATACTGTATCAGCGCCATGTTTAACCGTGCCAGATCACCCTTGGTATAGTAGAATTTTGATCCGCTGACCTTTGCCCCACGATCAAAGTCAAGCAGGTCAGCGTTTACAAGCAATGTTTCGTGATCCAGCGGATCAAAGGAAAAGGAAGGTTTCTTACCCAAAAGTTCGAGTTCCTTAAACTCTGCCTCGCCGCCTGTTGGCGAGTCGGGATGTGTCAAATTCGGCACCTGCAGCAGAGATATGGTGTATTGTGCCTCAATCTCGTTCAATTCTTTCTCAAGCTGCTTTATTTTCGCGCCAAGTTCTTTCATTTCTTTTCTCTGTTTTTCATCCGGCTTGCCTTTTGATTGCTTTCTTTTAATGCCCCGCAAGTCATCCGTCTGCTGCTGCAGGTCCCGCCGCCTCGAATCGAGTAAGAGAAGCGCATCAATATCAACAGCTACACCTCGCCGTTGGCAATTTGCTTTTATTTCATCTGAATTTTTTCGTATCAACGTAATGTCCAGCATATGATTAGACAATATATTTTTTTATATCTGCTTCGATTGCTCTGTACATACGTACATTATCGTCCAGTAAATCCAGCGCCGGAATATCCTCCGGAGCAAACCACGCAAGTTCCAAAATCTCGCGATCGGAGACGTCCGGTGCGCCTCCTGTGACTGAGCATAGAAATGGGATAAGATTCACTTGGTACTGCGACTGTTCAGTTTCTCGAGTGACAGAGTGTGTGTGCGCAATTTGCGAGACGGCACGGACATCATATCCTGTCTCTTCCTTTACTTCGCGAAGTACTGTCTCAGCGGGCATCTCGCCATATTCCACAACACCGCCCGGGAATTCCCATTTGCCATGGAATGCGGGTCTATGAGGGTCATTCCGCTTCGCCATGAGTATTTTCCCCTCGTCCACTATGATGCCACACGCGACCAATATTTGGCGAGGCGAGTAATTTTTTTGAAAATAGTATTTCAGTTTTGTAAGCGCGATGCCGCGATGACTGATTTCATTTTTTTCTTTGATCGTCAGCTCCTCGTATGTTTTGGCAAGCTGGGGAATATAAAAGATTGAATTGTACCCCCAGTGGCCTTCGGTGCCGATTTGGCTCTCTGAAATTTCGCCCTGCAATTCGCCAGTCACAGCATGCCACGATGTCTGGGTGGGGTCATAGACAGTCACTACATTTTTAAATGCGGCAGATCGCTGTCCCTTTGGAACGGTTTTCATCTTTTGGAGAACAAGCGCAATTCGATCTTCAGTCGTTTTTCCCGTGCGCGCACTCTTTACGCCCGGCCATCCATCAAGCGCGTCTATAAAAAGACCTGTATCATCCGCCAACGTGATCAGGCCTGTTTTGTCAGCATAGTACTTTGCCTTAAAAAATGAATTTTGCTCGAGTGAATCGTACGGCTCATCCGGTTCCTCAATAGCCTGAGCAAGGTTTGACAGGAGTATGGGCTCAATATCGAGGTGTTCAAGAAATTGAAGGATTTCCCCTTGTTTGCCGGGATTATTTGTTCCAAGAAGTAATTTCATACACCGAATGCCTCTCTGAGTTTGCCTGTTTTTCTTCCCGGCTTCTCGTACTCCGGAAGCCTCGAGACAAGCATAGTAAGACCATGATTCGCGATAAATTGAGATACATCGTCGAAAAGCTCCTGTTGATCATACCCGATGGCAACAATGGCCGGAGTCACCTGTCGCAAGACCTCATAGCCTCCAAGGGATGTATCGCCGATGAGAGCTTCATCCACAATAGCAAGCTGCGCAACCAAATTGCGGCGCTCAGACTGATCGTGAATCGGCTTATTGCCTTTGAGCTCTTCTACAATATGGTCCTGAGCAATAATCACAATCAGTTTATCCCCCAATTTTTTCGCCTCTTCCAGCACAAAAATATGCCCGGCATGCAAAAAATCAAATGTCCCAAACAGAGCCACTGTTTTCATACTATTCCTCCTGCTTTGGCTTAACAAGCGGGAAAAGAACACATTCTCGGATTGGCCTATTTTCCAAAAAAGAAAAGAGACGTTCCGAGACCCCAAACCCGGTGGTTGGCGGCATTCCATATTCAAGCGCTTCAACAAAATCATGATCATGCATTTGTGCTTCGGTATCCCCTGCTTCCCGCAACGCAGACTGATCGTCAAAACGTGCTGCTTGATCAATCGGGTCATTGAGCTCTGTATATCCGTTACCCAGTTCGCTGCCCGCGATAATAATTTGGTAGCGCTCGGTCAGAGACGAATTTTTCTTTTGTCTTTTGGCAAGGGGTGATACCTCCACAGGCAAATTAATCAAAAAAACAGGGCCCTTGATTTGCTTCCGGCAAAACTTCCACAGCGAATCAATCAGACGTCCTCTTCCCTCATTATCCTGAAAGGTAACATTCAGTTCACCTAATGTTTTTCGGATTGCGTCGTTTTTCGCTTTCAAAATATCGATGCCGGTATGCTCCTTGATGGTCGATCGGTAGTCAATCGTGCCCCATGAACCGGAGAGGTCGATATCTTGAAATGTACCAATCGCGGAAAATTGAAGAGAACCATATGTTTTTTTTATCACGTGCTGGTACATTTTTTGAACCAGCTTCATGCTATCCTTGTAGTTTGCATACGCCCAGTAAAACTCCATCTGCATATAATCCTGTAGATGCTCACGGCTCATGCCTTCGTTTCTGAACTGCCTTCCAATTTCGAACGTCTTTTCAAAGCCCGCGACCATAAGCCGCTTTTGCCACAGTTCGCCCATAGAAATCCGCAAATAGACATCCATGTCGAGTGCGTTGTGGTGCGTCATGAACGGGGTCGCGTCAGCACCGCCCGCGCTTGCTTCAAGCACCGGTGTCTCCACTTCCAAAAAATCGCGTTTGACTAGAAATTCTCTCATGCTGCTCCAAAAAATCGCTTTTCGATAAAAAACATCTCGAAGCTCAGGATCAGTCATTAAGTCAAGATATCGTTTTCGAAGTTTCAACTCTTCATCTTGCAACCCATGAACTTTATCCGGAAGAGGCCGCAGGGCTTTGGCCAAAAGTGTCCATGATTGAACGAGTATTGACTCTTGACCGCTTTGCGTCTGAAATCGGGTACCCATCACCTCAATAATGTCCCCGGCATCGATTTTTTTTACAAAGGTTTTAAAAGCTTCTTCCTCAATATCACCCAGTTTCAATACAATCTGAATGTTACCAGACTGATCATGTACCTGGGCAAACGCAATTTTCCCCATTTCTCTCTTTAGCATGATTCTGCCGGCAACGCTCACCCGAGTCTCGGGCGGCTTGGAAAGTGCCTGGAGGACTGTGTTTTTTTTATGAGACTCAGAGGGAAATGGATCGTATCCTCGATCACACAGATCCTGCATTTTTTTTAGGCGGACATCCCGTTCATCATTGATGTTCGGCGGATAATTTTTACTTTCCTTAGCCATATTTTTACCAAAAAGGATGTGGGCATTGTATCAAGAATGGCAAAATAATTCAAATAAGCCCTCTGGAGGGGCCCTTGTCACTGTGTATCAATTTAACCGACCTGAATAATGGTATACGTCTGAATTCCCGCCGGCACTTCAACAGGTACTGTATCCCCAACGCGGCTGCCGAGCAAGGCCTCTCCCAAAGGGGATTCGTTTGAGATTTTGCCACTGGCAGGATCTGCCTCTTGCGCGCCAACAATATTGTATGTCCGCTCGTGCCCGTTTAATTGTACGACTATTGTGCTACCAACGTTCACAACGCTGGAAGAGGCTATTTTTTCATCGAGAATTTCAGCACTATCCAGAATAGCACGTATTTCTTTTTCACGACCCTTTTCCCAGCCAAGCTGCTCGCGCGCTGCATGATACTCGGCATTTTCGGATAAATCGCCCATTTGTCGCGCTTCATCAATACGTTTTGCTGTTTCCGGCATTTTTTTTGTGCGCAACTCATCCAATTCTACTGCCAGGGCATCGTGCTTATCTTGTGAGAGGTACTGTGTCATAAGAAAGGAGAGCTATAACTATACCACAGCTTGCCTATGATGCAAGGCCTGACCGGTATTGCCACCACCATGCGTAAAATTCGTAGGCAAGTGGCGCTGACATGGAGGCTCCGCCATCACCCTCCTCCACAAGTATGGTGACAACAATTTCAGGATTTTCGTATGGAGCAAAGGATGTGAACCAAGCATGCGGTGTCTTGGACGAGCTCCATTGCGCTGTTCCGGTTTTACCGGCAGCGGAAAATGGAAGCAATGATAAACGGGCGCATGATCCGGCAGTCACGCAGTCACGCATTCCCATGCGCACAATTTCCACATAGGCGGGGTCAATAATATGTTCACGGAGAATTGTCGGTTCAAGCCTCTGGGCCACGCCGGATGTTGGATCAACGATTGATTGCACGACGCGTGGCATGTAGAGTGTCCCCCCGTTTGCCATGGTGGCTGTCATCATGGCAATTTGCAGCGGTGTGACAAGAATGTCCCCCTGGCCAATGGCCAGGTTATATGTGTCTCCAATGTACCAGCGTTCGTTTTTGGCTTCTTCCTTCCAAATTTTTGATGGTAAAAAGCCACTTTGTTCGCCCGGAATGTCAATTCCCAGTCTTTCAGCAAAGCCAAATCGCCGGAGGTACGATGTGATCATGTCAACTCCGAGACCTTGGAAGTCCTTGTATCCCCCGCCGATATAATAGTAAAACGTGTTGACCGAGTCAGCGAGTGATTTGCGGACGTTTGTTCTCCCGTGGCCACCCGCCAGCCAATCAGGAAAAAACCAATCCCCCACCTGAATGCCGCCCGTGCTCAAAAAAGTCGTATTTTGATTAATGATGCCCTCTTGCAATGCTGACGCCGCTATCGCGGGTTTAATAGTCGAACCGGACGGATAGGTTCCTCCAATCGCGCGGTTGAAGAGCGGATTGTTCGGGTCGGAGATGTATGAATTATATGTGTCCAATGAGATGCCGCCCGAAAAATCATTGTTGTCAAATCCTGGCAGGCTGACAATCGCGATAATACTGCCATCCCGAGGGTCTGCGACAACAGCTGCCGCGCGATGCAAACTATTTTTATCAAGGGCGTCTTGAAGAATCTTTTCCAGTTTTCGTTGTATGCGCGTATCAATTGAAAGCTGGAGATGTTTCCCCGGAGTTGGCGGCTGCTCTGAGATAAGAAATTGTTCTTTTCCTCTCACATCAACTTCTGTCCGGCGCTTTCCGTATGTACCACGCAAAACTGACTCATAGCTTTTTTCAATACCGCTTAGACCGATACTGTCAGATGGAAGATAGCCCTGCTGGTAGAGATCCTCCAGTTGCCCCGGTTTCAGTTTTCCAAGATATCCAATAACGTGTGACAAAGAATAAATCGGCGACTCCGCGTTCGGCGCATCGCCAGATAGATACAATCGCTTGCTGCCCAGATGAATATGTATGCCGGGCAAATCCGCCGCGGCCGTAAGCAGCTTTAGGGCTGTTTCATATGGAATATCCTCCTCAAGAATAATGGATTCATAGCTGTAGTTGCCGTACCGATCAAGGAGCTCAGAGAGTTGATCCTCGGTGAGCCCGGTGATGATTGAGAGCTTTGTCACAACGCGAGATCGCTCATCTTTTGACCTGGGGAGATCCTGCGGTGTTAGCGCCAAAGAGAAATTTGGGATATTTTTTGTCAGCTGAATCCCCCCTGCGTCATAAATCTGTCCTCTCTCAGAAAGAATAGGCACCATTTTCTGGCGATTCCCCTCGGCAAGATTTAGATAGGACTGTCCCTGCACAATTTGAAGGCCTGTCAACTTTACCGCAAGAAGGGAAAATGCGATGATGAGGATGACTAACAGTCCACGGAGGCGAGTGGTACTTAAACTGGAGCCAATGAAGCGCGTAATGCTCCCTTTTTCGGCTACGATAAACCCATCAACCAATGCTTGCTCCTGCATCCAGTCTTCCGCTGTATCCTGTTGTTGGAGATCTTCATAGGACCAGCCAAAAAAGAGGCCAAATTTCCCCTCGTCATCTATGCGCATATTTTTTCCAAAAGTGATTCCGGTATAGCGATGGGACATGAATAATTCCGTACAAGAAAATGGTGAGCAGCGAAGTCAGTAGCATTTCCCATGCATATTGAATGGATAGATCACCATAGGCGGAAAACGGAATTGCGGCCTGCGACGTTGCAACCAGCAAGATGGTATATGTAATTCTGTATACAAGTATGGCAAAGGCCGTGAGTGCAAGCGTGCTATACCAGCGGCGACCGGTCACGACATAGCGGTATGCCCAGAGTGAGAGCAAGGTACTCATGGTGGCAGAAAAAATATGAATGCCAAAGGGAATAATTGCGTACAGCTCTATGACATAGAACACTGCCATGGTCATCCAGACAACGACAGGTGATTCGGTAAACACCAAAAAAAGCATGAGCGTACTTATAAGAATATTCATGTTGTTCCAGGGGTGTGGTAACAGATAGCTCAGTCCAATATGGAGGACTGTTATAGCCACCAAAAAAAGGGAACCAAAGAAAAATCGGTAGACGCGGTGCATATATTACTCTCGAGTTAAAACCGAAACAATGAGCAACCTATCGAGATCCACGGCAGGTGAAATAATTGCCATTTGAAATGGTTGGTACGGCTGTTTTTCAACCGACTCCACGGTTCCAATAAGAAGTCCACGCGGCATATCGTCAGAAAGGCCGGATGTGACTACGAGGTCGCCAATGGTGACGGACTCATTTTGGGGGATAAATGTCATTTGCACGCTGATACCAAAGCCTCCTTCGACGAGCCCGATACTTCGCTCTCTATTGATTAATGTAGCGCCAACCTTGCTCTGATTATCATTGATAAGCCGAACAGTAGCTTGCTTTTCCTGGACCATTGTAATGCGACCGATCAAGACACCCTCTGCCGCGACGACGGGATCATTTACAACAACATAATCCTGCTCCCCTTTGTCTATAAGAATGGTGTTGCTCAGGGGATCGACACTCTTACCAATGACATTCGCCCCGACATGGGCTGAGGTGTTTTTGTCAAAAAAAAGTAACTGCTCTCGGAGCTCTGCATTTTCCCGCGTAATTAATGCCAAGCGCGCGGCATCTATCTGATT
>PFCB01000011.1:0-3456 GCA_002773135.1 Candidatus Magasanikbacteria bacterium CG10_big_fil_rev_8_21_14_0_10_47_10
AGAAATGAAAACTTGTTTAAAGAGTTTATGAATATCTATTTTGGTTACGTTTCCCACTAATTACCAAAAATAATAGAGATAATTATTAAAAAAAGTTTCATAGAGATTTTTTTGAAAAACAAAAAAGGGCAGCCAAACCTGACTACCCACTGTTCACAGAGAGTACGAAGACTCGCCGCTTTGCGGAGGTGTTGACTGCCCGTCTCTATCCGTAAAGCGGATATGACAAAACAGTCACATGACCGAGTCTATATGTGTAATCTCTGAACTTGTAGGTAGTCCCTTACATAATAACACTAAAAGCATTCTTTTTCAATAGATAAGCAATACTTAACTTTTGTTAGTTCTTTGTCATTGTATAAGGTAGTTTTGGTACTAAGTTAAGGAAAAACACTCGTAGGGAGTGTTTTGTGGGGTAGTATAACCTTTAATAACTTTTTGTGGTCATAATTAGGTTGTTTTGGTACTAAAATAAGCCAAAAACACTCATTGGGATTGTTTTAAGGGTGTATGTAACTTTTGATAACTTTTAGTGTCTACGGGAATATAACTTTGTATAACCTTTTGGTGGAGATCATACTCCTATCCTTACGATCTGCTTGTCTATGTCCATGCATATAAGGATCATAGGATCTGGTTGACTAATATAGTTCCATGTAGTAAAATACCGCCCACAGATGACTATATCGCTACCGGTCATTTAGAAACAGAACCTTTTTGGTTCTGTTTTGCTTTTGGTAAAAAATTGTTCCGGCATCTCTATCCCGCGAGTGTTTCTTTCGCAATCTCCCAATAGCGCCCATCCTGATGTTCCTGTTTCATAAAATACCACCATTCAACACCCCAAAAATACGCACGGCGCGAACCGATGTGACGGACATACTCAATATTCTTTTTCATTCGATCAGGATTCATGGTCTGCTCCTGCTCTTCAATGGATGTATTCAATGGATTACTTTCAGTAAACCATGGTTCAGCCTGCAACTCCGAAATTATCATGCTATCAACATCAATGGAAAACAATTTCGCCTTGACCCGGTACACGGCCGCAGGCAACCAATCATATGTAAATACACTACCCCCCGGATTCCGAACAACACGGTAGACCGTGGTTCCAAATACATCGCCGGCCTTGCCCGCGCTATACCAGAACCCCAGCTCCCCACTATCGGTTACAACAATCTGGTGATCCTTGTCGAGCGATCGAACAGTCTCTATTTCAGCGACAATCGCGTCTGGATTATATTTTTCACAGTCACCGAATCGAAATTGAATAAATGGCTCATTTTCAACCTGCCACATATCCAGCGCGGCATGATCCTTATATCGTTCTGTTGTCCTTTGAATATATTCAATCAACTCACGCTCCGATGACTGATCTGCCCAGTTTGGCACATAGCACTCCGGCCATCGCGGCGCCTTTTGTCCAATGACCAGTGTCACTTTTGCGCCATATGTCTGTGCCATATCCATCATCCAATCAACGTCTTCGTAGCGATATATCCCGGGCTGCGGTTCCACAGCACTCCAGAGCGCGGCAATGCGCACATATGTCGGTTGCAGTTCCTTCAGCATATCTTCGTACGCGACTTTCCAGTCAAGCCCAAGAGAGGTGGCATGATTTTGATTGAAGCTGACCCCATAGGAGACATCAAACGTCCGAAAGCTGAGCAGCCACAGCAGGCCGTACACCACGACAATACCCACAGCAAGTGTCAGCAAAATTTTTATAATCATAGTCATGAGAAAACAAACAGCGCTGACCCTAGCGCCACGAATACAATCGCGAGTGTCTCCATGATGTACTCTCGTCTTGTAATGGTTTCCTTAAATACACGCGGGGCGAATCGGGTTAATAGGACAATGATAATAAACAGAAATGCATACTGAATACCTATCATGGCGTTTACCAACGAAACGCTGCCAATCGCGATCGCGTACTGAACCAAAAGTGTGCCGACAAGCCCAATAACTTTATCAGCGCCAACCACGGTCAGCACATGCTGCCGTTTATTGGCTTTGCGCGGCTTCACGGTAAAAATTTCTTTACGCACAGCAGGAAATAAAAGTATGACAACTCCTACCAGTCCTACCGACGCTTTTGTCCAAACCAGCGCTGTTAAAAATGGGTATGCCTCGTATATATATTTGGCGGACGTGTGTGAGAGAGCAAAGAACATGCCGGCCAAAATACCCCATGCCAGTCCCTTATTCCACCGCTTTGCTTTGCTACTCTGCGAAAAAACAAACAGCAGTGTTGACAAAAACAAAATGACGATGCCAAGGAGCTGAACTCTGGTCACGACCTCGTGCAAGAAGAGACTCGCCAAGACGACGGTACTGATGGTAACGATGCTTCCAATAAAGGGATTGACGCGCGAGGCCTCCTCATGACCAACAGCCAAAAACATCGTCCACAACGCAAAGCCGAATGCGAGCCCTGATATGATTGCCCACACCCAATCACCTCCGGCCAATAGCTCCGCCCCCAGGGGCCAGCCAAGAAGAAGGGCGAAGAAAAAAAATGTTGAATAAAACGTATAAACGGCCGGCTTGCGAACCGACTTGCTTAATATAAATTTATCCATGACCAGGACAACTGAAAGTAAGAAATATCCGGCCAGTGCAACAATAAACCACATAGTGATACAGGTTCGAGAAAATAGAATCAAGACCTCAAGATCCTATAGTCTAGACAATAGTAGTCGAGGCAGCAAAAGTTTAGCGTCTTATGATCTTGATTCATACTGTATAGGCTCTTGACACTTGAGGTCTTGATTCTACAACAACTGTGCATCCTCCATGTCCGGAAGTTTTCCCCGCAACACAAGATTTTCTATCTGATATGTTCCGTTTCGCGGCGCATCCAAAAAACCTTCCATGGCGGCCTCTGCCAACCAGCCTGAATCGAGCCAGTCAAAAAGCCATTCATGTGTGTAGCGAGGATCTTCTTGTTCAAATCCCGCGCCTATCGAGTGGAGCCAGGCACGGTTAAAGACTTCTTGAGACCCAATACCCGGAGACATAATGATAGGAATACCCAGTGCCGCGTAAAATGAGAGTTCACTCGGTTTTGTCCACAAAATGTCTGTCTTGTGCAGCATTTGGTTAAACCGCTTAAAATACTCATACTTACTCTGAGAATACAGAACATTCACACAGCCGCCGTGTGACCGGTCCAAGTGCAGCCGATGAATTTCTCGTGCATAATAGTCGTACACGTCCTTGCGGGCGCCCGCGACCAAATTCAGCACAATATCCCCCCTATCAATGTACGGGTGGAGGCTGTTCAATATTTCAATACCAATATCTCGCTGCGCTCCGGCCCCGCCCACGGCAAAGGTGATTGTCAGCTTGTGCCCGGCATCCATGCGACAATATTTCATGCCCAAATATTGGTCAAGGGTTGCCTGATATTTATTTTGATACATCCCTTTTGGATCCAGGTTTGATATT
>PFCB01000011.1:3465-8826 GCA_002773135.1 Candidatus Magasanikbacteria bacterium CG10_big_fil_rev_8_21_14_0_10_47_10
CCGATATTTTCTTTTGGCAAGGGAAAACCGGTCAAAAAAATGTTCTTTTCGGCTACGCCATATTGACAAAGCCGATCGCTCACGCGTCTTGTCGGGGCCAAGTACTTAATGCGACTGCGCTGCGGATTAAGCGGAACCCAGGCACGACTCACGTCCGTGTCTGTACATAAACAATATATTTCTCCTGAATATCCGTGCTCCTCCGCAAAAAAAGCCGTATTGAAAAAAGTGGTAATGAATGGCAGCGGTTCCTGATTGAGCTTATCAATGAGGTCCTTTCCAAAACCACGTTTAATCATGCGATAAATTTGTTTTACCTGCGCGCTTGGGTGTGACAAATCACGCCTTGGATAAAATGGCTCAATTTTTTGAAAATAATCCAACACGCCAAAAATGGGCTTGCCAATAATTGGCAACTTTTTCATGCGAGAAATGGTTTCGTACAATGCGCGCCCACTCTCCCACCGTCGCCTATCCCGCCCGGGAATGCCCGGATAATTATTGGCGCTGATAATCTGCGTATGGTTATCACCTGGTATGGAAGCCGGCCGCACTGCAATATCGCTCAAAGGGTAGGCTGCCCGCTGATGGCCGTATCCCATGTCCACTGTGACCACATACGCTTTTGTAAAAGGATGTTGCTCCATTGGTATTATGCTAACGTTGCCTTAATAAAATCACGAAAAAGCGGATGCGATCGCATTGGCCGTGACTTGAACTCGGGATGAAACTGAACACCCACAAAAAATGGATGCTTTTCAAGCTCAACAATTTCGACCAAATCAGATTCAGGATTCACCCCAACGATCTTTAATCCGGCTGCATCAACCTCTGTGCGGTAGTCATTATTAAATTCATATCGGTGTCTGTGTCTCTCGGATATGAGCGCGGTACCATAGGCCTTGCGTGCCTTGGAACCCTGCTTGAGCTGACAATCAAACGCACCCAAACGCATGGTTCCACCATACCTGTTTTCCCGAATATTTTTCCGCTGCGACGGATTGACATGAATCACCGGATGAACCGTCGCATCATCCACCTCCACCGTATGTGCTTCTGTTTTTCCCAACACATTTCTCACAAATTCAATACAGGCAAGCTGCATGCCGTAACACAGACCCAAATATGGAATATTATTTTCTCGAACAAATCGAATTGTGTTAATAATGCCTTCAATGCCGCGTGTTCCAAAACCTCCGGGAACAACCACGCCATCGTACTCCTTGAGCATTTTTAACTTCTTTGGATCTTTTTCAAATTCCTCTGAATCGATCCATTCCAGCACTGAGCGTGATCCATTGTGCCATGCGGCGTGTCGCAGTGCTTCAATAACAGAAATGTATGAATCGGCAAGCGTAAAATCACCGGTTGCAAAGTACTTACCCACAACAGCGATACGCGACTGTTTCTTGGCATTGTCTATCCCATGCACAAATTTTTTCCAGCGCAGCAAATTTGTTTTTCGCGGTGAAAGACCCAACACCGTGAGAATTTTGTTTCCCGTGTCTTGATCTTCCAGCTTAATGGGAATTTCGTAAATTGACGGCACATCAGGAGCAGAAATAGCATAATCCTTTCGCAGGCCGCACATATTTGATAATTTTTCACGTCGCACTTTGTCCAGCTCCATTGGCCCGCGTGCCACAATAAGGTCTGCGTGCAACCCCACCTGGTTGAGCGCTCGCTGTGCATGCTGCGTGGGCTTGGTTTTCATTTCACCAATGTGCGCCGGTACCGGCAAATAGCTGACCAGCACAATAGCAACATCTCCCGGATTCTTGAGCTTCATCTGCCGAACAGCCTCCAAAAACAAAATATTCTCGTACTCGCCCACTGTCCCGCCTACCTCTGTAATAGTGATATCAGCATTGTGCATTTTTTGTGCCGCCTTTATTCGGCGAATGATCTCCTCTGGAATATGCGGCACAACCTGGACACACCGTCCTTTGTACTTCATTTCGCGCTCGTCTGTAATGACAGACAAATATACACGGCCGGTAGTCATGTAGTTGGTACTGGTCAAATTCACATCCAAAAATCGTTCATAATTCCCCATGTCCTGATCGGTTTCGTCTCCGTCGTCTGTGACAAACACTTCACCATGTTCTGTTGGATTCATGGTACCGGCATCCACATTCACATATGGATCAGCCTTGAGCGCCGTGGCGCTAAAACCCTTCGCGCGAAAAATTGCACCAAGCGATGCGGTTGTTACCCCCTTTCCAACGCCGCTGAGTACGCCGCCAACAACAAAAACAAATTTTGGCCGTCGCTTTTTAGATGGCATAATGTTTGATTAAGAAATGTGACATAAGTATATCACATGAAAAATGAAAACCCCAGTAAAGATACTGGGGTTATGATGCGGACACGACCACTGACAGCGGTGTTTCTGCCGAGTCAATGAGCTTCAACACCACACGATGCTTTCCGATTGATTTTATTTGCGTATTCATGACAATTCGCGCCGGATCAACCGCAACACGGAAGCGCATTTGAATTTCTTTGGCTATCCGTGCCGGTGTAATTGCCGCGTACAGAACGCCTTGTTTATTTGTCTTTCCCGTTATTTGCAAAAGCTGCCCTTGCAATTTTTTGTGCGCTGCCTTTCTTACTTCCATGACCCCCTGCTTTTTTTTGTCCGCGCGCTTCTTTTTTGCCTGTTCTTCAACTACTGATACCGTTGTCGCAGGCTTTGCAATACCTTGCTTGACTAAAAAATTGGTCGCATATCCATCGGACACGTCCTTTATATCTCCCTTTTTTGCGGTACCCGGTACGTTTTTCAAAAATATAACTTTCATATCCATTAAAAAAGGCCAGAAACGTTTTTTTTCCAGCCTATGAAACTAGCGTACAATATCCTTGAAATTCATGCAAGTTTATGGTACGCTGTGCTCAATAAACAAAGAGTACCACTCTATGCCTCATGCTATGAAAAGCGGCCTTGTTGTCCTTGTAGGACGCTCCAACGTGGGAAAATCCACTCTCCTCAATACACTGGTTGGCACAAAGATAGCTGCTACGTCTTTTCGCGCGCAGCTGACCCGCCACATTATTCACGGAGTTATGAATACGCCTGATGGACAGGCGGTCTTTGTTGATACGCCCGGAATATTCAAGGATCGGCGCAGCCAACTTACAGCCAAGCTCACGCAACGCGCGAGAGAGGCTGTGCAGGATATTGATGTGATTGTGTATGTGGTGGACCCAACGCGAGAAATTGGCGATGAAGAACGCGCAGTATACGGGCTTATTCGTCACATTGATAAACCAAAGCTGCTTGTCATCAACAAATCAGACTTGCCACAGGAAGAGCGCACCCATACAAAGGAATACGAAGCACTGGGCGCTGACTTTGATGGTGTCTTTCACCTATCCGCGCTTCGTGCCGGCCATATCGCACCACTCAAAAACAAAGTAATGTCACTGCTCCCGGAAGGAGAACCATTCTACCCGGAGGATCAACTTACTAATATTGATAACTATTTTTGGATTGCTGAAATTATTCGAGAAAAAATATTTTCTGTTTTGGATAAAGAAGTCCCCTATTCTGTTGCCGTAGAAGTTGACAATGTTGAAGAAAAGAAGGATGTCACGGTTATCACGGCACGTGTCTTAACAAATGAAGATCGGTACAAAAAAATTATTATCGGGCGTAACGGTGCCCGCATAAAGGAATTCGGTCAGCTCGCGCGGCGCGAACTGGAGCAAGCCACCAATCGAAAAATATTTTTGGAATTGGAAGTGGAAGTTGATGCGCATTGGGTGGAACGTGTGTAGAGGGATCACCTGTCATTCCCGCGAAAGCGGGAATCCAGTCAAGACACAAGAAGACATTAACAACCTTTTTTACTAGATTCCCGCTTTCGCGGGAATGACACTTTCTATGCCTTTTCACATATACAACACACTCTCACGAAAAATTGAGGAATTCTCCCCTCTTCATGGCAAGGATGTGGGTATGTATTCATGTGGGCCAACCGTGTATGACTTTACACACATTGGCAATCACCGCACAAATATTTTAAGCGACATCTTAAAGCGAGTGTTGAAATATAATGGGTTCAAGGTCAACCATGTCATGAATATTACAGACGTGGGACACCTCACCGATGACGGTGATAGTGGTGAAGACAAAATGGAAAAAGGCGCTGCTCGCGAAGGCAAGACAGCCGAGCAAGTTGCTGATTTTTATACAGACGCATTTAAGGCTGATTTGGAAACACTCAACATACTGGAACCAACCACCTGGGCCCGCGCTACAGAGCATATTCAAGATCAGATTGACCAAGTACAACAACTGATTGACAAAGGCTATACCTACGAAACGCCGGACGGTATCTACATGGATACCACACAAATTAGCGACTACGGCGCCTTGGTTGAGCTCAACAAACAAGATCTCCTCCCCGGCGCGCGTGTGGACATGGCAGACAAACGCAATCAGCACGATTTTGCACTGTGGAAGTGGAGCGAGCGGGGCGAGCGACATCCCGAGTCCGCCGCAGCGGGCAAGGGATCTCACCATCCAAAGAGACAAATGGAATGGGATGCCTTTGGCCGAAAAGGATTTCCCGGCTGGCACATAGAATGCTCTGCCATGGCGATGAAATACCTAGGAGAGCAATTTGACCTACACGTGGGTGGTATTGATCTATCGCGTGTCCACCATGTCAATGAAATTGCCCAAGCAGAAGCTGTGACCGGCAAAAAACCATGGGTCACCTACTGGGTGCACGGTGAATTTTTGCTCATGAATAATGAAAAAATGGCAAAATCCATCGGCAACCTCCTCACCATCTCTGCCCTGCGCGAAAAAGGCTTTGACCCACTTGCCTACCGCTACTTTGTCCTCCAAGCGCACTACCGCAAGCAGCTCAATTTCACCATAGACGCACTCACTGCAGCGCAACACGGCCTAGAAAACCTACGCAGCCATGTAGCACACTTGCCAGGCAACCCTGCAGCAGATCCACTGGTGCGTGAACAATTTACAAACGCAATAAACGACGACCTCAACATGCCAGAAGCCCTCGCCGTCCTCTGGACTGCCCTCAAAGAAGACCGCATTGACCTCAACATGATTGTTGAGTTTGACAAAGTCCTTGGCCTCAAGCTCCACAACCCGGACAAAGCCCCGCTTATCATTCCCCAAGAAGTTCAAGACCTCCTGAGCGAACGCACCGCAGCCCGCGAGCAGCAAGACTGGGCCAAAAGTGACCAACTTCGCGATGATATTGCAGAGCTGGGGTTTGGTGTAGAAGATACAGGAGAGGGGCAGCGGGTTGTGAAGGTGTAGTACTTTAAAGCCGCGTTTTGCGGCTTTTTTTTGGGCTTGAAAGTTAAATATGTTAGTTT
>PFCB01000029.1:0-555 GCA_002773135.1 Candidatus Magasanikbacteria bacterium CG10_big_fil_rev_8_21_14_0_10_47_10
CGCAACATCCGCCCAACATGATCAAGCGCAGGTAAAAAAATTGCAGGAGAAGATTTCTCTGTACAAAGACGAACTCAGACAAATGAGAGAAACTCTTATTACGGAACAGACCAAGCTTTTACAGAAACAACATCCGGAATCTGACACCGCCGGTTTACACGAACAAGCGATACAGATGGTAGACGAGCTGATTGGGATGGAGTGAAATGAAAGCACTAATGATCAAATAACAGTTTCAAAAAATGGCCAGTCACTTAACCTTAGTCATTGGTCATTCATTTGTTAATTTGAGTTTGGTCATTAGAATTTATTTTGTCGATTTGAGTTTGATCATTTGTCATTTTATTTTTTACCTTTCTTCTGCTATACTTGTACTTGCAGATAAGTAAATTTTGACTGTATGCCTCAACAAAAAATTACAAAAGGTGTTATTACAGTAGCCGGTCTTGGAACTCGTTTTTTACCGGCCACCAAAGCCATGCCAAAAGAAATGTTGCCTGTTCTTGATAAACCTGTTGTTCAGTATATTGTAGAAGAAATGGTAGCAAGCGGCAT
>PFCB01000029.1:576-23442 GCA_002773135.1 Candidatus Magasanikbacteria bacterium CG10_big_fil_rev_8_21_14_0_10_47_10
TTTTAAAAAAATTGGGGAAATACGACCGGATTGCTCCGCTTGTGGAATTAACAAAAAAGGCTAACTTTTTTTATACAAGACAGTCGTCTCCAAAAGGAAACGGTCACGCGCTGCTGTTTGCAAAAGAATTTATTGGCGATGATCCATTTGCTTTTTCCGATGGAGACAGCATTATTGATTCCAAAACGCCGGTGACACAGCAACTTATCAAGGTATTTCACAAACATGGAGCTCCTGTCATTGGGGTACAGCATATAACAGACAAAAAGGCGATGACAAAATACGGAAACGTGTACGGCACGCCCCAAAAAGACGCCCGAGTATTCCGTGTCAGTAAATTCGCGGAAAAACCGGACGAAAAACACGTCTCTCCTCACGGTCTTATTGTCGGCGGCATGCGATATATTCTTACCAAGGACATTTGGCCGATTTTGGAGAAGCAGGCAGCCGGCAGAGGTGGCGAAATTTGGCTTTCAGACGCCGCCAATACACTCGCCAAACGAAAAAAGTTTTTTGCGTATGAATACGAGGGGAAATATTTGGATACCGGAAATAAGGAAGCTCTTCTCAAAGCGGCGATTCATTTTGCGATGAAAGATCCAACGATGAGAACAGAAATACAGGAGCTTGTATCACAATAACTATGAAACGAAATGTGGCGCGAAAAAGACATATACATCTATTTTTAGGTATATTTTTCGCATCATTTTCACTGATGAGCATTGCGAACGCTCAAGCCGCATCGCAAGAGCAATGTGTTGAGCAGGAGCGACCAAACTATTTGCGGTGTTTGATTCAAGCGGGGATTGATAATTATTCAGACGTCTATGTTGATTGCGCCGCAAGAACCACTGCGGACATTTCACGCTGCATCGCAAATTTAAATGAGCAGGTCAGCGAAGAACCCGGATGTACCTGTGCGACCATCCCGCACAACCTCCCATCGAATGACGCAATCCGATCGCTGGATTTACGAAAAAAGGTTATCCCTCAATTTGATACTCCAAGTAAATGTGCCGACTCCAGCTTTAACAACATCAGCTACGCCGGCTGCCGGTGGGTTGGCCCTGAACCGCAGGAACCATCAAATCAGCAAAATGAATTCCAGCTTCCGTCTGACATTTCATCACTTAACCGTTTTTCAAACACAGGCAATACCGGTGTTGAACGCGCGCAGACAGTCATCGGGCGATTAATAAAATTTTTAACCGGCATTATCGGAACTTTCGCGTTTGTAGTGCTGGTGTACGCCGGCGTGCTCTGGATGACATCGGGCGGAAACGCGGACAGGGAAAGAAGAGCAAAAGAAATCATGTTCTGGGGCGTCCTGGGTGTGGTCATTATCTTTACCAGCTACGGAATTCTCCAATTTGTTTTACAAAATGCATTTTAATTTTAATGACAAATGACAAAATTCCAATTACAAATGAAGGATCAAAGATTAAATATTTCAAACGTATATTTTGTCATTCCTTTGTAATTTGAGCTTGATCATTTGTCATTAATATCGTCTATGTTTAAAATAAAGCATTTCCCCATATTTCTGCTGCTGCTGACTGTGATTACTATAGGTCAGGGCTGCAAGGGTCTTTCACCCGAACAGGTCGCGGCAGTGCAGCCGGTCACTATTCGTTATTGGACTGTTTTCAATGATATTGGGACACTCCGCCAATTTGCCGAGCAATACAAGCAGATACGCCCGTACGTTACGATTGACATCCGCCAGGTGCGCTACGAAGAGTTTGGAAATTTATTTGTCAACGCGCTTGCCGACGATGTGGCACCTGACATTATTTCGGTTCACAACCGATGGCTGCGCCAATACCAACCCCGGCTTTCGCCCATGCCGCCGCAAGTAACGGTTGCCAATTACTTCATACAGGGAAAGTATGTCAAAGAGCCGGTTGTTCAATTTGAAACTCGTGCGCTGCCAAATCAAAATTCCATACGAACCGACTATGTATCGGCTATTGCTGAGGACATTATCATAAACGGTCAAACATACGGCCTGCCAATGGCAATGGACACAATGGCTCTTTATTACAATAAAGAAATACTGGATCGTGCCGGAATTGCCGTTCCACCCGCCACCTGGGAGGAGTTGCTGGAGTCCGTTAAAAAAACAACCATTTTTGATGACAACGGTGCTATTGTGCAATCCGGCATTCCAATGGGAACCGGCAGTAACATAGACAATGCGCCTGATATTTTGGCGCTTCTCATGCTCCAAAAAGGAGTCGACGTGATGCGTAATGGCAATGTCACTTTTGCCAATAATGTGCGTGAACTTGGAGAATCCCACCCTGCGTTTGAAGCACTTCGTTTTTATACGGACTTTGCGCGGGATAGCAAGGAAGTATACACATGGAATAATGAACTCGGTGATGGCCTCACGGAATTCATCCGGGGCAAAACAGCATTTTATATTGGGTACGCGTTTGATCAGCCCAGAATTCGCGCGCGCGCGCCACAAATGCGCTTGGGGGTTCTCCCTATTCCACAGCTTGATGAGACACGCCCGGTGAACATTGCAAACTATTGGGTTGAATCGGTTGTGGCAAAGTCAAAACACCAACAAATTGCGTGGGATTTTGTCCGTTTTATCACGTCCCCTGAAAATGTACAGGCCTATGTAAACGCTACAGGGCAACCGTCCCCTCTTCGCACTCAAATACGACAACAAGTAGAAGATCCAGCACTTGGTGCATTCGCAAGCGCCGCCCTGACTGCAAAAAATTGGTATATTGGCAGAAATGTTGACGTTGCCAACCAGGCATTTCGCGACTTGATTGACGGATATCTGGAACCGGTGCCGGAGCGCAGTTCGCAAACACAGCGTGACAGTACCCTTTTGACAAACACTGCCCGCACGATTCAGCAAACACTGTAATACGTTATGCACGCTAGACTTTTCATATTTTTCATTCTTATATCAGGCGGACTTACGTTTGCACAGTATACTGCTGCGCAAAGTGCTGACGTAGTTTGCGCACAAAGAATTGAAAATCAAGGGCAGGACGCGGCACGGGCGGGGGTAGCTTGCGAACGTGATCGACTTTGCCTGTATAATGGCGTAACCAGAAAATGCGTACCTGGAGTTGAACCTGGCATGGAGGCTATCGACGATGCATGCAAAGAATTTACTAAGTCACAAGAGGCAATTCGTGTCTGTGTCGGAGTACCTGACGAAAATGCTTGCTATGCACCACACTGTGAGAATAACAATAGAAACACAGAGTGCAGGTATATCGGCTCATACCCCGGAAACCTAGACTCGCACCGCTGTCGTGCCAAGACGTCCGCGCAGGCCGAGGATAGCAAAGCAATTCGGGCGTGCGCTGTATCTGTTCCTCAGGCCAAGCCGGAGTGTGTTGGTGCCGCTTTATTCCAAAACGCCGGCTGTGTTGCAGCAATGACGGCCTGCGCGAACGACTACAAAAACAAAAATCCCGGCGCCCCCGGCGCGGGTGGAACACGCAAATCAGACTGCGATGCCATTGCAGCGCGCAATGCTGCGTGTGAAGTAATTGCCGATCCGGCCGATAGAGCGGACTGCCAGCAGCAGGCCGAAAGTGCGTTCAATGCATGTATCCAAAGCTGCGTCGATTGCACAGGCGGAGATGGTACTGTACAACCGCAGCGCGGCAAACCGGAAGGGTATACCGGTCCTATCCCTGATTGCGCGTTTACATACGAAGGGTGCCGCGACGTGAATAATCTTCTTGAGCTACTGATAAAGGTTGGGCAAGCCATCTTTGGCATAATCGGATCAATCGCGTTTCTCATGTTTATCTACGGAGGATTCACCATCATCCTGGCTCAGGGCTCTGCCGAAAAATTCAAAAAAGGATACGGCATTGTTTTTGCCGCGGTCATTGGTCTGCTTATATCGTTTGCCGCGTACATTATTGTTGATCTGGTTCTGGAGGCACTCAATGTGAGCAGCAATTTCCGTGGAATTAAATAAACAGATTATTTGTGAACAGTGATCAACGAATCGCACATCACAAGTCACCACCATTTATGAAAGTCTTTCTCACCGTTATTCTCCTTGCGCTGTGTTTCACAGCATTTCTTCCTACCAATGCGCTTGCCCAGGCTCCCGGCGGTGGAGTAGTTAAACTGGAAAACCCTATTGAAGGTGGCGGCGATATCGAGACTATTATCGGTCGCGCCATCAAGGTTGCGCTTGGCCTGATGGGAACCTTTGCGTTTTTCATGTTCATTGATGGTGGCTTTGTATGGCTTACATCAGCAGGAAGACCGGACAGGGTAAAACAGGGTGCTATGACCATGCTCTTTGCGGTGATTGGCATATTTGTGATTTTTGTTTCCTATGATATACTCAACGCAATAATTCTGGATCTGGGATCCCCGTAATAAAGGTGTTATATGGAAGATCGCAATATCATTTACAGTCTTCCATATACCATTTTTTCATGCGGACGCGTGAACGGTTTGGTATACATTGTGAATGTCAATCCCATAACAGAAAGGGGGTGAAACACATGTATCTAGCAATACGCATTGCAAAATATAAAACCGCGCTGCTCATTGCAGCAACATTGGCCTTTGGTCTTTTGTTAGCGCCATCCATGGCTTCTGCGCAACCACCGCCAGCGCCGGCTGCCGCAGCTAACGGCGATGTTTTTGGAGTAAACCCTGTCGCCGGGAGCATTGCTCTTGGGAAACGAGGCCTTCAAGAAACCATTGCCGGCGTGATCAACGTCGCGCTCAGCCTTCTTGGTATCATTGCCGTCGTCATTGTCCTGATTGGTGGGTTCAAATGGATGACAGCTGGGGGCAGCGAAGATAAGGTTGCGGAGGCACGCAAATTGATCTTCTCCGGTATCATCGGCTTGGCTATCATTATGAGTGCCTGGGCTATCGCACGATTTGTCATTGTTAATCTCGCATCCGAGACGGGCAACGAAGGTGGTATTGAAAATGTTCAACCGTAATGTAATAGAAATCAGGGCAGGGGTTTCCCTGCCCTTTCTTTCAACCAATAACTCATAACACAGATAGCAAAACACACGTACCAAAGGCTCGTGCGTTATATATCTGTATTAGGTGTTATGCATATATGATTAAATACATCTTGGTTTTGTTTCTTCTTTCGATATCGATTTTGTACACGCCACCCGCGCTGGCCCAGGCAATTGGTGACCCCCTTGGCGTTGAATTTGGTTCTGCAAGCGGACTGTCCAATACTGACCCGCGCTCTACTGTCGCGGGTATTATCAATGTAGCATTGAGCCTTTTGGGCATTATCCTGGTCACCCTAATCGTGTACGCCGGTTTTTTGTGGATGACGGCCGCCGGAAACGACGATCAAATCACCAAAGCAAAAAAAATCTTATCCAGTGCCATCATTGGTCTTATCATTATCCTAAGCGCGTACGCCATCACTCGGTTTGTGACTGATAACCTCCAACAAGTGACCGGGGCCGGCACCGGAAGATAATTCGTATGAAAAGACTTTTTTTAACTCTCAGCATCCTTCTTTTTTTTGCGGCCGCGCTCCCTGCGCTGGCTCAGGGCGGCGTGGGCGGTGACTATGGGCTTGGCGATACGGCAAAAGCAGCCGGTTTAAAAAATGAAACGCCGGTCCCCGTTATTATAGGAAACGTGATAGGGACGGCTTTGTCCATGATTGCGGTGATCTTCTTTATCCTTATGGTCTATGGAGGATTCTTGTGGATGACCGCGCATGGCAATACTGATCAAGTAAAAAAAGCGCAGGACACCATTATTGCCGCTGTCATTGGTATCATTATCGTCCTTGCCTCCTACGCCATTACCAACTTTGTCTTCCAGAGCGTTGGAAGTGGTGGTGGGCCGGGTGGAGGTGGTGGGGGGGGAGTTCCACTTGACCCGGGCGCCAGTTGCGCGGATGAGACAGAGGCGGACAACTGTGATCTTATTGACGCGTGCCGATGGGTTGATAATAATAATCCACCAAACTTTGGTCAGTGCGTCAACTCCTAAATCCCGGACTTTTGAATTTACCTATGACTGCAGCAAGGTACGGTACATTTCTGTGTTTGTTGGCCGGCGTTCTCTTTGTCACGGCCTCTCCTGTATCCGCCCAAAACCGCGTCAATGTGCAGGGCGCGCAAGGATTGCTTGACCAAACCGTTGGACAAACCGGTGTTCCGCAGACCGATATTGCCACCGGAACCGGCGAAGTGATCAAAGTAGTCTTTCAGGTTGCAGGTATAGCATTTTTTATTCTTATGGTCTACGCGGGTTTTCTCTGGATGACCGCGCAGGGCAATGAAGATCGCGTGGACAAGGCGCGCAACACGCTCATCGGTGCGACCATTGGCTTGTTTATCATCGTAAGCTCATACGCTCTGACAAACTTTATAGTCTCGCGCGTGCAGCCGGCAGCGCAGGGCAGTGGCGGTGGCCCCTCCGGGGGAGATCTCGGTGGCGAGGGACTTGGCTGCTGCCTGGATAAAACCGATGAAAATGTCATTGCCGGCGACATATGGGCATGGCGAATAACCACAGCGGCTGACTGCCAAGCGCGGGGCACAGACCCGAATGATCAAAGCGATCCATACTTTGGCCCAAATGATTGGCGCTTTACAGCGGGGCTCAATGCAAGCCAATGCGAAATTGAATATTCACAACTCTAAATATGAAAAAATACATTCTTTTCTTCTGTGTTTCCCTCATTCTGTTGTCCCCTGCTCTTGCGGTTGGCAATCTGGGCAGCGCGCTTGGCAACCTGGGTCAAGCCGGCTCCGCTGCCGGTACAACAGAAGGAGACGTCAGCACGATTGCCGGAACAGCCATCAACGTGGCTCTCTCTCTGGTGGGACTGATTTTTTTGGTCCTCATGGTCTACGCAGGATACCTTTGGATGACTGCTCGGGGGGAAGAAGGACAAGTTGATAAAGCGAAAAAAATTATCAGCGCCGCTATTATCGGTATGGTCATTGTCCTGGGGGCCTATGCTATTACCCAGCTGGTTACCACCCGCTTTGGCAGCGCGTAAACACGCTGCTTGTAGTCTGTATATACAATATTTACCGGAATACTCATACATCAATTTTATGAAAAAATTGCTTCTATCGCTAGCCGTTGCCCTCCTTATCGTCCCGGCTTCCGTCCATGCCATTGATCTGGGCGGCAGTATTGTCAGAAATGCGGCCACCCAAGCAGGGTATTCGGCAGACACAAATGAGACCACGGCAGCGGCTATTATCGGAGATGTTATCCGCGTGGCATTGTCGTTTGTCGGTGTTCTGTTCCTTGTCCTTATGGTGTACGCGGGTTTTTTGTGGATGAACGCGCGGGGTGAAGAAAGCCAAATTCAAAAGGCGCAGGATATTATTCGCGCGGCCATTATTGGGCTTATCATCACGGTTGGCGCGTACAGTATTACCCAGTTTATTGTGCCAAAAATCTTGGAGAGAACCAGTGGTCAGGTACCAAGCGCGCAGAATCAACCGCAAGGGCAATCCCCGGTAGCTCGTTGCCAAGAGGCCTGGGACAACTGCCGAACCGGCTGCAACAATATAAATGCAAACCCGCAGCCCGGGGAAATCGCTGGCTGTATAGATAGATGCGACCGTGAGCTGGTTAATTGCGCACCATAAATATGCAACAGAATATATTAAAAAATGGGGTATTGGTCGTAAGCGTATTTGCTCTCATTTTTTTGACGAATGAGCCGGCACTGGCACTCAGCCTCTCTGACCAGGTTACCGGGCAAATCAATGCCGGTGCGCAAAGCGCGGGTCTGGGCACGCCGGTTGCGCCGCAGGCGGCAATTGCCAGTATCATTGAAATTATTTTATCAGTACTGGGTGTTTTTTTTATGGGATTGGTTGTGTACGCAGGGTACTTGATGTTCACCGCCCGCGGTGATGAAACAAAAGTGGAAAAATCCAAGACAACACTCCGCGGCGCTATTATCGGTCTTATCATTATTCTCTCGGCATACGGCATTACGCGCGTAGTAAGCAGGACCATCTTACACTCGACAGTCGGCAACCCTGACGCGCCTATAGAGGGGTCCGGTATCCGGGCGAATTGTCAAGGTTTTGATTGTACTCTTGAAGGACTATAACCATATGAACAACCTCGTTACAAAAAAAATAATGCCGTATGTATTGAGCGTCACGATCCTTTGCGCAGCGTTGCTCCTATTTGTCCGTACTGCCTCTGCTCAAGATTACCGTGCGGACGTTGACCAACAGCTGGGCGCTGCCGCAGGAGCCGCGGGCAGCACGTTTTCAGAAGCTCGTGATCCACGACTAATTGCCTCACTACTTATACGATACGCGCTTGGCTTTCTTGGAATCGGGTTTCTTGGATATACCGTCTATGCCGGTTACATCTGGATGACCGCGGCCGGTGAAGAAGAAAAAATCACAAAGGCAAAGGATACCCTTCGCCGGACTACAATCGGGCTGGCTATTATTCTCTCGGCGTACGCGATCACTTCATTTGTCACCAGCGCCGTTGTCCGGCAAGTGCTGCCAACAGGAACAGGCGTTCAATTTGAGCAGCGACCACTCCAACCGCGGCTTGACGGCGATCCACTCAACTAGCAGGCTCCCTTTCCCCCCTTTTTATGAAAAAAACAATACTGTCAATTTGTCTGCTTTTTTCTCTGACCGTGGCGATTCCCGTGTTTTCGCAAAGCAACGACTATGGGCTGGGAAAGACGGCAGACGCCGCCGGACTTAAAAACACAACGCCGGTCACCGTTATTATTGGAAACGTGATAGGGACGGCTTTGTCCATGATTGCGGTGATCTTCTTTATCCTTATGGTCTATGGCGGATTCTTGTGGATGACCGCGCATGGGAACAACGATCAAGTAAAAAAAGCCCAAGATACCATTGTTGCCGCTGTCATTGGTATCATTATCGTCCTTGCCTCCTACGCTATTACCAACTTTGTCTTCCAGAGCGTTGGAAGTGGTGGTGGGCCGGGTGGAGGTGGTGGGCAAAATGGTAATGCACCCGGAATCCCAAACCAGGCAGGAGCCGGTAATGGTGGCGCACCGGCAAATGACGAACCATGCAACGTGATGCGAAATGAGGCTCAGTGTAATGCAAACACCCATGACTGCATATGGCGTGCTCAAGGAACGTGCGTTGACGTCAGTTAGTGTGCGCGTATTACTTCGCAATAATTTCCAGCACTCTCTGTGCTGGATTTTTTTTTCTGGGGCGAAGCGACTTCCCCTTTCGCAGCGCACGCGTTATCAGCCCGTTCAGCTCTTTTTTTTCTCGCGCAATATATCCCATGCCCGACTTTTTAAGAAACAAAACATTTTTTTCCTCCTGCCCGGGAATTGGGTTAATTGCAATAAATGGCTTCCCCAGCATGAGCGCCTCTGTTACCGTACTGCCACCGGGTTTGCCAATAATAACATCTGCCATCCGCATGTACTCATCCATCTTGTTTGTCCAGCCAACGGATACCAAGCCCGCCCGCTTGGAACCAATTTCTTTCAATTTTTTTAACAGTACTGCATTGCGCCCCGCCACCGCGACAATTGTATATCTATCCGTGGTATCTATCGCGTGGACAATTTGATCCGCGCGCATTAGTCCATGCCCGCCGGAGGAAATAAGAAGCACCGGCTTTTTGAGTGTCAGCTTGTACTCTTTTTTTAATGATATTTTCTGTTTCTTTTCAAAAAAAGCAGGGTCAACGGGAATGCCGGTTACAAAAACTCGCTTTGACAAAACGCCCTTCTGCAAGACCTCTTTTTTTACCTGCGGTGTTGCCACAAAAAAATAATCCGCGTCACAGGCAGTCCAGTACGAATGCATCCCATAGTCGGTTACCACGACAGACATGGGGCATCCCCTGTCAAAAGAATCAGTGCGCGTCAATGCCTGCGATGGAAAAAAATGCGTGCATACAATGTGGTCGGGCTGAAATTTTTGAACAAAGTCATACAGGCGCCTTGCAGTGATGGCATTCAGCATCTGTATCACGCGATCCACGCGTGACAGTTTTTTTTCATTATCACTTACATCATAGAGGTACCCCCACAACGCAGGCGCTCTGTGTATCAGCTGCTTGTATGCCTCAATCATGGATGTTCGGACTCCGGCAGATACATAATCCATCATGTCGATATGTTTTGCCATCATTCCGGGATACAACAACTGCGCCTGTTTTTCCAATGCCTGCGCGACTTTGACATGCCCGGCTCCGGCTGAGACAGAGATGATGAGAAGTTTTTTTATCATACAGGCGTATTGTATCAGGAAAACAAAAAAAAGTCCGCTTGGCAGACTCCTTCTCACTTCTCCCCAAAGGGGTGGCTAACGGGGATCGAACCCGTGATAAAGGCACCACAAGCCTCTGTGTTACCACTACACCATAGCCACCCCACTAGGGATAAATGCAAACAGGAGTATATATGGAAAAGCACGACTTGTCAATCGTGCTTTTCTTATTACATGCGCATCACATGCATCCTTACTGTTTCGCCCCCACTCGCTCCAACGCGCGCAGCACCTCAAGCGGTATGGCAAAAATGACGGTGTTTGATTGATCAGAGCTTAAGTCGCTAATTGTCGAGAGCGTTCTCAAATGAAGCGCACCTGGCGCATCAGACAGCAGCTGTGCCGCCTTTGCAATATTTTCAGCGGCAATAACCTCTCCGCTCGCCTTGATGATAACAGACCGCTTCTCTCGCTCCGCTTCCGCCTGCTTTGCAATCACGCGCTGCATGTCGTCGGGCAAAATAACATCCTTCAGCTCAACACTGTCCACCTGTATCCCCCATGGGTCAGATGCCGCATCAACAATATTTTTAATTTTAGCGGCGGCAGCCTCTCTATTGGCGAGTAAATCGTCCAGCTCCATTTCCCCAACCACATTGCGCATCGTTGTCTGTGCCAACTGGCTCACTGCAAACCAAAAATTTTCAACTTCCAAAATTGCTTTCTCCGCGTCGCGCACCTTGTAGTAGATTACAGCGTTTATCTTGGCCGAAATATTATCTTTTGTAATGGCTTCCTGAAACGGGACGTCAACAGCTTTCACACGCATATCCACCTTTGTCATGCTTTGGATGACCGGAAAAATCAGACGCCAACCGGGATTCGCCACCCCAAGATACTTCCCAAGCATAAATTTGACCCCTCGTTGGTATTCATTGACTTGGCGGACCGATATAATGACCACAATAAGCGCGATGACGATGAGAATGGTAAGTGGGTTCATATATTCTGGATTAGAGTTAAACAGGTACATTATTATCTGCTTCAATTTGCCATAGGACAGTGCCTTCATGTCCTTCCCTACTCTATCCTTCGGAGCTTCACTTGTCAACCCACACAGAATAATCGCTTGACGAATAAAAAAGGCTCTGCTAAGCTCAATTGCATACAATATACTGAAGACGTCTTTGTTGGCAGATCGTACCGCCTGGGTGGGATCTTTTGTTTTTTAGACTATAGAGAACACAGTGATCCCACGCACGCCGCGTGGATCGAACCGCTGGCATATGCCGGCAAAAAAATTTGGAGGACACCGGTGCCCAACCCGACCCCAAGGCGCGATGCCTACACCTATCTCGAGCAGGAGATCAAGAAGCACACCCTCTCGAGCGTCACGATCATCGCCCGGAACGCCAACCCGGACAACCCGAGCGACAACGAGATCAGGCTCACGGTCGTGGACGCGGAGAGCCGGCAGCCGGCCCGCACCAGCGAGGGGAAGACGCTCACCACCACCTACCGCCCGATCCAGGGCGAGGCCTGCGGCGAGACCCAGATCATCAGCGACACGCGCCCCACGCGCGACGCACTGTAGTCCGACCGCCCACCTAGGAGCTGCCCAATTCCACTGACACCGAGGCTGTTTGCGCCCGCAAGCAGGTCAGACGTCGAATTGGGCACACACCAAAACACGCGATTTGTCGCGTTTTTTGGTATTTACGCACTTCATTTTATATTGTACGACATTATTATTATGCTGAAACAAAATATATTCTATTTTCTATTCTCAATCAAGCCAGCACATTGTTTCACATGAAACAACCGATTAGATTCAGTTGTGGTACCGCGTTTTCTGCATATATCCACTCCCAGCATAGCTCGCATGACATTGCGCCACTCCGCATGTCACGCGGCAAAGCAACTCAAATCCTGTCCCGGTTATGCCGAGGGATAAGTGAATGGCTTACACACGTCATCACTGCAGGTCACTGACCACCCAAATCACGCTGCAAAAGAATCAAAATGGGGTCTGCATCTCCATTGTTCTCATTTGCTATGTACGCTCACACAACAGATATTTCATAGAGACCAACAAATAGGCTGATCTCGCCGACAGAATGTTCATTTGTGTACACTAGTGTATACAAAAATGCCCTTTCGGGCATGAGCGCTATCTTCGTATGTGGAAAAATGGGGTGGGCAGAGTGAATTCTGCCCACCCCCGGTAACAAATCGGGAAATCGGCAACAACCTATGGTTGCTGGCCGCCACCGGAGGGAGGGAGCGGTTGCCAAATGCACGCAGCTCCTGCGCGGAGGGAAGTGCGCCGGTACACTGCGTGACCGATTGTGCCACCGGTGTCACTTTCCCATACATTTCGACAGATGTCAACGCATGCTCCTACCGCGTGTGACGCCTTCTGTGCAGCCACGCACGCCTAGCAATGGGTACGGAAAGTGTTGAAAGCATGTACGCCAAGGCAGGGACGACAGCATTCACCCATGGTCGCGGGATTCGCGCGCTTTCAAAAAAAATTACTACCACCAGGTATGTAAGAACCATGATCAGGATTTTTCGAGCGGTACTCGTTTCCCAGGCCTTACTCGCCTCAACTCGCGCATTTCTGGCCTTTAACTCCTGAATATCCATTTCTAGCTTTTCTAATGATGTCATATACTGTTCCATGTGAAACACTCATGTGCCCCCACCACGAATCGAACGCAGATCTCTCCCTTAGGACGGGACTGTTCTATCCATTGAACTACGGGGGCAGGTTGTTGATTGCTAGATAGTGAATGATGAATGTTGACCAAGCATGGCTCATCAAAAACCTTTTATTATCCCTATTTCTTTCTTCATTTACATACTTTTTTACGTCGTACAATATACATATGACGGCACTATCCGTGTCCAATCAGCCCGATATGGAGAACAATACCACACAAACACGCTCTTCGCAATGCGTGCCGTTACTGCTATACTACGGATTCTAAATCCCAACTATGCAAACAGTCATTTCATCACTTCTCACAGTACTGCTGGTCGCGGCTCTTGTCTTTTTGTGTATCCTCTATAAAAAAATCAAGGCACTTGCCAAGCCGGGGGTGGGTCAAAATGATAGTCTTTTTTTGCTTTTGCAACAGCAGATGCAAGAACTCAACAAAACAATGGATCAAAAGATGTCAGAAACGCATAAGTCCATGCACGATACCAAGGACCACTTAAACAGAACGATTCAGGAGCAATTTTCAAACAATACACGGCTTATCCAGGGCATTACCGGGCAGAGCAACAAAATGATAGCCGATATTACAGAAAAACTCACAAGTCTGGACAAAACCAACCAGCAAGTTGTCAATTTTTCAGAGCAATTGGCAAATCTGGAGCGAGTGCTGACAAGCCAAAAACAGCGCGGGAACCTGGGCGAGGCGGGGCTCAGGCTGGTATTGGAAAATATTTTACCGCCGGGCGCATTTGCTCTGCAACATCAATTTGAAGACGGAGACACTGTTGATGCCCTTATTTTTGCAAAGGGTGGAAGCATCCCTGTGGACGCGAAATTTTCCTTTGAAAACTACATGAGACTTGCAGAGGAAAAAGACCCCACGCGCAGAGAAGCGCTGGAGCGAGAGTTTAAAAATGATCTAAAAAAGAGAATTGAGGAAACGTCCAAATATATCAAACCAAAGGAGGGAACACTTGATTTTGCCTTCATGTTTATCCCTGCCGAGGCGATTTACTACGATTTGCTTGTCAATGAAGTCGGCGCGGTGAAAATTAACACGCGGTCACTTATTGACTATGCCTTTACAGAAAAAAAGGTGATCATTGTATCACCAACGACATTTGCCGCATACTTACAGACGGTTCTACAGGGTCTGCGCGCGCTGCAAATTGAGGAGGGAGCCAAGGCTATCCGTGCCAATGTGGAAAAGCTTGGCAAACATATTGCCGCGTATGAAGAGTTTATGAAAAAATTAGGTGGCAGCCTGGGGACGACTGTGAATCACTACAATACCGCGTACAAAGAGCTGGGAAAGATTGAAAAAGATGTGGTACGGATCACAGACGGTGAAAAAATAATCGAACCATTATCCTTGGATAGGCCAAAAATGGAGGAATAGCCGGCTCAACCCACTGCTTTTCACTCGTCTGGCGAGCACGAAACGCCTTGACAACCTTAGCTTTTTCACATATACTCTCCGCACTCTCACATACTCAACCAGCCAATACGTCATACGAGTCTCTATGAACTATTGGCAATGAATACCATATATGCCAAATCTAAAAAATGCCAAAAAAGCGCTGCGCCAGGCTCAGAAGAGAACTGAACGCAATTTGCTTGTAAAAACAGCGTACAAAAAGGCGGTCAAAGAGGTTCAAAAAGCAGTAGAAGCCGGTTCTCCGGACGCTGCGGAACAACTGCGGCTTGCACAAAAGAAACTTGATAAAGCGGCAAAACGCGGCATTCTCAAAAAGAACACCGCGTCGCGAAAACTGAGCCGACTCTCAAAAAAGGTTCGCGGTGCTGTTGCCAAGAAATAACCGGACAGATATACTAAACACGCTCACATGAGTGTGTTTTCTATTATGAATGAACTTTCTCACAATGCAGAAATGAAAAGCACCAAACCCCCACAGTACTCAGCTGAGCGCGCGCGTCTTGATATCCTTCAGGACTGGAGAGGTGGGCAACTGGGAAAACTGATCATGTTTTTGGAAAATGACGTGCCGGTCACACCATCCATGATTGAAGAGGCGACAAATATAGACTCTTTTTTTGAAGATGTCCTTGAAGAACAATCAGGAACAGGCAAATACAGTGATCTCCTCGCAGATAACGGCGCGGCGCCAGAGCTTCGTGATTTTTTAACGGCTCGGGCAGAGGAGGTGGCCGCAGTCTTTCGCGATACCGGTGACGCGACAGAGCAGCTACTTCGTCTTAGGAGTATTCTCGAGGCAATGAGCCAAATACGTTCAATTGAAGAAATACGTTTTCCGGATCAAAAAGCTGCTTAGTCAGAACAGTAACTCGCCACAAACAAATCCATAAGAACTCGCTGGTCATCCTGACCGGTTTTTATTTTTATGTCCAATTCAAGCAGTTTTGTATACACCTGTGTAAGCAAATCCATTGAATACCTCTTAACCATTGGTAAAGATTTTTTGGCGACAAACGGATGAATCCCCAGTTCTTTTGCCATATCATTGCTGTGCGTGGCGATATCTCTGTCAAAGACATCACGCATTTCAATGAGAATACGAAACTGCCGCAGCAGCATGGCAAATATATAGAGTGCGTCCTTTCCTTGCGCGTACTGCTCTTGCATGGCGCTGAAGACTGTTTTTGCCTGCTTGGCAACAATGGCATCAACCAGGGTAAAAATAGAATCATCAATTTTTTGATCCACAAACAGCTGCACATCTGCCACGGCAATGGCTCTCTTTCCCCCTGTATACGCGCACAACTGGTCTATACGCATGCTGCATCCCCACGTGCCGCCTGCCGCGCTCTGAGCAAGAAATTGCGCTGCCTGCGGCTCTATGCGCGATCCTCGCTCCACCACCTCGGCCGCGATCCACCCGGCAAGCTTGGCTCCCTGCAGTTCATCAAATTCTTGCGCGTACTTCTCTGTCGACAACCGAGCAAAAAATTCCTTCTGTTCCTTTTTTTTAAACGAGTACTCTGATTCCCAAAAAACCAAGATTGTACTCTCCGGGAGACTTTTCTCCTGCATCTTGGTCAGTAATTCAGCCCTCAGCTGCTCATGCTTTGAGGCAATGCAGCCTACCAACACCACCATTCTTTTCTCAGCAAGAAAAGGTGACGCCACAATTTGATTCCATATATCGGACTCTGTCACTTGCGCGCAGTCCATTCGATTAACATTGAGACCTTGCGGGTCTCTATCCTGCATAAACTTATCCATCATTTTATGGAGCTGTTGTCCGGATCGGTAGGTGTCTTTTCCGTAAAGAAAGATGATCATATTGAAACAGTATAGCAAATGAACAGCAAAATACCCCTATCCTGGGGACAGAGGTGTCAGGTGCCGGTTCATTTTGTATAGACTAGCCTACTCAACCTGTGCATAACTCTAGGGATAACTTGTTAAATTTGGGGACAAACACGCTTTTGGCCATCTAAATTTTGTCTCCATATTCTTTTTCACCTATTTTCCACCAAAATATTCACATGAAAATTCCAAATTTGTATACAATAGTCTACACATTGTGGATAACTGTGTGCAAAAAACACTGTTTTTGGGGATAACTTTACAGAAATTTCAGTCCTTTTTCGTTTGTATAGGCTAGTTTAGACAAAATAATTGTTCAGACCACCTATTTTTTGGCTAATTTAAGCGCAAAAGCCCAACTATTGACAAAATATGAAAAATATGCTATAGTATCTCTGTTAAATAGGTTGCTCTTTTCATCCCAAAAGGGATGTTCCCCACGACCCTGTCGCGAGGAACATACCCCCTTTTTACTTCTCATACGTACCAGGCTCTCCTGTTGCACCACCCACGCTACTCTCTGTTTAGGCGTTTACAAAGACGTAGCTCTTATCTTCTGAGGTTGAGACTTCGATCTCCCTCAAAAAATAAATACAAATACAATACAGGTGCAGCAAAAGGGAAGCTTGGTATTTGGTAGCGTCCTGCTTATATGCTGCGTGCTTCGGCCGCATCATTTGGGCGCAACACCACAGAGCGGTAGAAAGGTTAGATTCCCGTCCAGGATGACGGATTATTGTCCACCCACACAAGGATAGAGCACGTTGCCTATATCCTCGTGTGGGTGAACAGTGCCTCCCTGGATACCAGGGGCCTGCCCACTTATTACATTTGTATGGGGCGTCGGCCCCTTTTTATTTATCCTATTTATCTCTGGCCGCGCGCCCTTGCTATGCTTGGGACAGTCCTGTATACTACGGCTACTTGAAATGACATGTATGGCAAAAACATCCGCATTTACAAATGAATTCCTAGACGAAATTCGACAGTTATTGGGAGAAAGAAAACAGCGTCTTGAAATTGAACTGGGAATGTTCGCAAAAAAAAATCCGCACGCGACGGATGATTATGACGCGCAATATTCTGAATATGGTGACAAAGAAGACGAAAACGCTCAAGAGGTTGCCGAGTTTACAACCAACAAACCGCTTGAACTGACACTTGAGAAGGAATTGCGAGACATTAGCAAATCGATGAGCAGAATTGACGAAGGAACATACGGTATTTGCAAGTATTGCGATAAGCCGATTGACGAGAAACGATTATTGGCGCGCCCGACGTCAGGCTCCTGTGTTGACTGTAAAAAAGCTCTTACCAACGAAATTTAGATGCCCTCACCGTTGCCACACAAAACCCACGTGATTCTATCGATTGCGATCAGTGGGTTTTTTTTATTGCTCGATCAATTTCTCAAATACATTGCCTACACGCACCAAGGGTCCTCGCGCTATCTGATTCGTCCGTGGATCGGGTGGGAGTTTCTTGGGAACCCCGGCGTCGCCTTTAGCCTGCCTGTTCCTTCCGGCGTTGTGCTGTTTATCACACCGCTTATTTTACTCCTGCTGTTCTTGTACTACGCAAAACAAAAGTACCAATCATTTTTATTTACTCTTGGTACCATGCTTATCTTTGGCGGTGCTGTTTCAAATTTTATTGATCGTATTTTGTTTGAAGTGACCATAGATTATATTCGAATTTTTACATCCATCTTGAACGTTGCGGATTTCATGATTATCGCCGGCGCGTTCATTCTTATTTTTTTTCAAAAAAAAGCAGTTTGACAACAGTGGTGCGGCCTGATACGGTGACACTGATTTTTATTTACTGGGTTTGCCAGCGCCTCATGAACGATCAGCGCGTGCAAACAAGGGAGGGGATATGTTTGTTAAGGTTCAGTCAGCGGCCGTATTGGGTCTGGACTGCATTGAGGTGACCGCGGAGGTTGATATTGCCGGCCGCTGGCCGGGGTATCAAATTGTTGGCCTGGCCGACGCGGCAATACAAGAGGCAAAGGAACGGATACGAACAGCCTGGAAAAATTCAGGTCTGGAATTTCCATCCAACGCGCGCGTTGTCATCAATCTGGCTCCGGCTGACGTCCGAAAAATCGGATCGGCCTATGACCTCCCAATGGCCATGGGTATGTACTTGGCAACCGAAGGAGCCACTATCGATATACACGACGCCCTCTTTGCCGGCGAACTTGCGTTAGACGGAGCGCTCCGACCCATTTCCGGGGTTCTTCCACTTGCCATTTTCGCAAAGGAACGGGGCTATACACGTCTTTTCATTCCAACGGCCAACGCGAAAGAAGCCAGCATTATTGCTGGCATTTGCATTTATCCGGTACAGAGCCTGCGCCAATTGATTTTTCATCTCCAAGGCACAGAATCAATCCAGCCGATCACCCCGCTTGACCTTTCAAGCCTGCTCGCGCTGAACGAATCGGCTCTCGACATGGCAGATATAAAGGGTCAGCAATTTGCCAAGCGCGCGCTTGAAATAGCCGCATCAGGGGCGCATAACGTGCTGCTCTCAGGGCCTCCCGGATCCGGTAAAACACTTCTCTCAAGAACACTGCCCACCATTTTGCCACAGATGACAGTCGACGAGGCGATTGAAGTGACAAAAATGTACTCTGTTGCCGGCCTGCTGCCGCCGGACAACCCAATCATTACGCAGCGGCCTTTTCGCGCTCCGCATCACAGCGCCAGCACGGCCGCGCTTGTTGGCGGTGGAACGTTCCCAAAGCCGGGAGAAATTTCGCTCTCCCACAGGGGAATTCTCTTTCTGGATGAATTTCCGGAATTCCCCCGGCCTGTCCTGGAGGCGCTGCGCCAACCCCTGGAAGATGGGGTGGTCACTATTTCACGCGCGCAGGGCAGTATTATGTTCCCGGCAAAATTTACGCTTATCGCGAGTCAAAATCCCTGCCCCTGTGGGTACGCAACAGACGCTGACAAGGTCTGTGTGTGCTCCCCCATGCACAGAGCCCGATATCAAAAAAAAATCAGTGGCCCGCTGCTTGATAGAATTGACTTGCACGTTGACGTCCCACGCATTGACTTTGAAAAACTTTCTGACAATTCCTCCGCTGAGCCGTCGGCAAAAATCCGCGCTCGGGTTGAAGCGGCACGACAGATCCAACAAAATCGGTTTGCAAACTCCACCCGTATCACGAACAGTGAAATGACAAACCGTGATATAAAAACCTACTGCCAGCTGAACGATGAGTCGCTTGATTTGTTGCGTCAAGCTGTGGCGACCCTGCATTTGTCCGCTCGTTCGTACAACCGGATACTGAAAATTGGCAGGACCATTGCCGATCTGGAAGCCTCCCCACATATTCTAACGAAGCACGTGGCCGAAGCAATTCAGTACAGACCAAGCAGCCGTCAAGGCTAAGCAAAATAGGCAACGCGTCAAAATTATCGGACGTAGCTGAGCGGATTGACGCGCTGTCCTCCACTGCGCACTTCAAAGTGAACGTGCGGCCCTGTCGAACGACCTGTTGATCCCATCGCGGCAATCGTCTGCCCCTGTGAAACCAATTGGCCGACGCTCACAAACAATTCTGACGCATGACCGTACAATGTTTGGATACCACCGCCGTGATCAATGATAATGTAGCACCCATATCCACCGTTCCATCCACACTGAGATTTGATAATGGTTCCGGTGCGAGAGGCGTACAGAGGGGTACCAACCGGTCCGGCGATATCAACACCCGTATGTCGCAGACCAAAGTACTGTGTAATATGTCTCACACTGGTTGGCCACAAGTAGCCGGAGCCGGCCGGTGCGCTGACCGATGGGGGTGGCGCGCTGATGCTTGAAATGCCGGATGGTCGCCCGGAAACAATACTTCGTGGAATAATCGGTTGCGCGATTGTGCCATCCGGGATAAACAATTCCTCTCCCACGACGATATCTGATCCGTCTCGCTGGAGTCGATTTGCATCGACAACCTTGCCAACCTCGGAATCATATTTCCTGGCAATCTTAATGACCGTGTCTCCGCTTACCACCGTGTGTGTCACACCCGAGGCGGGAAGTATTTTCAGTGTGTCGCCGGGTCGAATGGTTGATCGTTCGGTTAAGCTGTTTGCCCACAGAATAGTATCAACACTGATACCGAACTTCTGAGCAATGCCTCCGATAACATCGCCGGGCTGTACCTGGTACTCTACAGTGGCTGTCCGTTTTCCGGCGCCGCGGACAGGATCCTCTGACGTGGGGAGACTTGATCCGGGTAATATAGTGGGCTTTGTAACCGCTGTTCCTCCCGCGCTTACAGAGCTTAAATCCTGCACAAGCGCTGCGGTATCCCTGCCAACGTTTGACGGGGATTCAACACTCGCGGCCCCTTGCTTCCACACAGCACTGCCACCCTCCGGATGGTCAAAATTGGCCTCTTCCACGATAATCTCAATTTCACCGTAATCCTGTTCACCTGGCCCGACAAGGGAATAAAAAAGAGTATCTCTGCCCGGGATTCTGGCAATATCCTGAGAATACAGGCGACTTTGCGGATACATAACAAAGAGCACAACAACAAAAAGCACCACCTGCAAAGTGGAGCGTTTACCAATAACTTCGACGAATCGACTATCGAGGGGAATTTTGTACTTTTCTATTCGCTTCCGTATGAAAAACCAAAGCTTATACAGGTAAAACCCAAGCGTTTTGTCCCATGCCAGGACTACTGCCCTTACCGGACCGGCAAAAAGCCTTCCAAGCCAGAAAAGACATCGTTTGAGGTATACAAGTGCCCGCAAAAGGATCAGGAGGACCTTGTCTCCATAGTATTTCATAGATGTTGGGGTTATCCGATAATACCATGTACAACTCTGTTTGAAAAGGTCCTCCGGGTTGACGAAATAAAGAAATTTAGCTACAATATGCGCAGTTTTGATTTACTTTTTTATGCCACACACACTAAAAACACTGGAAAAATCGCAAGTTGAGCTGTCAATATCAGTACCCTCGGATGATTTCACTCCTCACCTCGAAAAAGCGGCCACTCGTCTGTCCGGTCGCATGGCCATCAAAGGATTCCGCAAAGGTCATGTCCCGTATGACACAATAAAAAAGGAGGTCGGTGAAATGGCCATTTTGCAAGAAGCTCTGGAATCAATTGTCCAAGAATCATACGTCAATACTATCAAGGAAGAAAAGCTCGAGGTTATTGGCATGCCAAGCATTTCCATTGAAAAAGCCGCCCCGGGAAATGATTTATCGTATACGGCGACCGTTGCCCTCTTGCCGGACGTCACGCTGCCGGATATTTCTCAAATAACAATTGAAAAAAAAGAAGCCGCTGTTGATGCGGAAAAACTTCGTGAGACAATAGACGCCCTGCGCGGCATGCACGCAACAGAAAAAGTGAAATCCGGCCCGGCAGAAAAAAAGGACAAACTGGTTCTGGACATGGAGATGCTGATGGATGCTGTTCCGGTCGAAGGAGGTCATGCAAAAGACTACCAAGTGTACCTCAGTGAAGATCATTACATTCCCGGGTTCAATGAGCAGGTTATAGGCCTAAAAAAAGGAGAGAAAAAAGAATTTTCGCTCGACTTTCCGAAAAATCACTATCAAAAAAACCTGGCAGGAAAAAAAGTAACCGCCAAAGTCAAAGTAACGGATGTTTTTGAAAGAACACTCCCGGAACTAGATGACGAGTTTGCAAAAAAACTTGGCCTGGAGAGTACAAAAAAATTGGAAGAACTGGTACAAAGCAATTTGCTTGCCGAGGCAAAGCAAAAAGCAGAGCAAAAGGCGGAAATTGAATTGCTGGAAACGCTTATTGAAAAAAGCTCCTTTAGCGACTTACCTGATGTACTGATTGACTCAGAACGCCAAAAGATTTTTTACGAACTGAAAAACGATATTGAAAAACATGGGCTTACCATTGACCAATACCTCCAGGACATCAAAAAAACCGAGCAAGAGCTTTTTGACGGCTTCACAAAACAAGCCACAGAGCGAGCAAAGGCCGCGCTTATTTCGCGCCAAGTGGCAAAGGAAAACAACATCACTGTTACCTCGGACGATATTGATGCGGAAGTGGATCTCATTCGAGGCGCATATGAAAACGACAAAGACGCGCTTGAAAACCTAAAGCGTCCGGAAGTTCGTGATTCAATTGCCACCATGTTGCAGAACAAAAAAGTCATGGTATTCCTGAAGGATCAAGTATTTGGCGAAAAAAAGGCAGATGAGGATAAAAAAGAAGAATTACCTGAGTAATCCTTTTTGTGAAGATTCAAATCCGCGTCATACCACGGTCATCGCGCAATGAAGTTGTCGGGAAAATGGCCGATGGAACGCTTAAAATAAAGCTGACGGCGGCTCCGGTTGATGGCGCGGCAAATAAAGCACTGATTGAATTGTTGAGTACGCATTTTGCTGTCCCCAAGTCAATGATACGAATTGCAAGAGGGGAGACAGGACGCAAAAAAGTTGTAGAAATTGGTGAGTAGATACATATTATTAAAAACATCCGCATATGCGGATGTTTTTTTCTTGGAGTAAGTGGACGAGCGAGATGAACCACAAACCCCTGACTCATACCCGGCATTCGCCTCCGGCTATCTCTGCAAAAGCAAAGCTAACAATCCTCCCACTCTACGGCTGAT
>PFCB01000026.1 GCA_002773135.1 Candidatus Magasanikbacteria bacterium CG10_big_fil_rev_8_21_14_0_10_47_10
GTTGATGATTTATCAACACCGGAAGATACCAACCGCGCGTTCAATCGTTTGACATACGACCAATACGTCGTGCGCCCTGTTTCGTGGTATGACGAAGAATTTAGCGGATACAGTTTGTTTAACAGTTTTCAGATTACTGATCTTATCTATAGACGATTTGATTTTTCTGAAAAAGTAAAAGAAAAAGTTGGTGATGCCGCATTGCAGGTGTATTTGATGCGAAAGCTCGATAAACCGTTGCTCGATGCTTTGGAATCAGATGTTGGTCAGCCACTGCAGCGTTGTGCCGCTGGCCAAGCATCCGATTGGCAGGCGTGCGGTCCGGCAAATGGTGGCCGATGCAGCAGTGGGGACTGTGTATTTCCTCTTACCGGCAATTTCAGCACTGCCATTCCAATTCCAGAAAGTAACGAAGCTGAAATTACGCAAAAAGCTACGCAACTGCGAGCGTTGCTGGCAGAGTTGTCCGGCAATTCTTGCAAGGCCGCGCCGGAGCAAGATAGTCCGTTTTCTCGTGAAGTGGGGAAGGGGAATGAACTTGATTATGGCAACGGTCAAGTGAGAACGGATATAAGAGAAATTGAACCGCGTTTCCGCGGTGCCAATGTATGTCAGGAAGGGAACTGTGAATGTGCCTATACAAAAGTTCAGTATGCATCCGGCATTACGGATTACTGGCCAATTGGGCCTGTGCCATCAGGTGTGTGTCAGGGCGGCGGAATAAAAGACGGCTCACCATGTTCCACAGACAGCCATTGTGCTGTGCCGGCACGTGATGGTGAAGTACCAAACAATGGCACGTGCGCAAAACTCACCAGAAAAGAACAACTGATTGGAACCGAAGGATTTTGTTTGCAACCGGATTTAAGTCGTCCGCTTGGTTTGACAGACCATCAATATGCCTGCCTTACCTGGCTGCCAATTCAAGTGTCTGCATCCGGATCAGATATTTATAATGCAAATATAGAAGCCGGGTATAATCCGGTACCGGGTGAGGATGTAGTGGATTCCGGCGGTCAAGTATATTGTACAGCCGGTACCACTGCCAAATATGGTCCGTATGATAGGACTCAGTTTAATGCAAATAATGTTGGAAATATTGATCAGTATCTTGCTCGTTTTGTTGAGGGTGGAGTGCCAAATTTAAGTATTTCAGATAAAGTAACCATCGCTGAGAACGCTAACCTCGAAATTGCCCTAAACAATGGTTCATTTACAGAGCAGGATTGTGATGATTTGAAAAATGACCCAAGTGAGTATGTCACGGCAGTCTGTGGTGGAGGAGGAACACTATATCAAATGGTAGAAAGTCTCATCTGGAAGTCGTATCAAAACGCTGTTATTCTTAGAATTGAGCAGCGCGCAAATAGTAATGTTAATGAAGAGCATGGAGGAAATGAATCTGTTTTTGGTATATCTGATACCGGTGGTCGCCATCCATTTGCGTTAGTACCGGAGAACTATCAGAGGGTAGAGTACGGAACTATTATGCATCCACCTCGTATTTGGGATTACAATGACTACGCACAAAGGCAGGGAGGTGTTGGTAGTATTGACCCATATAGATTTTATTTAAATCAACATGAGCTGCGCAATCCTCCGCCGGATGAAGAATCTGTGGACTATAGGACGAGGGTTTATGGAGATTTGTATGGTATCAAACCACCCGGTGATCAATTTCAGGATCTTGCAACTTCCGCGAATGTCTATCGTTCGCCGTACGAAGGGCAATTAAACAAGCATGATATAAGTAAGGTATTCTTTTATCCTCTTAGCATACCAGCTGGTTTGGACAACGACGAGAATGATTTGCCTACGTTGCTAACCAAGAAATTGTATATTGATTTTGAGGCTCTTGATGAATTTGGTGCTGATGCACATTTGATCGATGATGCTGATTCTATAGTAAATACGGAGTTTCCATTTAAGACAGAAGAAGGAGATGCTATCGTATGGACATATAAGCTAACACAGGATGATGAAAACAATAGCAATTTTGATTTGAAACAGTACGCATTTAGCACGTACGATAAGTTTCATATTAAAAGTAATTCACAGAATTTTAGTAATTACTTGTCAGGCATAAAAGATTTGCCCCGTAATAATATCGCGGAGCGCTATGTCATGGTCTTTGCTGATTGGCTTCACGGTGACGAGGAACCTCCAAGTTTTATTGAAGAGTCTATTGAAAAAAATTCAAACAACGACCCTGTTGCGGCAAGCCGGCCGCAACCGAGAAATGGAAAGGATCCATTTACTGCTGAATGCAATGATCCAGACGGTTCTAGAAACGGTGATTTTTTTGCCATTGGTTTGGACTTTAATAGCGACGGAGAGTTTCTTGGGTATATTTCACGGTGGTGTAATGCAAACGGTGGCACAGGTGCGGGGAAATCAGCATTGCAGCTAGCCGTCGTAGCAACCCTCAATGACTCATGTAATGAATTTACGCAAGTATACGAGAGTGCCGGTGGAAATAGCTTTTTGGAAGCCATAACCAACAAAGCATGGACTAACCGCGTATGGGCTGGTGCCAAAAGATCAGATGGTTCTGTTCCAGAGCATCCGGCTGTAAATTTCCAATCAATAAAGCTTGATTCAGCCAATCGTCCATACGCGTCTTTGTCAGTAGAAGCGGCAACGTTATCAGAAGACACCGCTGCAGTACAACTGCGACAATATGCGTTCCGTGACGCGGATCCAAATTATGCAGGCGCGCCATACAGTTGTAGTCGGCCATGGCTTGGTGCTGCCACTATTGTTGGAAATCGCAACGTCCTTCAGGTTGTTGCGCCACCACGATGCGCGGCACTTGATGGCGGTACCATCAAGCTCAATACTGTTGAAACACCGGAGGCTGCAGCAGAAGGATTGGCGCAGATATTTGCAAAATCGTATAGTGTACAACGGTTTGAGTATGTAAATGTTAATAATGTACTTGTGGGCGGTGGTCTTATGCCACAAGGAACAGATGATGTTTCCGGTACGATTGGTGTTGGTCTCAAACCACCACAAATATACGCACTCAATCCGGTACTGTGCCGATCAAATGTCCAAAACTGTACAGCTGCGGAAAAAAATCATTTTACTGTTGGCACCAAAAATGCAGCCATGCCGCTTGCAGACTATGATGGAGACGGTATTCCGGATGAAGATACAAATCAAGACGGGAATCCTGATCCGATTATTGCAGTTGGTTCATACCTTGCAGATCTGCGGTTCTTTGCCTTTGCAGACAGCAACAGAATGCCTATCCGAAGCGTAAAAGTGGACTGGAGAGATGATAGCTTGATTACAAATGAAAGTCGTAGAGGACTGTACAAAAACAGAAAGCCTGTATGTGAGTCATCAGATAGTGGAGGGTATAGTAAAAATTTGGGGTATTGCAAAGAAAGCAATGGCGCCACAACAGAGCTCACATGCTCGGATAACAAAGGCTGCCCTGCGGGCAACACCTGTGTAATAGGTCCGGACTTGCGTGCCAACCTAGCTTTTCAAAAAGGTATCAAGCAATTCGGCAGCCTGCCACGGGCGTGCACGGATTCGTACTTTGAGTTTATCCATGAGTACACTTGCAGCAAGCAAGACATAGAGGGCAATAGCGCGTATACAGTTCCGGTTGGTGATTTGTCTCCAAACATACAAGCCCGGATTCGTTTGCAAGCAGGTGCGGATGTGGAACGCGTCTGCGTCTTCACACCCCGCGTGCAAGTGACGGATAACTGGGGATGGTGTAATGGAAGTTGTAATGGGCCTGGGAATACCGGGTGTTATGATGACCAGTGTGTTGTTGATAGAAATAATGATGAGTGGACTTACTTTGGAAACGATCCAGAGGGCGAAACCGGACGAATTATCGTCATACCGGATTTGGATTGATTTCTAGAAAATAAAAAACTGACATGAGTCAGTTTTTTATTTTCCGGAATATACATTGAGAATATATCCTTCGGAGGGTGCGTGAGGACACACCTGGTGGGGGGGGGGAGGTACGTGTCGGGAGACGTGTGCCTCTACTCGGGGCGGGTACAGGTGAAGCAGTCGAAGCCATCATAGACTTCGATGCAGTACTCGAAGGACTTACGATCGGGGGCGATCTTCAGGTTGTCGCCGATGCGGATGGGTGCGTTGTCCTGTAGGCAACGCATGACGCATAGCCCATCCTCGACTTGGAGATTGACGTTGCAGTCGACAGCGGGGCAGTCCCACATCCCAGCTAGGTATTCGTACCCAGCGCACGGATCAGTGGGCGGCGGATCGACCATCGGCATGCCGGCGATCTCGCAGAGGTTGCGGAGCGACGCATAGCTGATACCCTCCGGCAAAAGAGAGATGTCAGCCTTCCTCGTGCAGAAGGCGCGCAGCTCCGACTCCGAGATCTCGACCCCGTTCACGGAGTAGACGTTCTCGGGCGTGGCATCATTGTCGGTGCAGTTGGCCTGGCACGCGGGAGGCGGCGGATCGCCGGGGGTGTTGTCCTCCTCGCCGCAAGCGACGAAGAGAAAGTTGGAGATGAAGAGGCAGAAGAAAACGACGTTGAACCGGGTCATGTGGCCCTCCTGGTTTGGGTTGCGGTTCAGTATAGCTTCCTGTGAAGAAAGACATGCTGAACCGCATTCCAAATTTGTAGTACCCAATTCCCTTATATTGTGTCCTCACGTTGTAAAAGAGCTCGTCTACGTCACCCTTCGGGTGACTCCGCCGAGCAAGCTCGTACGTTTTGCCGAGCACGCTCTGTGTCCTAATAAAGGACATTGTTGAGCAGCTCAGGCAGGTAGACGTGTTGTATAGACCCGCAAAAACGGGTACAATACTCCACTTTCACTATATGCCATTTTTTTGGCTGTGTCAAGCGAAAAGTGGGGTCTGTGAATAACTTTGTGCGTATATATTGGCCCTTTGCCAATGCATTGTTGTAGCATGGTGAAGCAAAATTGTCAAGGGAGCGTTGACACTGGCGCAGTAGTCTGCACGACTATCACTATTGATCACTTTATCACCCTCTCACCCTTCTAAACAAAAAATATCCCCTGTGAAAAGATTTTTAATACCCGTAATATACACCCCTATGTAGGGTCTTCAGCATTGGATGAATTGTATAGTCCCGAGCGCGTTTAATGGAGCCATTTGTCTGGGTGGTTCTCGTCATGGACAAGTAGTTCTTAATATGGTATAGTGTAATAAATTATCTAAACCATATTAAGTATGTCATTTTTAACGCAGTCTCTAAAAGATCGCCTCAACGAAAAAAGAGAACGGGTCAATGCACTTCGTCCGCTTCCGGAATCGGCTGTTGAAAAACTTCGAGATCAGCTTCGCATTGAAATGACGTACAACTCCAATGCGATTGAAGGGAATTCCTTGACGCTCAAAGAAACGTTTCTTGTCATTAACGAAGGGCTTACGGTTAAAGGTAAACCGCTCAAAGATCATCTGGAAGCCAAAGATCACTACCAAGCTTTGGAGTATTTATATGACCTGATTGGAAAGGGGAAGCATCACACATTTTCTGAGCATTTAATTAAACAATTGCACATGCTTATTGTGCAGGAAACCGACAAAGAATGGGCGGGGCGATACCGCAATTCAAATGTAGTTATCGGTGGGGCTGATCATACTCCGCCTGACGCACTTCAGGTTCCTCAACATATGCACGATCTCATAAAATGGTTTTCTTCCGAAAGAAAAAAATGTCATATCGTGGAACTCGCGGCGCTCACTCATCATAAACTTGTTTTTATTCATCCTTTTTTTGATGGGAATGGCCGGACATCCCGACTGTTAATGAACCTTATTTTGATGCAGGCGGGGTTTCCATTGTCTATTGTGCTGAAAAATGACAGAAAAAAATATTATCGTGCACTTGACCAAGCGGATAAAGAAAATTACGAGCCGTTCGTCCGTTTTATTGCGCAATCTGTTGAACGATCACTTGATCTGTATCTTAAAACGCTTACGCCGACAAACATAAAACGCGAGAAATTTATGAAATTGGCTTATATTGCTCAAAAGACACCATATTCCGCAAAGTACCTCAATCTGCTCGCTCGCAACGGAAAACTGGAGGCACATAAAGAAGGGCGTGATTGGGTGACGACCAAAGAAGCTGTTGAGCGGTATATGAAAAAACGTGATAGAAAAAGAAAGACGAAATAATTCGAAGTAGGTGTCGATCGCCGGGTGGGCAGATAACCTATCTTACATGTAGTGCGAACAAAGGAGGGGTGTGGAATTGAAAAGTATGTCGCACTACACTATACCTCTTCATTGCGAGGACCCTGAGCGAGCCAAAGCGAGTCGAATGGGGACGAAGCAATCCCAATGATGCAGGGGATTGCTTCGCTCCTTTCCGTCGCTCGCAATGACGAGGGTATGTTGATGTGGATCAGATATTGATAAAAAAAGGGTGTTTTTTAAACAGTTTGTTTAAAAATATCCACTTTTCGACCATGCATTTGCATGGTTTTTTTGCTATTGTATATAGTGACACCAGTTGCCGGCACGGTGCTGGCAACGTAACCACAAGGGAGGGACGCATGTCCACCTACAAGGGTGTCTTTTTCTTCCTGCTGCTCTGCGGCATGGCGGTCGGCTGTACGGTCGACGTCAACATGCCGGATCAGCAGACCAAGCCGGGTCTGTCGCTGATGGAGTCCGGTGAGCCCCTGATCCTCAGCGGGCAGACGCGCTTCAACGGCGCGGGGATGAAGGACGTGCGGGTGCTGGTCGTGCCCGAGTTCGGAGACGCGTACTCGTACTACGAGATCTCCACCGACGATCACGGCGACTTCCAGGTCGCCATGGACAAGCCGGGCCTCTACAGCCTGCTGGCCGAGTTCCAGACCAACAGCGGGGTCATGACCGCGGTCATCCAGAAGTTCACGCTCGTGGACCACCTCGACCTCGGCAGCCTGGAGATGGCCTTCTACAACCTGGCCGAGGACTACTCGGACCAGGAACCCACCGACGAAGACGTGGCCGCGCAGGGTCAGTACGGTTCGGTGGAGCAGGGTCTGGGCGTGGGCGTCGGCTGCTTGCGCTTTGGCTGCTCGAGCGGCGTCTCGTGCTACGGCGGCCTCAAGTGCCTGTGCTGCGGCTACAACATCTGCATTTCGGGCTGGGAGCTCTGCGTGCCGTACGGTCGCTGATCTTCGCAACGCAGCGGTCTGACAACGTGTACCGTTTGTCAGGCCGCTGCACCACAATTGTTTTTTTTAATGATAAATCGCCTATATGAAAAAATTATCTCAGCTTCATCCGTTTGTCCTGTTTTTTATAATACTATTTGTGGCGCGAATCATTTTTCTATTGCTCGTAGCGGTGGCTTTTTCAATAGAATCCGGATCGGTTGCTGAGCTAGGGTTCTCCATTGTTTTGGGAATTGCGTCCGCGCGTTATATAAACACACACAGAGAAAAAAAAGAAAGCACAAAAAAATTGACATTGTGGTATTTCACAGCATATATATTGAGCAATCCGCTTTTTTTAATTCCAGCCGTTGCTTTTCTTTTTGGCGACACGGATATCACGCAACGGTCTGAGGTATTTTTGTTTGCCGGTATGATTGCTTTTGTTCTTGGAGTACTCACTGCGTTAAGCACCGTGGTTTTCTTAGTTGCTCTGCGCAGATATAGAAAAATAAATGGCTGCTGTAAATAGGAGGATACTTTTATATGAAGTTTGTGAAACAAAATAAATATGAAAAGTGAAGATTTAAAAAATTCGAAAGTTTGGAGAGTGCTTCCGCTTATATGTCTGATCGCAGCAGTTGTCGGGATTGCTTTTTTGATAAATAGCAGTGGCAACACTGCCGATGATTCGCAATTAAGTTTAGAACAATACGGAAGTCCGTCTGAAGTGAGCAATGAAATAGCCAAGGGATCCACGTTTGAAATATATAAAGATAATACGTACGGTTATTCTTTTACATATCCAGCAGATTGGACTGTTGAAGTCTCTGAAGGCGGGCCTGCCAACGACGTTGGTGATGTACTTCTGCATTCAAATAAGTGCACAATCAATATAAGCCGCCCCACTGCATATAAATATGAAGAAGTATCTGAGATTGTTACCAATGAGACGTCGCCGAATTTTACTCGAGTCAACAATTTGGAAGGATCGGTTACCTCGCGGACTGTCAATGAAAACCATGAAGTTGGCGATGTATATGTATTTTTGCTCGATGATACCCATACAGTGAAAATATATATCAGCTATGGGGTATATGAAAATTTTTGTTCAGAAGTTCTGCTAGATGTACTGCATTCATTTGAACTGCCTTTTATTCCAGTTGATCAAGCAACTGAAGTGGTCCGTTTTGATTTAGATGATAATAGCATGCCAAACATTGGTTTGACGTTTACTTTTCCGCTCGATAAAAAATATGCAATGAAAAAAATTGTTTGCACAAGTGCGTGTGATGAAGAAGGCAGTTCGATTGTTGGGTATTATGAGAACGCAGGGATTGAGAAAAATTTTTTTTCGAGTGTCTCACGGACGTGGTCACCATCACGTTCGCTGCAACCGACAGACGTATATGATTTTGTTGAAGAAAATAGTGACGTGCGAATTATACCTTCTGAAAATGCTTGGGCTCAGTCATATGTCGTTCATCCCATTAAAACAGTGATTATTGGTGGGCAAAAGGCCTATTTGTATGATATGACAAAGGATTTTTACAGCGATGAAGAGCGCAGTGAGTTTGAAATAGCGCAGATGTATGCCTTTTTAGTGCGATTGCCAGAGTCGGAAGATAACATGTTCAGGGCGGGTATCTTCTTTTTTGAGGGGAAAAGTGTACCTCTTTCTGCGTGGAATGATTTTATTGATTCTTTTTCAGCTTCCAGTCGGGAATAAACCGATTTGATTGCGAACAGATTATTGTCTTTTAAGGAGGGTAATTTGTTGTCTTTCTTAAGAGGCAATCATGCCTCGTACAGCGGAAGGAGTGGTCGTGGTTCGTCACATGTTATTGGTGTTAGCCTTTTTTTTGCTACCACATACAACATTTGCTGCATACAGTGGTCCCGGATTGAAGATTCCGATGCTCAAGGGGAATCCAATTCGGGTCACTGTGGAGACCGGTGGTGAAGTGATGGCTGAGCTTGGGGGTGGCATTGATGCTGCTCACACAGGTAACAGCTACTTTTCGATCGATTTTGATGATCGATTTTCTGGCGACTCCGTGGTTGCCGCAGCTGGTGGAAGGGCGACTGTGCTTCCCAACAGTGGCGGTTACGGCAACTTGGTCAAGATCGACCACGGTGGGGGATACGAGACCCGGTATGGACATTTGGCAAATTTTTCCGTGACCTCGGGAGAGTACGTCTTCCAGGGGCAGAAGCTTGGCACAATCGGTACCACGGGCAACAGCAGCGGAACGCACATCCATTTCGAGCTCAAGCACAACGGTAACGGCGCTGACGGCAACATCATGCTTGATGGCGTCCAGTTGGACGGATTGGACATGGAGTTGTACCGCGCCGGTCGTTGGTACATCTCCAGCAATGAGCAAGTTGCCACCTTCACCCCCACCGACCCGAACGCGCTCTTCACCTGTCCGGTTCAGCCGAGCGGTGGAAGTGCGGCAAACGGGTGGGTGTACACCTGCCCGCAGGCGCAGGACGCATTGTCCGAGTGCGACGGCACCAGCCTGTACCGGTGGAGCTACGGCGTGCTGCGCGTGGACAACTTGCGGCGAAACGTGACGTTCCGCGCGCGCTTGTACCGTCGGGTGAACGGCGCGCCTACCGTGTACGGTAACAACAACGAGTGGTCGTGGACCAACAACAGCGTGAAGGCCGATGGCGGCTGGGACCACGCGTACTTTTGGCCATCGGAGGTCTGCTTGGAAGCGGGTGACTACGAGTGGTGGTACTACGTGGACTCGGGTGACATCACCATGGATCTGCCTCTCGTCCGTCTGCCGTTCACGGTCAGACCCACCGACACGCCCTACTTGGTGAACACCGGTAGCGGCAACCCCATCAGCTGTGGTGACCCGCCCAGAGGCGGTGAGGACACCAACTGGACGTACACCTGCCTCGATCGGAGGCTTACATACAACGCCGGGCAGCACGTGTGGACGCTCTTCCGCATCGACCACGTGTACCGTGATCACCGCTACAAGGTGTCTGCCTTCAACAACGGGGTTCATCAGTGGGATTGGACCTCGGACTGGGTTCGTGGTGTGTCGAGGCGCTGGGGCTGGGAGAAGACGTACTTTTGGCCCGCGCTCTGGAACGCACCATATGGCAACTGGCGGTTCTACTACCGGGTGGACACGGGCAATGGCTTTCCCACAGCGCCCGCGGCCTCGGTCGACTTCATGGTGCGCTAGCTCATCGTTCTTTCCTCAATTCGTACGCCGGAGGGCGCGCGAAATCTCAAGCCCGATCTTCGTAGGTCGGGCTGTTCAATTCGCTCGGGTGTGTGCGTGGGTGGTGTGAAGGATATGTATGTAAAATGACAAATGACAAAAGAATGACCAAAAATGGATATGAAATATGATTTGGAAGAGCGGACGTATAGATTTTCAGATGCTTGCAAAATGTATGTGCGAAGGCTTGATCACTCGCTCAGCAACAGAGAATACGCAAGACAGCTGATTCGATCCTCGGGTTCTGTTGCAGCAAATTATATCGAAGCGAATGAAGCCATTAGCAAAAAAGATTTCTTTCATCGGATCAAAATCTGTCGAAAAGAAGCAAAGGAAAGTGCTCTATGGCTTCGTCTCAGTGATTCAGCTGCCATTGGTGAAAAAGAGGCATTACGGGGTGAAGCGTTGGAGCTCACAAAAATATTTGCATCCATTTTGAAAAAACAAGCAGTAAAGTAGCCCACCAACAAATTGTCACAAGAATTTGATCACTAATTTGTTAATTAGTATTTGATCATTTGTCATTCATTTGTTAATTGTAATTTGGTCATTATTTGGTCATTATTTTGTCATTAGAATTTGGTCATTGGTCATTATTTAATTCTGTCCCCACTCAATATCTCAAAAGACAGCTATCTATGCTATACTTAAGGCAATTATAAAAAGAAAATAGCGCCTTTCCATGCGAGCGCTTTTGCACACATATTTTCGATCGTTGGCCGCACTCGCGCAGCGTGTGTTGCCAAACAAAAAATGGCGCGCCACTGCCGGCATTCTTTTTGTTGCTGTTTTTTTTGTGGGCAGTGCCGTATGGGTCGCTCCGGCGGCGGCACAGATTGACATGACGACCATAGCCAATGGCGTGATCAATGCGGTCACGCGGCTTATGCTGCAAGTGGCGGTGATTTTTATTCAGCTTGCCATTTTTTTCCTCCGTTTTTTCATTGTCCTCGCGGGGTATAACAATTACATTAACGCGCCGGTCGTACTGCTGGGCTGGAACATGGTACGGGACGTGACAAACATGTTTTTTGTCGTGATTTTAATGGTTATCGCGTTTGCCACTATTTTGGGTCTGGAGCAGTACGAATGGAGAAAAACATTGGTAAAGTTGATTATTGCGGCAATTTTTGTCAATTTCAGCAATCTTATTTTGCAGCTGATTATTGACGTATCGCAGGTTTTTACCATTACGTTTTTAAACGCGATCGCGGGTACGGCCGGCGGTAACCTGATTCAGATGCTCAATTTTGATTCTATCTTTTCGCTTGCTGTAGGGCCGGAGAGCGCGGACAGAGGAGAATTAAATATAGAATTGTTCGGTGCTGCCGTGATTGCGGTTACCTTTGCGGCGACAGCCATGGCCGCGATGTTTTGGTATTCCGTTATTGTGCTGATTCGCATGGTATTTTTATGGGTTGCTATTATTTTGTCGCCCATCGCTTTTATTACAGCCGTGCTGCCGTCAACAAAAAAATATTCAGATGAATTTTGGGGTGAGTTTGTCAATCATGTGTTGGTCGCGCCTATCATGGTATTTTTTATCTGGCTTGCATTTGGCACGTTTGGTGCCGGTACCATCGACCATATTGAAAGCGGCCACCCGTTGCCCAATTCCAGTCTCAGCAAAGCCCAAACACAGGGCCAAATTCAGTCGGAGCGGCCGGGAACCTCATTTAATGAGGCCGGGACATGGGATAATATGGCGAATTTTGCCGTGGCTCTGGCATTTTTGTTTGTGGGTGCCGAGCGAGTCAGCAAAAGCGGCGTCAAAGGCGGTGGTTTGGCACAGAACGCGATTTCGTTTGGAAAAAATGTTGCTACAATTGCCAGCGGGCTGAGCGCGGGGCGGTATGTTGGGCAAAAAGGGAAACAGGCAGGCATTGGTTTGGCCAAACTTACAGCAAAAAAATTACCATATGTTGGTACGGAGGAACTTGGATTACGAGCGAAAAATATTGGGGAATCTTTGAAAGGACTGTATTACGGACGGGGCATTGATGTCACGGAAAAAGGAGAAAAAATACGGGACGAATTGCAAAAGCTGCACGAGGAAATGGAAGCGTTGAAAAGAGGGCCTGTCGGGCTTGCGGAAGATATCCAAGAATTGGAAGCCAAAGAAACAAAAGCGGGAACGGATAGAGAGAAAGAAATTTTCAGGCAGCAGATTGAAAAGAAGCGCGACCTTCTGGGGCGAATTCAAGGAAAAACAGGAGAAAATCTTCAAAAAGAAATTGAAGCAGAGGAGACCGCCTTACAAAAAGAAATGGGCGGCGGTATTTTGGGTCGCATGGCACGGCGCAAAACACGGATGGAAAAGCACGCTGCCAAGACGGAAAAACAAGCGGAAACCAGGAAACAATTGCTGTGGAAACGGACAGGCTCCAGCGCGGGTGGGTGGTTTGTCGGTATGGGGACCAAAGGTATTGGCGGCTTTTTGGGTGACCGATACGCCGGTATTGACGGACAAGATCGCATAGAAGAAGGAGAATTACAGGCCGAGAGTTTGCGATCCAGAGCAAAAGATGAGGACAAACAGGCCTTGGGACGCAAGCAAGTGCTTGGCGCGCCAAGAATGAAGTACGATGTGAATGAAAATCGCGTGTTATTTCAATTTGATAAAGGAACCGTGGCAGACCAGATTGCCGGTCACGAGTTCAAATCGGAAAATTACAATGAAGATATTACGCGTTTACAGACAGAGGCAAAACAAAAAATATTATCCAAAGATGGGAACATCGACAAACTGGCGGACAAGCGAGCCCTTAACCAGCTGCGGCAACAATCAGTTCAGTCCCTGGAGTCTACCGCGCTCAGCGACGCGTTATCGCGTTTGTTCGCCGGTAGCAATGTTGTCACAAACGCCGGGAACCTTATTGCCAGGGGATTCCGTGACCGGCAGGCCGGTGCGTTTGATGACCAAATAACGGGCGTGACCGGGCAAATAGACAATGTAAAAAAAGAAGCCGCAGCCAGCGCGAAAGCATACAATACCGCGGATGCGGAACTTGCGGCATTGAGAGCCATTGAAGATGAAATAGAGGATTTGGAGCTGGCTCTTAAAAAGGCAACGGATGATGGCGCTCCTGCCGCTGAAATTGAAAGGCTGGATACTTTGAGAAAAGATGCCGTTGATAGAGGTTTAAGGGAGGGTATTCAAACGCCGGAATATGCCGCACGGTTGGCCGCCGCGCAGCAGAAGCGCGACGCGGCGCTTGCGGATATGAAACAATACGAAAAGGATGGGGCAGAAGGGAAAAAATTGGCAGGCTTGGAAAAACGAAGAAATGACATTGCCAAACAAAGAGATGATTACACAAAAGACACATTCGGTTCAGTCGCCGAGAAGGTGCGCATGGGGGACAGAGCTGCGCTACAAACGTTTATTGATCAGCAAAAAGCAGGAAACGCGACAGATGAGCAGCTGCTGCCATTTACGCAGGCACTTGAACAGATGAAAAAAGGAGGCGCGGTTGGTGAAGTCTGGACATACGCAAAGCGAGCCGCGCAGTCGGCAGAATCCGCCCGCGCGGTGCAGACCACGCAGCAGCACTTTTTGGATGACGTGGAGCAAGCCGTTGTGTGGGACAAGCGCGGTATCAGCACGCCAACCACGGCTCTCAATGAATACATTGAACAGATTACTCGATCCTTTGGCCAAATGTCTCAGGATGTGTTTATGAAAAACGCGTCCAGCGCATTGCTTACCGCTGTGAGATCTACTGCAAAAGGAGAGCCTGTAAGTGATGGTGACAAAGCCGCTCGTATGGCGTTGTTTAACAAGGGTCTTGAGGGTGGATGGATTGATGATGTGATTTCAGCACTCATGGCCGATGACGGCGCGCGGCTTGAAATAACATCGGCCATGGGGTGGAAGCCGGGTGAAGAAATGACGCCGGAAAAAATCCGCGATATAGAAATGTTGTTCGCGACAGGTGATTTGGAGTTCGCGCAAAATCACGCGGTGGTGTCCTCGTCCATTGACCACCTGAAGCGTGATGGCGCGTCAACCGCGCAATTGTCAAAAGAACAGATTTTGAAAGGAATTGAAACCGGAAATCCGCAGGTTATCGCGGAGCTCCGCGGCATGGATACATCGGCACTGGGAGAACCGATTAAAGTGAAGTTTGACGCCATGTTGAAGGATTCTGCCAATCAGAATAAACCGGGGCTGGAAAAAATGCTGCAGGAAAAGTACATGAAAGTTATTCAGGATAACCAGGCGCAGTTCCAATTTTTGGGTAATCTTCGTGATGTTCAGCTTGGCCGTAATCATGGAGAAAGCGCAGGCTGGTCCATTGCCACGGATATTGAAGGACAGTCGGTCTTTATGCCGTCCAGCGTGGCCGAAGCGCGTAATAATGTGCTTGGAGACGCGAACAAAATGGTTCCTCGAGATTTGTCTCGGGCGCATCCGCACATGCTTGGAAATTTGGAAGAGCGCTTTGGTCAGATTATGACTTCGCTTAACGAAGAGTGGTACAACGGTATCCGCGGCAGAATTGTTGACCATTTGTCGCACCAGAGCAGCGCGCCTCGAACACTCAACATGATGATCGGATTCTCCGCCAGAGACGATATTTCCAAGGTTAAAGCAACGGATGGCTCCGTAGAACTTGGTCTGAGCGGTAATCGGCTTGAAATGATTCGGGATAAATTTGCCGGGGTTCTTCAATCAAAAGGTATATCGCAAGGGTCAAATAGAGAAAAAGCATTCGCGACCGAGAAATTGCTGCAGGATATATTGGTGCCAATGATGAAGCGCAACGTACAAGATGCCGCCATGACAATGGCCAAGGTTGCCGGCGGAAGCACGGTGGACGCGTTGACAAAAGGAAAGATAAACGTTCGGCTGTTTAACAAATCGCACGGCGGCATGAAACGGTACGATAATATTAATGCATTGATGGCGGATATCAGAAAAGGCCAATTTGGAAATATTAGCGGCATGGACAACCTGAGTGATCTGGTACTCTCGGATGAGAGAACAGCAAAAAAAACCAGAGCAGTGGATGACGATGAATAATGAATAGCAGTATGTTTTCAATACCCTACATTATAGGAAAGCTGTATCCGGAGGAATCCGTTGAAAGAAAGAAGCAGCTTTCGGATACCTGCCTGGCGCAAGCTGTGGATTATTCCGGTGTCTCGTGGCAGGGTGCTACAGAGGAAATGATGGAGGACGAAATGGTCCAACTGAACATTATCAGAACCATTGAGCTGAGCCAATATAACGCGGCAGACGATGGCATCATGGAAGGCATCATGCAGTCACTGGAAGAATGGTCAAGCGGGCAAATCGTTTTTCCAAAGAGAACACCCCAAACAGCGGAATTTTTAGAGCGTCTCTATCCGGTGATCGGTTATGTTAATTTTTCTACGCTTTCAACTGTTAGACAATCATTTTTGCTTGGGGGAAGGTTCTTGCTGTTTGGCTGTATTTGGGAGGTGCCGCTGTACGCGGTTGTGGAGAGCGCGTTTGAAACGGTTGCCTTTGTCAGCACCCAAAAGCAAATGGCGGGTTTTATGCGGATTGCCATGGAGACAAATCAGCAGCCATTGGGCACACAAGGCCGAGGCAGAAAAAGCATTGCGGACTGGGTGCGTGCGTTAAAAGAATTTCACGCGGTGCGCGTGCCGGAAAAAGTAACCGACTATATGGAAAATAGTTTGGAAGTGCAGCGTCTTGCCGCGGACGACAGACAGATGCTGGAAAAAATACTGACAGTGTATTATGCACTTGAGACCGGTTTTATTTACAGGGATATTCAGGGCGGCGATTCCGTTCCTCCGCCCGGTTTTGAAAAAAACACGAATGGTAAACCGGTGGATTTTTATGATGCGTTTTTGGATAAATTGTATCGGCTGGAACCAAAGCGGTTTGCTGAATGGCTGTCAGACTATGCGGCTGTTGCCAGGTGGCTGGATTTAACCGGCGCGGACGATATATACATTCGTCGGTTGCTGTTCGTTTTAAAAGAAAAGATTGATGTGTCAAATTCTGAACAAATAAGCCATGTTGTTGGCTTGTTCGAAGAGTTAGAAAAATTAGGCGCAAAAAATATTAACGAAGTCATGTATTTTGATGAACAAAAAGGGTCATTTGTTTGGGATGAGGAATTTTTTGCCGGCATGACAGAAGATGTGATCATCAACCCCCCTCCTTCTCAAAAAAACGCGCAAGGATCTCAAACACAATATATTGACGTCACCCAAGTTGCTCCTACCATAGGACAAAAACCAACTTCATAGTATGCCAGATCAACCAGTACAACCAATTCCCCCTGCACGGCCTATTCCACCGCCGGTTCCTATCGCTTCTGTGGCTGCTACGAACGAACCAACGATTATGGTAAAAAAAGCTGATGGCACAACAGAGCGCGTGCCATTACGTTCTTTGGCCGCATATGCCACACGTCCGCAGCCAAAGCCGGAGCCCGTTGCTATGCCGAAAGAGTCGCCTACGCCACAGGCTACGCCGGAACCGGCAAAAAAAGAAGTACTTTCTATTGAAGAAAAAAAACAACCACCACAACTGGAAGCACCCACATCACTGGTCCCAACCCTAGATGCATCATTGTCAAATGAAACTCCTGTGAAGGACTATTTTGTAGATGCGGCCGCGGCAGCGCGCATGCGTGCGGATGCAGCGGCCAAGATGCCGCCGGCTACCCAAAAAGTAAATGCTCCGGTTGTTCCAAATGACACAAACGAAATGGCCACGGCTTCAACGAATGGCAAAAATGCGGTACAATGGGGTGCAGATGACCATACGTCACTTTTGGACGATAACGAAGATATGCCGGAGCCACATGAACCGGTTTCATCGGCCACGGAACAAAAGGTCACGCGTGTTATAGAGACGCTGCCATTTGATCATACCAAAGAAGACGATGCAAAATTGCAGCCGGTCGTTTTGTCCGCGGTGAAGGGCATACGCTCTGACGAACAGCTGCACGCGTTGCTTGTCAAAGACGCGCGGCAAGGCGGCATGGGATATGATAGCGCAAAGGCGGCTCAAGTGATTGCCACCACACAGATGGTAATGGATGAAATTGTATCAGACAGTGATGACGCGGGGCTCAGTGAAGCCGGATCCGCGCCATCTGTCGCACAGGCAGTGCTTCCAACGAATTCGCCACTGCCCAATATGGTGCGGCAAGAGCAGTCGCCGTCTATCGGCGTTGCTCCGGCAAGACAAAGCATAGAAGGGCGACCGGCGCTCCACGATGTTGTCCCCGTTGTGCGGCAGCAAAAACAGACGGTCGGGCCAAAGGACGAAATGGGAACGCTCACCGTGCTGGATTTTCGTCGCTTGTCATCAAATCCCGCGGAAGCAACCGCGTCACTCATGCAAAAATTGCAGACATTGAAAAAAGAATCGTACATATTGTACGCGCAAGCAAAAGACGCATGGTTTCATAGTCAGCTTTTCATGGACTATGCCAACGCTGTGGCAGGAGCGCTCAACAGCGGGCAGTCACTGCCGCAATATTTATCGGCGGCGGGGGGGGATGAGGCGGTAACCATGGAAGACATGCTCGCGATTGCTGAATTTAATAAAAGTCTTTAGCTGAAGGCTGAACGTACAAAAATTTGACGCTTTATGCCGCAACAGTTCGTTGTTCCACAGTTTATAGATGTTGAGGATAAAATTTTTGGACCGGTGACGGTGCGGCAGTTTCTTATTCTGGTTGTCGCGGCGGGGATAGTGTTTATCATGTATCGCTTGCTTGATTTTATCGGTTTTGCGATTTCATTGGCGCTTGTCGGCGGCGCTGCGCTTGTCTTGGCATTTGTCAAAATAAACGGACAGCCGTTTCATTATTTTTTACTCAATATAACGCAGACAAGGCGTAATCCGCGTTTACGAATTTGGCACAAAGAGTACTCTGCGCAGGAATTGGAATTTTCTCGAAAGTTAGGAACAGAAGACCAAATGGAGGAAAAAGTTGTAGCAAAACGCGCGCGACCGGAGCATATACGCGATCTGTCGCTGCTTGTGAATACGGGCGGGTATTATCGTCCAGAAGAATAAGTATGGCAAAAAAAAGTTCTGAACAAAAAAAAGAGGGAATGAAAAAAAAGAAGGCGGCGCGTCCAACAACCCAGGCGCATCTGCCTATTTCTGAAATCCGCGACGGCGTGGTAATCATGAAGGATGGAACGCTTCGGGCGGTATTGATATCGTCCAGTATTAATTTTTCGCTAAAATCAGAAGAAGAACAGAACGCGCTTATTTCAGCATATGTAGGTTTCTTGAATTCTATTGATTTCCCGCTGCAGATTGTGGTGCAGTCACGTCGTCTTCAGATAGAACCATACTTGGAGCAGCTGGCAAAGATTGAACGGACACAAACAAATGATTTGCTGCGCGTGCAGATAGCGGATTATCGCGCGTTTGTCGGTGAGTTGGTGCAAATAGGGCAAATTATGACAAAAAAGTTTTACATTGTGGTTCCCTATGATCCACTGTCAAATAAAAAAAAGAGTTTTTGGTCTCGCCTTACAGAGGTTCTGCGGCCGGGCAAGGCCCTTCGCCTAAAAGACAAACTGTTTCAAGAACGAAGACGCGAGCTTGATTTGCGCGTTCGAAACGCGGTTGGCGGGCTTTCCGGAATGGGATTGCAAGTGGTACAGCTGGATACGCAGTCTCTGATTGAACTTTATTATTCCACGTATAATCCGGGTATCTCAATGCAGCAACCATTGCAGCCGATAGAAAATTTGCAAGTAGAAACATTGTAACGAACAGCCCCATAATAGTTGCGATGACAGACCAAAAAAATGTTGGTTTTGGCATCGTGACCGTTGAGGTCTGGAACATCATCCGTATGGCTTTTAAACCGGCATTAGGGAAACAATCAAAGATGGCTCGCGAGGAGAACAAGCGGCGCGGGGAGCGTCAAAAACAGGTTCAAGAGGAGCTCATCAGTCTTGAAGAGGAACGCGTGTACCGCGAAGGAACGGTTACTATCCGCGATCTCATCGCGCCATCCGCGCTCAAAGTTGAAACCACGCATATACAGCTTGACGAAGTTTTTTTGCGGACGCTTTTTGTCGTGTCGTATCCGCGGTATATATCTGTCGGGTGGAGCGCGCCGATTTTGAATATGAATCTGACCATGGATATCAGCATGTTTTTTTATCCCATCAAATCCGCGATTATTTTAAAACAGCTCAAAAAGAAGGTGGGTGCGTTGCAAGCGCAATTATCGGCAGACGCGGAAAAAGGCGCGCCCCGCGATCCACTGCGCGAAACGGCGCTGCGCGATATAGAGCAATTGCGAGATGACCTAACGCAAGGGATAGAACATTTTTTTCAATTTGCTTTTTACATTACCGTATACGCGAGCAGCAAAGAAGAATTGGATAACTCGACTGAAGATATTGAAAATATTCTCGGTTCAAAGCTTATTTACAATAAGCATGTGCTGTATCAATCCGAACAAGGCTTCAATTCGACTGTACCACTTGGGATGGATGAACTGTCTATAGCCTTTAACATGAATTCCAGCCCTATCGCGTCATCGTTTCCATTTATCTCCTCAGAGCTTACCAGCGATAATGGCGTCTTGTATGGGATCAATCGTCATAACAATAGCTTGATTTTGTTCGATCGATTCAGTCTGCAAAACGCGAACATGGTGGTATTTGCCACATCGGGCGCCGGAAAATCGTACGCCGTGAAGCTGGAGGTGCTGCGCAGTTTGATGTTGGGTGTTGATGTGATTATCATTGACCCGGAGATGGAATACAATCATTTATCAGAAGCGGTGGGTGGTACATACATCAATATTTCTTTGGCATCAGAAAGTAAAGTAAATCCGTTTGACCTGCCGCGGCCGGTTGGCGGGCAACAGGCGTCCACCGAAGACATCATTCGGAGTGCCGTGATTACCATAAAAGGCCTGATTCGTATCATGATTGGGCAGATGACAGCGCAAGAGGATTCCATTATGGACCGGGCGCTTCTGGAAACGTATGCAAAAAAGGATATCCCCGCGTCATCGGATCTTGCGACCGTTGAACCGCCGATCGTTCAGGATTTGGTGGATGTCCTCGAGGGTATGGAGGGCGGAGAAAATCTTGTGCTAAAGCTCAAAAAATTTACAGAGGGAACATTTGCCGGGCTTTTCAATTCTCCGACGAACGTGAACACCGGGAATCAGCTTGTCATTTTTAGTGTCCGAGATCTTGAAGACGAGTTGCGCCCTATGGCTATCTATACGTTGGTAAGCTATATATGGAACATTGTGCGGTCAGAGCGCAAAAAAAGATTGTTGGTAATTGACGAAGCCTGGTGGCTGATGACGCATGAAGATAGCGCGAAATTTATTTTTGCGTTGGTAAAGCGCGCCCGAAAGTACTATTTGGGTGTGACCACCATAACCCAGGACGTAAATGACTTTTTGGGTTCGCCATACGGCAAAGCGATTGTAACAAATTCATCCTTGCAGCTGCTGCTCAGGCAGTCGCCGGCGGCCATTGACGTTATTGAGAAGACATTTATTTTAACACAAGGAGAAAGGTATTTGCTTTTGGAAAGCGCGATTGGCGAAGGGATCTTTTTTGCCGGTCTCAAACACGCGGCGATAAAAATTGTTGCGTCGTATACGGAAGATCAATTGATTACCTCTGATCCGGAACAGTTGATGAAAATTGAGCAAGCAAAGAAAGAATTTGAACGAGAATTGGGAGCAGAGGGGACAACATAAATATCGTCATATGTTTGAGGACAGACGCAAATCATTTTTTATTGGTCTGGGCATTGTTGCCGGCCTTTCGGTGGCTTTTTTGCTGCTATACTTGTTTGTAATAAGAGATTCAAAAACACCGCCGGAGTCGGTTGTTGCCCCGCCGCCCGCGGCAGTGGATCAGCCGGTTGTCTCTGAGCCGGCAGACGTGAAAATTTTTGATGCGCCTGCGGGAGATGTGCAACAGGATTTTTCCGAACAGCCAACCGAAGCGGCTATCCGTCGATTTGTCGTCCAACAGGCGCGCATTTTTGTCGAGCGATTTGGGACATATTCATCCCATAACGCGAATAAACATATAGAAGATGTGCTACCACTTGCTACGCCGGCCATGCAGGCATGGCTTGAGACGCAGTCACAGGTACAGAGTAGTGCGTATACGGGCGCAACCATGAAAGTAGTCGAAAGCTCGCTTGAATCATTTGCAGATACCCGGGCGGTTGTTTCCATTGGGGCGCAACAAGAGCGTCAGGGCGCGGATGGCGTTGTGCGGATGTACTTGCGAGGGACGGTTCGGCTGGTAGCGATTGGCAATGAATGGAAAGTTGACGGATTATTTTGGGAGGATCAATCGTTATAACAGAAAAGATTTTATAGAGGAGGGAATATGGGGGTATTATCTTTAGTTGCGGAATACATGTTTCCGCAGCTGTGTGTAGCATGTAAAAAAGAGGGAACGTCTGTTTGTGGCACCTGTTTGGATTTGGTTTCAACCGTTGGAACTTTTTTTTATCCAAAAAATTCATCACTTGCGTATCTTGCGGCAGTTGGTGAATATGATGAAACAGGCGTTCTTTCTCAAATAATTCAGGCACTCAAATATAGCTACATAGAACAGGTTGAGCATGCGATTGCGCAGCTGATTGGGGACTGGTTTGCGCGGCAAGATCGGACATTTGAGGTGCCGGATTTGATTGTGCCTGTGCCGTTGCATCGGCAGCGGTATGCCGAGCGTGGGTTTAATCAGGCGGATGTCATCGCTAACTGTCTGGCGCGCGTGATTGACGTCCCCCAAGCGGAGCCGCTCATGCGGAAGAAAAAAACAAAGCAACAGGCCAAGTTGGATAAAACCGCTCGGTTACAAAACGTATCGGACGCTTTTGTTATTCGCAAGGGCGCGCAGGTAGACGGGAAACACATTCTTGTTGTTGATGATGTGTACACCACGGGCGCGACCATGGGTGAGTGCGCCGAAATACTACATCGCGCCGGTGCGTCGCGTGTGACAGGGTTTGTATTGGCGAAGGGAGAGTAACCGGTTTGGCTATATTGACTTCCCGCGCTGATTTGATTATAGTAGAGCAGCTTTTTGCATTTCAAAAGTAGAAAATTTGAGGATAACATCTATTGTTCTCAACCGATGGAGAGGTGGCTGAGTTGGTTCCTTCGGCACGCGGTGCCTCAGGATAAACTCCAGCTCCGCTTTCTCAACATACTTAATCATCGAATGAGGATAACATCTATTGTTCTCAACCGATGGAGAGGTGGCTGAGTTGGTCGAAAGCGGCACACTGCTAATGTGTTGCCCCGACTCATTGTCGGGGCCGCGGGTTCGAATCCCGCCCTCTCCGCAACGAAAAATGGCGATAGCCATTTTGAGTGAGCCACATGATGACATCAGGTCATTTTGCCTGGCCATTATTCTTTGTAGGGTGGAGGGATGGCTGAGCGGTTGAAGGCGACAGTCTTGAAAACTGTTGTGGATGAAAGTCCACCGTGGGTTCGAATCCCACTCCCTCCGCTTTAC
>PFCB01000005.1 GCA_002773135.1 Candidatus Magasanikbacteria bacterium CG10_big_fil_rev_8_21_14_0_10_47_10
TGTTGCTACCATCGTGCGTGCCATGACGCTCCTCCTTCGTATGGCGGATGAACAGAATATGGCGCATGCCATGCTCCGTTGATTGGTAATGTGCTAAGTGCTTTTTATATGCATGTCCGAAATGCGGACAGTGTTATCTGCATTCACGCATAATGCAATCAGATAATCACATTATAGTATACTGAATCGCGTACATTTTCAATACACTAAAAAAACCGCCGGATCCTTTTTGTCCGGCGGCTCAAAACGGTGCTGCTTATTCCAGTATGAAAAACTCAATCTCTGTTTCTTCAAATGAAACACGTTAAAGGCAAACTTACGGATAACCAAAAAAGGGCCACGCCTCTTCGGGCGCGACCTTTTCGTTAGGCTTTAATTATTTTTATACCCCACCCGACCCAGAAGCCATCGATATATCAGGGATTAAATCATACCAGACAATTGCCATAACAATATATGTATCTCCATAACCCAACAAGGTCGATCAAAAAAGTGTAATTGCCTGTGAAAAATGTTGGCTCGGGGACAGGGTTTCGAACCCCGATTCCATAATCCCTGCCCTCAAGGAGACCAGGAAACTTGGTCTCTGCATCTCTTCTGTTTATATTAGCTACTACGCTCGGGGACAGGGTTTCGAACCCCGATTCCCAGGACCAAAACCTGGTGTCCTACCATTAGACGATCCCCGAGCGCAATAGCTAATTTCCTTTTGATGAGTTTTGCTTAACTTCCTTTTCAACGCTTCTCTGCCATACCCACTGTTACAAAAACGCTCCATCGTCTGAGCGTCTTCTTTTTTATCATGTGCTTAGTAAAAAATCAACCGCCACGGCCGGTGATTAACAGTAAAAAACCTCCTGTCTCCGCATCATCAGCGAGCCATCAGACTTGCCTACCGTTAGCCTGCCCGCGTGCCGCGTTAGCGGCCAGGGACGATCCCCGAATGCTAGGAGATACTATACACGCAGATAACGGGTCAAGGCAATAGAGGTCGAAAAAACAGATACAAACACCATGCCGATGAATTCAATCCCGAAGATATGGACGACGTTCTGGTTCATGTAGCGTAATAGGCTGAAATCGGTCTGCCCGAGCAGATTGACCACAAACGGATCGCTTACATTCGTGACGAGATAGGATATCCCGAGTGTAATAAGCGTGCCGACTAGCGCGTAGAATATAGCCTCGCCGATGAACGGTCCGCGCACGAACCAGTTTGACGCGCCGACAAGCTTCATGATGCTTATCTCGCTTCGGTGCGTGTAGATCGCGATCCTGATTGTGTTGACAATAACCAGAATGGCAATGATCGAGAAAAAGATAGTAACGGCCCATCCCACGCCCGTCACCTCGGCGGCAATTCGTTCAAGGCGCCGAACAACCGCCTGGTTGTCATCAAAGTTTTTGTTCTCAATAAGAACCGCATACTGCGGGGTGGCGTTCAGGATATCAATCACCTTTTGGTAGTCGGACGTGTCATGCGTTCTGACAATCAGCGTGTCGTTCAATGGGTTATCGTTCAATTCTTTGAGTGATTCCAAAATGAGCGGACTGTTGTTGTAGCGCACCCGCAGTTTCTCAAGCGCCTGCGATTTTGACACGTACTCAACGTCGCGCACATAATCAAGCGCCTCGAGATTTGTCTGAACCGCAAATATCTGCTCCGCCGTCACGGTCGGCTTGAAATAGACGCTCACATCAACCTTTGACTCCACAAGCTGTATAGCCTGCTCCATAACTGCGTTGACGAACACAAGCGTGGTCACGGAAAAAAGCGTCAGCACCACAATGGTAATGGTAACAATCGAAAGCCAGATATTTCTGGCGAAATTTTGCGCTGAGAACCGTATGACCCGCGACAAGGATAGAAATAACATATTACAAAAGATATTTACCGCGTTTTTGATCACTGACAACGACGCCGTCCTCAATGGTGATGACGCGCTTTCGAAGGTCATTCACGATCTCGCGGTTATGGGTCACGAGCACCACGGTCGTGCCGAAGTCATTGATCTTTTTAAGCAATTCGATGATGTCCCGCGAGTTGATAGAATCAAGGTTTCCGGTCGGCTCATCAGCAACCAGGATCTTCGGCCGATGAGCAAGCGAGCGCGCCACCACGACACGCTGCTGTTCTCCGCCCGATATCTGGGTCGGATACCTGTTTACCTTGCTCTCAAGCCCCACGATCTTCAGTACCTGTGGAACAATCTCGCTTATTTTCTCGTTCGATTCACCCGCAACCTCAAGCGCGAACGCGACATTTTCATATAATGTCTTCCTCGGAAGCAGTTTGAAATCCTGGAATACGACGCCGATCTGGCGGCGCAGTGTCGGGATTTCGCGATATTTTATGCCGGTGATATCCCAACCGCCGATCACAATCTTTCCTTTGCTCGGACGCTCTTCGGCAAGAATAAGCTTCACCAATGTTGTCTTCCCGGTCCCGCTTTGACCGACAATCGAGACAAATTCCCCCGGTTTTATATCAAGATTGATGTTCTTGAGCGCTATCTGCTGGCCCGGGTAAATTTTGCTTACGTTTTTAAATGTAATCATTGTGGATGAATTGACTAACTGCCCTAAACATATTACAGTATACCACAGAAATCGCGATGTTAAAATGCTGGGCGGTACGAGGATATAGCCGTCCTCATAGCTATTCCCCGCTTGCCGCGACGCCATGGCGTCGGCGATCCGCAGAAGAGAAAAAATCCGCTATGCACAGGCCGACCTAGCTCAATTGGTAGAGCAATGGTATCGTAAACCATAGGTTCGGGGTTCGATTCCCCGGGTCGGCTCCAGAGTATGCCGCGACCTTCACTACATTATATGACTGATCACAATTTAGTCGCCCATATTAAATCTTCTCTGGCCAAAGGTAATACCAAAGAAGACATATACAGAGACCTGCTCGCACACGGCTCTACTGTTGAAGCTATTGAGAAAGCTTTTAATTCAGAAACCGAGAGCGAAAAAAAAGAGGACATGTCAAAAAAGACAGTCCATATCATAGTCACGGTCGGCGCCATACTCATCGGCGCGGGCTTTTTTTCTTTTATCGCGTCAAACTGGAGTGGCATGCCCAAGGCCGTCAAAATCGGCATTATCCTGTTTGCCATGATAGGCGCGTATGCCTCCGGCTGGAATATGAAAAAGCGCGCAACCATGCCACGAACGGGAGAAGCGCTCATACTGCTCGGGTCTATCATATATGGAGCAGGAATCTTTCTTGTGGCGCAGATGTTTAATATCCGCGCCAACTGGCCCGATGGGTTCATCCTCTGGATGCTCGGCACAATCGCTGTCGGCTTTACCATAGAATTATATTCCCTCTTTTATCTTGCCATGCTGCTCGGGGTTGTGTCGCTCATCGGGCACCCGGTCTCGATCTTTGGCAGTTTTGGATATAACCCGTTCCTTCTGACATCGTCTCTGCTTCTTCTCGTGGCGACCGTTATCACGTTTCTCGCGGGCCGCGCGATACAGAAAAAGGCGCCCCATGCATCTAAAAAGTATTACTGACATGTACATATTCTTAAACATCCTATCAGCGCTCTTCTGGCCAGCGGTCATCATCGGTCTGGTCATATTTTTCACGAATCGCGGCCGCAGAAAAAAACACTCTTCTCGCGCGGAAGAGCATATGGAGATTTCTTTTTCCAAAGAAGACAGTGCGAGCCAGCTTTTCCTGTTGATATCCTTTTTCTTTCTTGGGATCACATTGCTCGCCTTTAACCGAGATCTTGGAGATCTCGTGTCATGGCGGACAATACTTTTTATATCATCAGCGATCGGCATCGCAGGGGCGTATCGCCTGAAAACGATATACACGCTCGCGTTCAGCATTATCGGCGTCGCGAGCTGGTGGGGAGTGCAAGCCGCGGCATGGTCCGGCCACGGGAACGTCAAACCGGTCGGTGTCGTCGCTGGTCTGGTGCTCGTTGCGTTGCTTTTATACGTCATAGGGCATGTGCACGAAAAACGCGAGCAATACAAGCGTTTCGCACTTGTATATATGGTCTTCGGCATTATTGCCGTTACGCTCACGTTGTTCTTTTTTTCGACAAAAACCGGCATCGACGCTATCTCCGAAATGAGCGGCGGTCCGTCAATTTTTCATTCATGGCAGATAGTGATATCCCTATTCATCCTGGCGCTCGCAATCCTTGGCAGTACGCTCTATGCCGGAATGCATAAGCTGCTTTCCTGGCCTGCCGCGCTTTCAGTTATCGCGATCGCCTGCCTGTTCGCAGTTATCGCGCTTCTTCCGGAACAGGATACATTTATCCATGGCGGCGGGTGGTATGGCTCATACGGGAGCTCGCAGCTTTCACCATCAGGCATTGTGTGGGCGTTCATTTTCAATATTGCGATCTTCCTTGAACTGCTTGGGTTGATTTTCTCCGGATATCTCCGCAGAGAGGCATGGCTCATTAATCTTGGCGCGCTATTCCTCTTTCTCTTTATCATTGTCAAATACGCTGACTGGTTCTTTACGTTTCTCGACAAAAGCATATTTTTCATAGGTGCCGGCATTCTGCTATTCGCGGTTGGCTGGTTCATGGAACGCGGCAGAAAATACGTAGTATCAACCATCAAGCGCCATAACGCGTAAAATTTATGATATCGAAACAAAATAAATTTATAGCGGCGATCGCACTGCAGGTAGTGATATTGCTGGTGATCATTCTGTTCAAAGCTTCAGTGGCAATATCCGGAACAGAGGTGCTTCTTAAAATAAAACCTGTTGATCCGCGCGACCTTCTGCGCGGCGATTACATCACGTTCCAGTACGATATTTCAGATCTTAACTTCAACCAGGTATATGGCATGGACATTGAGAACGGGCAAACAGTATACGCCGTACTTGAGCCGGGTGAGAAATATGCAAGCGTCCGCTATAT
>PFCB01000024.1:0-2885 GCA_002773135.1 Candidatus Magasanikbacteria bacterium CG10_big_fil_rev_8_21_14_0_10_47_10
CCAGCGGAATATTCATTTATTACTGATTAAATGTGCTAAGTCAAGCAAAAACGTTGATTTTTCAAGGTGGACGTTGTACTATGAAACATGTAAAAGAAAGTCATAGTTTGTATTTTTTGAGAAGGTGGAAGGACGAGAATTTTGTCATTTGGACTTTGTTATTTGAATTTTGTCACTGGATTTGATCATTTGTCATTAATATGAAGGAATTGCCAAAAGCATACGAGCCGCAGTTGTACGAAAATGATACCTATAAGCGCTGGGAAGAAAGCGGTTTTTTTAATCCTGACGTATGCCTAGAAAAGGGTGTCGCAAAAGCGGATGTGCCTGCGTTTGCCATGGTATTGCCGCCACCAAACGTGACCGGAACACTCCATATGGGGCATGCGGCGATGCTTGCGATTCAAGATGTAATGGCGCGGTACCACAGAATGAAAGGCGAAAAAACAGTATGGATTCCGGGTACAGACCATGCGGCTATTGCCACACAGTCAAAGGTGGAAAAGATATTACTTGAAGAAGAAGGCAAAACGCGTCATGATCTTGGCCGTGAGGAATTTTTAAAACGAGTGGATGCTTTTGCGCAACAAAGCCATGACACCATTGTCAATCAGGCAAAAAAAATGGGGGCAAGTTTGGATTGGTCGCGTGAGGCGTTTACCCTCGATGCCGCCCGCAACAAGGCGGTGAATACGGTGTTTAGCATGATGTACGATGATGGAATTATTTATCAAGGCGATAGAATTGTAAACTGGGATCCAAAAATGCAAAGTAACGTGAGCGATGATGAAATTGTTCGTGTTGAAGAAAAAACGTCGTTCTATTATTTTCAATATGGCCCGTTTGTCATTGGTACCGCCCGTCCTGAAACCAAGTTCGGTGATAAGTATGTGGTGATGCATCCGGATGATGCACGATACGCACAGTACAAAAAAGGAGAAACATTTGATTGTGAGTGGATCAATGGTCCAATCACAGCAACCATTATAAAGGATGAATCAGTTGATCCTGAGTTTGGCTCCGGGGTAATGACGATTACACCTTGGCATGATACCAACGATTTTGACATTGCCGAGAAGCATGGTCTTGATAAAGAGCAGGTGATTGACTTAAATGGGAAGCTTCTCTCAATCGCTGGCGAGTTTGCCGGTATGAGCATTGAGCAAGCGCGTCCAAAAATTATCGAAAAGTTGAAAGCAAAAGGACTGGTAGTGAAGGTTGATGAAGAATACGAACACGCACTTGCCACCAACTATCGGGGTGGTGGTGTTATAGAACCACAAATTAGCAAACAGTGGTTTGTTGATGTTAATAAGCAGTTTGCAATGCGTGCCTCAAACATTACGGGCATTAAAGCCGGGCAGATGGTAACTCTGAAGCAGCTCATGCAGCACGTGGTTCGTGAGAATAATATCCAAATAATCCCTGAGCGATTTGAAAAAACATATTTTCATTGGATAGATAATTTGCGTGATTGGTGTATTAGCAGACAAATTTGGTACGGACACCAAGTACCGGTATGGTATAAGGGTGAAGATATTTATGTGGGCGATGCACCGGATGGTGATGGGTGGACGCAAGATCCTGACACGCTCGACACATGGTTCAGCTCCGGCTTGTGGACGTTTAGCACCCTTGGTTGGCCCGACTACGCCCTCCGTGCTACGCCGGGCAAGCCAGGAAAAGAGAACGATTTTGCAAATTATCACCCAACACGCGTGCTTGAAACCGGCTATGATATTTTGTTTTTTTGGGTTGCACGCATGATCTTGATGAGCACCTACGCGCTTGGAGATATTCCATTTGAAAAAGTTTATTTGCATGGTCTTGTTCGAGATGAACATGGCAAAAAAATGAGTAAAACAGAGGGCAATGTTATTGATCCGCTGGACATGATTGCAAAGTACGGTACAGATGCCACACGATTGTCTCTGCTTATTGGTGGCACACCGGGTAATGATATGAAGTTGTCTGAAGAAAAAATTGCTGGTTTTAGAAATTTTGCAAATAAGTTGTGGAATATATCGCGGTTCATGCTCATGAATATTGATGAGCCTAAGTTGTCTGTTCTGCGACCTGAACCTGCTACTGATTCAGACAGATATATTCTTTGGCAGATTGATTGTTTAATTGATAATACGACGAAAAGGTTAATACAATATGAATTTTCTGCTGCTGGGGAAGAATTACGCAACTTTACCTGGGGGGAACTTGCGGATTATTATTTGGAAGAGTCAAAAATTGAAGGTAATAAATCTGAAATACTAAACTACATATTAAACACAGTGTTGAAGCTTTGGCATCCGTTTATGCCATTTGTCACAGAGTCGATTTGGGAGAAAATATACGGTCAAGAATCCTTGTTAATGGTTGAAAAATGGCCAGAGGTTGAGGGTGATTTCTCTGATTCATCTGGAAAAGAGAATAATGTTCCCGTAAATGATGCATATTACTATATTTATTTGGAGTACCGACAAATTTTGAAGGAAATTAGACAAATGAAAGGAGAATATAACATTCGGGGAAAGGCGAAACGCGTTACCATAGTCCTTGAAGAAGGTGCAGAAAACATTAGAGATTTTGATAGGCATTTGCTTTCGATAGGTGGAATTGAAAAGTTAGAATTTGTATCTACTCCGCCTTCGGACCAAAATGTTGCAGTAAGCACAACCACAAAAGTCGGATCTATTTATCTCCACCTTGATGGAGAGGTCGACAAAGAAAAAGAAAAAACCCGTCTTCAAAAAGAAATAGATACGGTTGCGCCGTATGTTGTGCAAATGGAAAAGAAACTTGCCAATAGCGAGTTTGTTGATAATGCACCTGCACAGGTGGTGGAGGCGGAACAACAAAAGCTGACAGATGCAAAAGAAAAATTAGAAAAG
>PFCB01000024.1:2915-3068 GCA_002773135.1 Candidatus Magasanikbacteria bacterium CG10_big_fil_rev_8_21_14_0_10_47_10
CCGCCGAAGGCGGGGCGAAGCAATCCCATTGGAAGGAGGGGGTATGGAAGAATATTTTGTGTATATTTTAACGAATGGAAACAATACGGTATTATATGTAGGTATAACAAATAACCTACAGAAAAGAATCGAAGAACATTCAAGCGGGCGGGG
>PFCB01000024.1:3094-7520 GCA_002773135.1 Candidatus Magasanikbacteria bacterium CG10_big_fil_rev_8_21_14_0_10_47_10
TTTCAAAGTTGGTGTACTATGAGATATATACAGATCCTGAAAATGCAATTAAAAGAGAAAAACAATTGAAGGCGGGATCCAGAAAAAAGAAGGATTGTTTAATTAATGATAGTAACCCTGAATGGAAAGACATTTCCAGGATGTAGGGGGTTGCTTCGTCGCTACGCCTGCCTGGCAGACAAGCTCCTCGCAATGACGAGTTAGTTGGCCGTCACAAAGACACATTTACGCATATATTTACCCTTGTATGCCCATAAATAATAGTTCAGAAAAAACAAAACAACTCCTCACCAGAGGAGTAGAAGAAATTATAGATAAAAAAAGTTTGGAAAAAAAGCTCGCAAGCGGAAAAAAATTGCGAGTAAAACTTGGCATTGACCCAACCAGCCCTCATTTACATCTTGGCCGCTCAATTCCTTTGCTCAAGCTCCGTGATTTTCAGGAACTTGGTCACAAAATTGTGTTTATAATTGGTGATTTTACCGGCGTTATTGGTGATACTTCTGACAAAGATAGTGAACGGCCAATGTTGAGCGAAAAAGTGATCAAACAGAACATGAAGGAGTATGCCAAGCAGGCTGGAAAAATTATTGATTTGAAAAAATGTGAAGTGCATTACAATAGCACGTGGCTGAAAAAACTTGGTTTTGCTGAAATTGGAAAGCAGGCAGATGCATTTTCAGTGCACGATTTTATTTCTCGTGATGTTATCAAAAGACGATTGGACGAAGGTAAACGTGTATCACTCAGAGAAGTGCTGTATCCGCTTATGCAGGGTTATGATTCTGTCGCTGTTAAAGCTGATGTAGAAGTTGGTGGAACAGACCAGCGATTTAATTTGCTTGCCGGACGGGTTTTGCAGGAACAAAGTGGTAAAGCGCCGCAAGATATTATTATGGGTCCATTGGTTGCTGGTACAGATGGTCGTAAAATGAGTTCAAGTTATGGCAATACCATTACTGTGACGGAAAAGCCATCAGATATGTTTGGTAAGGTAATGTCAATTCAAGATAGTCTGATTATTGATTATTTTACCCTCATGACGCGCGTGCCAATGAAGACAGTAAAGACGTATGAAGAAGAAATGATAAAGGGCAGCAACCCTCGCGATTATAAAATGAAGCTGGCGCATGAAATTGTGCGTTTTTATCACTCACAACATGATGCAGACGCAGCGCAAGAGGGATTTGTCAGCACGTTTGCAAAAAAACAAGTACCTACTGACATCCATTCATTATCACCAAAAGCAAAAGACATTGTCAGTGTCCTGAAAGAAGCGGGATTTGTCACAAGCAGTTCGGAAGCGCGCCGTGATATTGATGGTGGTGGTGTGCGCATTAACAATGAAAAAGTACAGGGGTATGACACGACAGTAAAAAAAGGCGATATTGTTCAAAAAGGAAAAAGATTTTTTGTGAAAATAACATAACATGAATACCATTCATCAAGCAGTTATTGATGCTATTGGAAAAGATATTTCTCTTAGCCATCCACCAGATCCAAAAATGGGCGATATAGCCATTGGGTGTTTTGAATTGGCAAAAGCAGAAGGTGTTTCTCCAGCCGAAGCCGCAATAGCGCTTGCTTCAGACATACAAAGCAAGGCGGTTACCCTTTTTGAGCGCGTAGAGGCTATTGGGCCGTATGTAAATATTCAATTGAATGGCCAAGAAGTTGCGCGTCTTGTTTTGAATAGTTTGAATGACTCATTTGGAACACACACAATCGGAGATCATAAAAAAATACTTGTGGAGTTTGGATGTCCAAATCCAATGAAAGCATTTCATTTGGGCCATTTAAAAAATTTGATAACCGGTGAAAGTGTTGCGCGGGTTTTGGAAAATGCCGGCTATCAGGTTGTTCGGGTTAACTATCAAGGTGATGTGGGCATGCATGTGGCAAAAGCCTTGTGGGGAATTTTTGACTGGAAGGATGCGTTTGATGACGTGGCTGACAAGTCAACAAAAGAAAAAGCTGAGTTCTTGGGCAACGCATATGCGCACGGGGCTGCAGCATATGATCAAAGCGATGAAAAAAAAGCAGAAGTGGAGGCCTACAATGCAAAAGTATATGCGCACGATGCGTCCATACAAGACGTGTACGACACTGCTCGCGCATGGAGCCTTGAGTATTTTGATAATATTTATAAGCGATTTCATACACATTTTGACACGTTTTATTTTGAATCTAACATGTATGAGCGCGGTCTTGAAATAGTTCAGACGTATTTAAAAAAAGGCGTGTTTAAAGAAAGTGAGGGAGCCGTCATCTTTGAAGGGAGCAAATATGGTCTTCATGATCGTGTTTTTGTCAATTCAAAAGGACTTCCGACGTACGAGGCAAAAGATGTTGCGCTTGCTGAGCAGCACCTAAAAGAAAAGCCTGACAAAATCATTCATGTGGTGGGAAAGGAACAAACAGAATATTTTAAAGTGGTATTTCGGGCGCTTGAAGAAATTTTTCCGGAGTCGAAGGGAAAAGAATTTCATCTCCCAGGTGGTTTTTTGCAGTTGAAGGGCAATCAGAAGATGAGCTCTCGCACTGGAAATATTGTGACTGGCGATGAATTGGTTGCCATGGTTGAGGATCAAATCGCACGTATCATGAAGGATGCAGAAACTCCTGTTGATCAAAATGTTTGTGAAAAGGTTACGGTTGCGGCTCTTGTGTATGTCATGTTAAAAGCGGATGTGACGCGTGATGTTGCGTTCGATTTGGAAGAATCAGTCAGCACAAGCGGAGACAGTGGTCCCTATTTACTCTATATTGTTGCGCGCATCAAGGGAATTTTAAATAAAACTCAAAATGAAAAGATAGATGGACAGTATGATATTCCAGATACTGTTCATGCTGCTGAAAAAAGTCTCCTTCTTCAGTTATCACTATATCCATCGGCAACGCAGAGTGCTGCGGATCAAATGGATCCGTCGCATGTGGCCAGATATTTGTTTACATTGGCACAATCATTTAATTCGTTTTACGATGCGTGTCCGGTGTTGAAGGCAGAAGGGGATGAAAGAGCGTTTCGTTTGGCTCTGATAGGACGGGTTCTACAGACAATGGAGCGTGGGTTGCATTTGCTGGGTATAGAGACGGTAGAGCGCATGTAGTATAAGGCTAAAAATGGCAGAATCCCCACATCTGGGGATTCTTTTTGTTTTCAATCGCAATATGTTGTATAATGCGCAAAGTCAAGAAATAATGCATATGGAGAGACCACGATTTTTTAGCGTAAGAGAGGATGAACATATTGGTCAGTTGCGTCAGTTTATTTCTTCAAACAGTGCGCAGGTGCGTTTTTTTGATGTTCTCGAAGAATCGGTTCGAGAGCTGTGTGCCACGAGACACCCACAATTGCGAGATGATAAGGAAACCTTTGAACAAGTGTTTTCTTTTTTCTTGAAAGAATATACCGGCGGCCGTCCAGTATCATTGTGTGGTGTGTGGATTTATTATCCATGGTCCGGGCATATGGTGCATGTGTTGGAGCCTGATATGTTTGAAGAATTGCGAACCGCTCGCAACAAAAATCTTATTACACCAGAGGAACAGCGTGCCTTTCACGATACTCGCATTGCTGTTGCTGGTTTGTCAGTGGGGAGTCATGCAGCATTGACAATAGCTATGCAGGGCGGTGGTGCACGCATGTCCATTGCTGATCACGACACGTTATCACTTTCCAATATGAATAGGGTTCGCAGCGGAATACAGTCCATCGGACTCAATAAGTGCGAGGCTGTGGCCAGACAGATTTATGAAATGAATCCGTTTGCTGATATCCATCAATTTCAAAATGGCTTGTCAACAGACACTATTGATGCCTTTTTAACTGCACCGGAGAGAATAGATATCTTGGTAGAAGAAATGGATGATATTCGTCTTAAAATACGAATTCGAGAAAAGGCAAAAGCATTGGGTATTCCGGTTATTTCTGCGGCTGACAGTGGAGATGGAATTATTTTAGATGTTGAGCGGTTTGATATTGATCCATCCCTTTCAATTATGAGAGGGCGGGTGGATCACCTTGATCTGTCCAATATTGAGACAGTTACAGGAGCAGAGCTTGCAGCCATAATTACTGAAATTATTGATCCGGAAGATGTGGTACCCCGTATGCGCGCATCAGTTGCAGAAGTTGGTCAAACACTATATTCATGGCCACAGTTGGCCACAGCCGCCCATGTCGCTGGTAGTGCATTAGCATATGCTGCACGAATGCTTGCAACAGGCGGGCCGCTCAAATCCGGAAGAACCGTTATTTCGTTTGAAGATATTCTTTCATTTGGATCACTTTGACTATGAATGCACCATACAAAATTGAGGGGGAAGGCATGACGGTTCACGACGTTGCGAATATTGCCAGAGCGCGCGCAAAAGTTATTGTTACTGATGAGGTAAAAAAGAGAATGTTAGTATCTCGTGAGCT
>PFCB01000015.1:0-2119 GCA_002773135.1 Candidatus Magasanikbacteria bacterium CG10_big_fil_rev_8_21_14_0_10_47_10
GCAATTATACCACTGGCAAACATCGCATACGCAGGAACGTTAGCTGAAATATTTTTATAGCCATTTTTTATAAATTAATGTAGAAAACTTTTATGAACCCAGAACGATACGAGTCAAAAATTGAGACCGAAAAGTCCCCAGCCCCCAAAATCCTAAAAGGCGCACCGGAGTTTTTTGAGTCAAGAGAAGGAGTAGAGCGAGAAGATAAGGGCCCTTTGTACTTGATGATGAACTTGGAAACAAAATGTAGTTACAGGTGTCCAAAATGCGCTCTGCCAGGTTATAGACGAGATATGAATGAACCGATGTCGCTTGATCAGCGCAAAAAATTCCTTGCCAAAGCGGGAGAGCTTGGCATTAAAGAATTAGTTGTCGTCGGTGCTGGTGAACCAACAGAACATTTTGATGGCATGATGAAACCTATTATTGAATCAGCTCACCAAGAGGGGCTGGGGACAATCATGTTCACAACAACAAGTCATCTTACTCGTGAACAAGCGGAATTTTATCGAGATCACGATGTCTCAATTTTTGTCTCTTTGGATGCAATTGATCCAGAAACCTATCGAGAATTAACGGGGACAGGAAATCTTGAGCAAGTCTTAAACAACATACAAATGTTAAAGGAAGTCTACGGTCAATCCGAAGAAGTTATCAACGGCAAAAAAGTTGTAAGATTGGGAATCAATGTTACCGCAGTTAAACAAAATATGGAGCAACTTGATGAAATAAAAAAAGTAGCAAGCGATAATATGCAATTCATCGTCAACTTTCCAATTCGCAGAGGTAAATTCAAAAGTGATAAAGTTTGGCAAAGATTGGTAGGTGACCAATACGATGAATTGCAAAGACTTGCTCAAGATAAATCCGACACTGGTGGTCACAGCTCTATAGATGAAGGTGTCTGCAGTTATTTCAACAGAGGTATCAGCGTTGATGTGGACGGACAACTTCTGAGTTGTGGTTATGCGTCTGAAACCGCTCATTCACTTGGCACAGTTACAGATGAATCAACGCTGAATGAACTTGAAGAGCATTACAGAGATATCCGAGCAAGATATAAGCAATTTACGCAAGAAACTGGCAGAACTCCTTCCTGTCCCCTACGTGACGAAGATTACCAAGGGTTTCTGGATCAATTGAAAAAGGAGTAAAACTTTTATTTTGCTACACTTAATACACACATTATGAAGACACCAGACCAAAATCGAGATGGCGCGCATATAGAACAAGGGGAGGCAGGAGTCGAGCAGCTTCTTCGGTCGCGCCTTAAAGAAACTACCGAAAGGATGATCGCTAATCCTGGTTTAGACGCTATTGAGAACGGCGAACTTACACAAAATGAATGGCGCGAATTCGCTAAACAACGATATTTGGCGGCGCTTCATTTTGAAGAGTTATTGGAAGCTGGAATAAAGAAAGCGCAGGAAATGCAAGACCAAAAGCTAGCGGAAGTGCTGGCTGAAAACCTGCGAGATGAGCAAGGTGTAGACGAACAAGGTCAACCCAAAGAAGACGGCTCACACGAAAAATGGCGCCAGGATTTTTATAACGCTCTTGGTCTTGACGGTCACGCCCTTTCAACTGCTGAGCCATTGGAAGGCACAAAAAAATATGACGAAGCTCTGAAGAAACTGATAGACAGTGCGGACGGCCTCACTGTTGCGGGCGCACTACTCATGCAAGAGTATTCCATTGTTAGGGAATTTATTCGTATACAAAAAGGGCGTGACCGTGCATTTCCTGCGCAATTTGAATATAGTGATACTGATACTGATGAACAGTGCCGCCAAAAAGAAGCTGCTCGACTATATATTGATGATCATATTAAGCATGACGCAGGATCTCATTATCCAGACCTTCTACACGCCATCTCTAAGTACAGCGCTGATGAAAGTTTGGCAAAAATAAAAAATGGTATGGATGTTATCAATGAAGCAAAGCAAGAATTCTACAAAAGTCTGGAGCAAATCCAAGAGCAAAAATAAAAGTTTTCTTTTGTTTTGATAAAAAAATGGCTATAAAAATACTCGCTCCTTTCAGTCGCGCCCCGCTGCGCTCTCCTCCCTTCGGTCGTCGGGTCGTTTAACAGCGAGTATACGGTTCGCTCCTGCCGTCG
>PFCB01000015.1:2127-22859 GCA_002773135.1 Candidatus Magasanikbacteria bacterium CG10_big_fil_rev_8_21_14_0_10_47_10
ATACCGCCAGTGAACATCGTATACTCGCAAACGTTATCGGAAATAAATTATTTTCATTTTACGATTTTTGACTTTTTTGAGGGGCGAATTTTGATGATTATTTGATAAGGGAAAACCTGGTGTCCCGCCCGTATTCTCGGCAGGACAAAGTTTTGATATAATTGTGGTATGAAATCATGGAAAACGTCCAAATTGAAACGCCTTGCCAAAGCACTGCTCTCTTTCAAAACTGAAGCTGAAATGCTTGCTTTTTTGCGTGATGTAGCAACACTGGAAGAACTGGAGTCATTGAGCAGCCGTTGGGATGTAGTGCTAGAGCTGAATAAAGGCACAAGCTACCGAGATATTGCGAAAAAGACAGGTGTCAGCACTGCGACCATTACCCGCATTTCGCATTGGCTAAAGCATGGGGAAGGTGGTTATCGCTCTGCTCTCAAACAGCTCAAATAACCCTAATTCTAGGGTTATTTTGTTTTTATCCACAGTCTTTACTTGACAGATTTTGCGATATGTATTATTGTGTTAATACACTTAAACACTCGTATGAAACCAGATAATCAAATTTACACACATCACAGACAAGACCTCGAATAAATCGAGCTGTGCTTGGTATATTTTGAGGTCACCAAATCGCTTGCAGGCGATTTTTTGTTTGTCTTTCTAATAATCACACTATGACTGTACAACCACACCTAAAAATTGAAGCAAAAGATATATCGCCCCATGTCCTCCTTCCCGGAGATCCTGCCAGAGTCGACATCATCGGCGCTTGCTTGGATGATTTTTGCATTCTTTCGACAAACCGAGAATATCGTTGCGGTATTGGATCGTATGGGGGCAAAAGAATTACGGTCTGCTCTACCGGCATTGGCTGCCCATCTACTGCGATCGCCACGGAAGAGCTGATCAACGCAGGAGCGAAATATCTCATTCGTGTAGGAACATGTGGCGGGGCATGGCGATCAGATATTCCGACAGGATCTCTTATTATTCCAACAGCATCGGTGCGAGATGAAGGAACGACGGTTGAGTATATCCCGCAAGGATTTCCTGCGATTGCTGATAGAGAAATTGTAAATGCGCTTGTGCAAAGCAGCGAAGAACAGAATGCGAAATATGCTATTGGCATAAACAGAACACACGACGCATTCTATGGATCTCAAGGTGCTATTGCCAAGTGGGGCATGTACCTTAAAGAGGATCGCTGGAAAAATGAAGAAACGCCAATTCTTTCATCGGAAATGGAAAGTGCCGCGCTATTCGTCGTTGCAAGTTTGCGAAACGTAAAGGCTGGAGCAATTTTTGCGGTCAACGCAAACCCAGAACCGCTCAAAGACCGTATGAATAACAAAGATATAGCGGTTGTGACTGAAAACAGTGAAGAAATAAGCAAGCAGGCGATTGACACGATGATTCGTGTTGCACTTGAGGCAATGCTGAAACTTCCATAAGCGCGCCGCCGGATGTTGTTCCATATCACTTACTGTCATGATGACGGAAAGTGAATGGGATAACATCACGGAGGGAAAAATGAGACGTGTTATCTGCTTTGATCTGTGGGGGACGCTCGTAATGTCACTCGTGCAGAGGACGTATGAGGACTACCTCGCAGACTACTGGCCGCGAGAGCTCATTCAGAAGACCGTCCGCGATCTGCTCATGACGGATGCGTGGATCCGAAGTCCGCTCCGACAGCACGACGGACAGGGCATTCTTCGACCGGATCACCTGCGGACGGCCGCGATGCTTCTCACGCGACTTCGGAGTATTCAGTCGCCTGAAAAAACCGTGTTCCTGAACGACCACAACTGGAATGTCTTCGACAGAACCACGACCGAGTTCGCGGAGTTGCTCTTGGAGACGGTTCGTCTCTGGAAGCGGGAAAACGAGCTGGTCAAGTGGATTCCCATGGCACGAGAGGTCGTAGAGGCACTGAAAGCGGCCGATGAAAAGCTGGTGCTCGTTACCAACACGACCGACTTCGGCATTGGGGAGGTGGATCGCGTACTCCGTTTGAGGGAGATCTTCCCGCACACGTGGGCATCGTGCGCCTACCCGTTCGCCAAGCCCGACCGACGCGTGTGGAGGTTCATCATGGAACATTCCCCCGATGCGGATCAGTATTGGATGATCGGCAACGATCCGATCACGGACATCGCGGTGCCGGCCGCCATGGGCTGGAAAACGATCCTCGTCAACCACCCGGAAGGCGTGCCGATTAGCGAGGTTCCGAGGATCATCAAGGAGAGCAAGTGAAGTACCTCATCAACGATGTCGGGAAGCATTTCAGCTTTCCCGGGGTCGTCGTGCTCGACGCAGACGAGCTCACCGAACGAGTCCATGCGTGGAATGGTTGGGAGCACTTGAAGCCAGCAACTACCCGTATCGTCTTCCCTGGAAACGGTGCAAACGAGGTACGGCGTCGTCTCGGTGAAAGGTGGCTCTCGCAGTGGAACATTGACACTGTAGCTGCAACGAGGTTTTGGTGGCCAGGTGTCACGCCAAGTGCGGTCGTTGGGCAGCTCATGCCAATTGGCGCATTCGACTTTGAGACAACCGACGTTGTGATCGTTGACGATGTCGTTTCGTCCGGCACCACAATATCCAAAATTCGTGACCGAAATTCGATCTGGATGCCGAATGCTCGCTGGCATGTAGTTACATGGATCAAGCAACGTGCCTGTCGACTGCGCATGTTCAAGAGTAGCTTCTTTGGTACGGAGGTCGGCGAGAAAACATATCGCGTGCCAATCAACTCCCTCTCGACTCTCCTCAACAACGCGGAAGTCGCCGAGTCATACGCTCGGCGCAACTTTCCAAACCCAGCGGCATTTCTCACAGTTCTGGAGGAACTGCGATAGTCGCTCCGGTCGTCTGTGCCGGGTAACCAACACAGACTCACACTTGTCGTTGCAACAACAAGAGAGCAAAAAATCGTCTTCATCGACGATTTTTTGTTTCCAACAAACTTCAAAAAATAATTTGACAACGTATTTTTAATCTTATATAATCTTATATAGTTAAAGTATACGATTATTTTATGCCTACAGATAGACTAGACAAACGACTGGAGAACACTCCATCTGAGATTTGGCTCAAAATCAACAAAATCGACGAGCTCAAAGGACAATGGATCGCCGGGGCTAAATTAAGTCCCCAAGTTTTAGGTCGCCTAAAAAAATCTGTTTTGATTACTTCAACCGGTGCTTCCACTCGTATTGAAGGAGCAAAGCTTTCTGACGAAGATATTGAAAAAATGATGCGAGGATTATCTGTACAAAAATTTACTGATCGCGATCTGCAGGAAGTCAAAGGGTATTATGAACTCTTGAACAATATTTTTGATTCTTGGAAATCAATCAGATTTAATGAAAGTGCAATCAAACATTTTCACAAAGAGCTCTTGAAATACGTTGAGAAAGACACAAAACACAGAGGCGAATACAAAAAACAAGAAAACAAAGTCCACATGATAGACGAAGCCGGAAAGTCTGTTGGGGTGCTTTTTGATACTACGCCGGCATACTTGACACCGAAAGAAATGCAAGAGCTGATTGATTGGACTGACAATGCACTGAAAGAAAATATATACCACCCACTTATAACGATTGGGAATTTTTTGGTTGAATTTTTGAATATCCATCCATTTATTGACGGCAACGGACGTATTTCTCGTGTGCTTACTAATTTGCTTTTACTCAAAGCTAGTTACGCCTATATTCCATACATCTCACACGAAAAGTTAGTGGAAGCAAACAAACCGGATTATTATATTGCCTTACGCCGAAGTCAAAGGACAATCAAAAAAAGAAAAGAAGATATAATGCCATGGCTTAACTTCTTTCTAGATATTGTTTTAGAACAATCAAAGCAGGCTGTTGAACTTCTTTCGAAAGAAAATATCGAAAAATTGCTTTCACCCAAGCAACTCGCTGTTTGGGAATATTTGAATACAGTTGACGAAGCATCGCCTTCTGAAATATCCAAAAAAACGAATGTAGCACGACCAACAATCAACCAGGTAGTGGATAAATTATTGAGATTGAAGAAGATAGACCGTATCGGTTTAGGAAGGTCTACGAGATACCGAAAGATTTGAGCGTTGAAGAGTTGGCGGGAGGCGCAATTCACCCTTTTGATTTCCCTCTTGCGCCCCCGCCAAATGAAAAATCAATTTGGTCATTATAGATAAACGACCCTACCGGGTAAAAAGAAAAAGCGCACATCAGCTAACACTGGGCATGCGGTTCGGTCATTCCCCGAATGACCTCTCCCATATTGATCTCTACGGTCGCAACATCTCATATACGGAAACGTTATACGCTATAAGGAAACGCTCAAAATGACTTGAAGATGTATGTGGAAAGTGAGTAAAATCAATGCGTGATAGTTGCGCGTATCTTGCGCGATTATCTATTTTCTGTTATTCTACATGTAGACAATCATAGCATTATGTTTTCTCCAAAATACAAACTCACAAACAAAATTTTAGCCGACCTCACCGCCATTGCTGAAGCAAAGGGCATTATTGATCGTGCCAAAATTCTACCAAAACAAGAACTACGATTACGCCGACAAGCGACTATCCGTATGACACATCATTCTACTGAAATTGAAGGCAATCGTTTGAACATGCAACAAGTAGAGGCACTATATGCAAGCAAGAAAATAGATGCGCCTGATAGGGATATTTATGAGGTACAAAACTATCTCAATGCTCTGAAACTTATTGAAAAAATAGTAGCGGAAAAAAAACCCACAACCGAAAAAACAATTTTACACATTCATAAGCTAGTCACTGCAAAAACAATGGATACAAAATTTTGCGGCAGATACCGTCCTGGACCAATTTATATTATCCGTAGACGTTTAGGAATGCCACAAGAAACAATGTACACAGGACCCACAGCAAAACATGTGCCAAAGCTCATGAAAAATTTTGTAGATTGGTTGAAAGTAAGTGAAGAAAAAGAAATCAATCCTGTTCTTGTGGCCGCCATGGCTCACCTTGAAATTGCAGCAATCCACCCTTTCAATGATGGTAATGGCCGAACTGCTCGAGCACTTGCGACACTCCTTTTGTATCAACGCGGATATGATTTTCGTCGACTTTTTGCATTGGAAGATTATTACAATACAGATAGACCAGAATACTACAAAGCCATCAATCTTGGAAAAACATACGAAGAACGAAAAACAGATATAACATCTTGGTTAGAGTACTTTACAAAAGGATTTAGAAGAGAGATTGATAATGTGAAAGACAATATTCTAGCTTTGTCATCACGTAAGGTTGCTGGTAAAATCAAATCACAAATTTATCTGACTGGAGATCAGCTTAAAATCATAGATTTTCTTGATAAAATTGGTCGAATCACAGCAAGCGATGTTGAAGATGTTCTATCTTGCCCAAAAAGAACTGCACAACTCCACGTTCAAAAACTCAAGAAGATAAGAATGATAAAATCTGTTGGTAAAGGAAGAGCGACATATTATATTGCGAATGACTGATAATATAAGGTGTTTGTGTCGGACAACACAGTGTATGAGGTTCGCTCCTACCGTCGCTCTCCCATATTTTGCGTTGCTTCGCACGCAAAATATCTCATACACTGATACGTTATATGAAATATGTTTTTCCTTTTAGGGCTATCGCCCTGCACGTTTCTATAACGAATAAATTTTATTTTAAAATATTTTAAACATTATGAATGAACATCACGAAAAACCAAAAAATTTTGAAAATAAAGATGCGATGCCTACTCTTGAGGTGGTACCGCACAATATTCTTGTTGAAAAAGTTGGTAGACTGTTTGAAAAGCCGAATATGGCAATCGGGATTTTACTTGCGGGCGATAGGATGTCTTGTTGTGATGAGGGGGTAATAATGCAGGAAGGAAAAAATCTTATTGGTATTGCCACTATCGCACCCAAAGGAGAAGAAATGTCTGGTCAACCGACAATCGTAGCGTTGTATGTCGCTCCAGAATATAGAAGTAAGGGGTATGGTAATCAGATTTTACAAAAAGCAATAGAACGCTGTTTAGAAAGGGGTTTTGAAAAAATTAGAATGGACGTTATGTCATCCAACGCTACGAAAATTATTAAACAAATGCCCAAAGAAATTCAGGAGAAATTAGATGTGCATGATCTTGGTAATCTAATGGACAATTTTTAGATATAAAAATTTATGGCATACGCAAATTGAAAAAAAATAAAATTTGTTCATTACAGAAAAGTGGTCTCGCTGAGGCGAGACAACAAAAAAATGCATACATCCTATAACAGCTTGTATCTGGTTACGGCTCGCCGCGGCGAACCTCCACCCATATTCGCCACTACTACCGCTTCACGATATCATAGCGCTGGCAAACATCGCGCACGCTGAAACATTAGCTGAAATAACGAAAAGTCAACAAATTTGCAATTTTTTGATATTTTTGGTACTTTGCTAGTATTGGTCACGCGTAACTAATTTGATCGAAGTCTATTAATTTAACCTATAAATGTATGAAAGAAGAAAAGTACGTCTCTCCACAGGAGAGACTGGGGCAGCTTCAATCAGAAAGAGCAAGAGCCCTTGCTGAACTAATTTTATCGAGAGACTCTGGTGATGTGAAATATACGGGGGGAGCAGAAAATCAAACATGGGAAGACGTTGAAAAAATGGAAGCAGAAGATCAAGGAAAAGACTAATAAGAGTCTATGACGTAAATCATCCAAAAATACAGCCGCTTCTTTCAGAGCGGTTGTTATTTTTAGCTACCACTCATAACACTGCATAACGGGTTCGCGCTTGGCTAGCACCAAATGCTCACCCAAATTTACACTCCACGAGTTCCGTGAAAACTTCGTATATCAGCGAACGTTCTCTGCCATTCTGAACTTGCCCAGTTCGAAAGCAATGAATATCAAACAGTTTTTTCTTAAATGTATGGCGACAATAAAAGTTTTAATTGAGGGATATGCAAAAGAGCTTAAGAATGGTTGGATAGCAAGCTCAACGACTTGTATAATTACGACTGAGGACAAAAAAATAATTACTGATCCAGGGTGTAACCGTCAAAAATTACTAGAAGCTTTACGTGAAGAAAAACTAACCACCGATGATATCGATTTTGTTTTTTTGTCCCATTGCCATCCCGACCATATTTTACTCGCGGGTATTTTTGAAAAAGCTAAATTTGTCACCTTTGATTCTAATTTAATCTATGACAAGGACTCGCTAACCGTGTTTGACAAAAATGTGCTGGGTAAAGATATAAAAATTATAGAAACACCAGGTCATGTGCTAGAACATCTTTCACTTCTGATTGATACTCCGCAAGGTAATGTAGCTATAGCAGGTGATGCTATTTGGTGGGTTGATGGTGAAACGCAAGTAGTCGATATACATAAGGAAGATCCTTCTCAAGCCAAGGGAATGAATATGGAAGATCTTATTGAAAGCAGAAAAAAACTTTTAGAAATTTCCGATTTTATCATTCCCGGCCATGGAAAGATGTTCAAGGTGAATAAATTAGGACGGCAAGTCCAAAACAGCAGATAACCCGGCATATCCGGTTCAGGAATTTTTGTTCCGTTTCGCTGAAAAAAACAAATTGTATTTAACCCTGAAATACCTGTAAATGATATTTGGATTTGCCCCAAATATTGGTCACGCAGATACCAATCTGATTTTAGAAAATAGATCAAATAATCAATGCAATTGCGGATGTGTGACTATTTGTAAAGAAGAACTAAAAAATTATTGTTATGAAACCCAAACATAGGCTTTTAATCTTGAAGCAGAAAAAAATTTGCGATCCGCATGCAAAAAAAGATCTTCTCGTGAGTTGCTCTTTTCCTTTTTTACAGGCACTATAGCTCTAACAAAGCGCTAAACAGTAAGCAAAAAATTACCAGTAACATAATATAATCTTCAGCTATGAATAAACTTGTCATTGAACGCACATTCTCTGCTCCCATACATACGGTATGGAGTACTCTTACAACCGTTGATTCACTAAAACAGTGGTGGTCGCCACCACAGATGAAAGCATCAGCTATCTCTGTTGACCTAAAAAAAGGCGGCCTGTTTAGGTACTGTTTCAAAGACGCAGATGGCCATGAATTTTGGGGCCGAGGAATCTATGAGGCAATCAATAAGCCGACGTATCTCTCGTATATGGACACATTCACAGACTCGGATGGAAACCCTGTCCCCCCCTCCCATTTTGGGCTGCCTGGGGATCAAATTGTTGAAACACTTACTGAAATATTTCTTTCTGAAAATAATGGAAAAACCATATTGAAGTTGGTTGGTGATAATCCATTTGATGCCACCATGACAGATGAAATGACAAAAGGATGGAATGGCATGTTTGAGAAGTTGGAGACACTGCTCAAAAAGGTCTAAACGCTTACTTTCCCAAAAAAATTATGCTATCAATAGAATATCTCAGACAGTTTCGCATTGGTCAATATGCATTTTTTGATTTTGCCGTCTCATTTCTTGCCATTTATTTACTTGCACCGCTCTTATCCAAACTTTTTCTCAAACTCGGACTTGATATCCCGAAACACAATTGGCTATACCTGACACTGCCCATTGGCATTTTGGCTCACATATTGGTTGGAACAATTACTCCCATGACAAGAAATTTGCTCGATTTGCATGGGCATTATATTTTGAAGATCGTCATAATAGCGTTAGTAATTCTTGGGCTACGAGGGGTGAAGATAGTGAGAAGATAAAGGCGGTATTGTAGGACTCCATGAATATATATACTATAGCCTTGATAGATTCTTTGTCACTCCGTTCCTCAGAATGAAAATACTATGACGTTCACTCTCTATATTCTCAGGTGCGCCGATGGTAGCCTGTATACTGGTATTGCAACAGATATAGAAAAGCGGCTTGCTGTGCACAGGGCTGGAAAAGGATCCAAGTATGTACGGGCTAGACTACCTGTGGCAGTGGTATATACTGAAACATGTACAAATAGGTCCGAAGCAACGAAGCGAGAGATAGAAATAAAGCGGCTATCGAGAAGTGAAAAGCTCGAACTCTGTCGTACAAAGTAAGACCATTATCTGACTGCCCCACAAGTAAAACAATCACTCAAGCACTCATTTGGCTTTAATGAATTTCGTCCCATGCAGGAGGAAATTGTTTTAGCGGTGCTCGAGGGGAAAGACTGCTTGGTGCTCATGCCCACGGGTGGCGGCAAATCGCTGTGCTACCAGCTGCCGGCAACTGTTTTGCCCGGAGTGACAGTTGTTGTGTCCCCGCTTATCGCACTGATGAAGGACCAAGTAGAAGGACTTGTAGGCAACGGTATAGCGGCAGGATACATGAACAGCTCAATGGAAGAGGCAGAGATGCGTGACGTTGAGCAGGCGGTCGAACGCGGAGAGATAAAACTCCTCTACGTTTCACCGGAAAAAATCGTATCATCATTTTTTCAATATTATTTGAGACGTATCAACGTCAGTCTTTTTGCCATTGATGAGGCTCATTGTATTTCTTCATGGGGGCATGATTTTAGGAAAGAATATACGCAATTAGGGCAGCTCAAGGAATACTTTCCAAACGTACCAATTATCGCACTCACAGCAACAGCGGACAAACTTACGCGCCGTGATATTGTGCATCAACTCGGGCTGAAGCAGCCCAACATATTCATATCCTCTTTTGATAGACCAAACTTGCAACTAACTGTATTACCAGGTAGAAAGCGCATTCCAAAGATTATTGATTTTGTGAAAAAAAGAATGCATCAATCCGGCATTATTTATTGTTTATCTCGCAAGCAGACAGAAACTGTTGCCAACGCACTTCAAAAGGAAGGAATTTGTGCGGGCTACTACCATGCCGGGATGAACAGTGTGGAACGCACAAAAACGCAAGATGATTTTGTACATGGACGCCTCCCTATTATGTGCGCCACCATTGCCTTTGGCATGGGCATTGATAAAAGCAATGTTCGCTATGTGATTCATCACAACTTGCCAAAAAATTTGGAAGGATATTACCAAGAAATCGGCCGCGCCGGCCGTGATGGGCTACCCAGTGAAACACTGCTCTTTTACTCGCTTGCTGATGTCATTCTATTAAAAAAATTCGCAAAGGACTCAGGTCAACCGTCGCTCCAACTGGCAAAATTGGAACGCATGCAACAGTATGCCGACGCCCTTATTTGTCGGCGCCGCATACTCCTTTCGTACTTTGGCGAGCAGGTGGAGACAAACTGCAACAATTGCGACGTATGCCACAACCCACCAAGCCTTTTTGATGGTACAGACATTGCACAAAAGGCATTATCCGCAATATATAGAATGAAAGAACAAGCGCCTGTCAATATGATTATTGATGTCCTACGGGGATCTACCCGACGCGATATTACACTGCGTGGATATGACACAATAAAAACCTATGGTGCCGGCAAAGACATCCCACTTCCTGACTGGGAACAATACATGCTCCAGCTGCTCAATATGGGACTGTTCGATATTGCGTACGATCAACATCACGCTGTGAAGTTGACAAAACTTGGTCTGGCAGTGCTCAAGGGTGAAACATCAATTAAGCTCGTATCACTTGCATCGATTGAGGAACGCGCGCAAAAGGAACTGGCAGAAAAAAATCCACCATCCAAACGACAGGAAGCGGGTGAAGAGTTGTTCAGCCGTTTACGCGAACTGCGAATGGAGATTGCACGGAAAAACAATATTCCGCCGTATATTGTGTTTACTGATGCCACGCTCGACGAAATGGCGGCAACCATGCCAGCCACAAAGGATCAAATGAAAAAAATTACCGGTGTGGGAGACAAAAAATACAGCCGATATGGGAAGCAATTCATTCAGGCAATCACCGATTTTATCAAAGAAATGGACAAACGCGGCGCCAAAGTAAGCGGCAGCACGCAAGATGTGACCTTTGCATACTATAATCAAGGAATGCCGGTCGCGCAAATTGCGCGAGAACGCAATCTCTCTCCCCAAACAATTTACGGCCATTTGGCCGATCTGTATGAGAAGGGATATACGATTGATATCAACCAATTTTTATCAAAGTCTGACCTTCAAACAATTATTTCATCACTGGAAAGTAAAGGCCTCCCCGTAAAAATAAAAACGCTCTATGAACGACTGAATGGACTATACGAATACGACAAGCTGAAACTGGCGATTGCGCACTACACGGTACTGCAACAAAAAAAAGGAGTTATTATATATAATACATAACAGATATGAAACGCCTCACACTCCTCTCAATTATTACCGCCACCGTACTTGGCGGCTGCTCGCTCCAAACACCGCAGACAACCATAAAAGAAGACTCAATCAGAGTTGATGGTACCCAGATTTCAACAACAAAAGCAGACACAAGCAACACTGTTGACTTAAGCGACAAAAAGCTATCCGCCGTCCCCCAATCGGTGTTTCAAAAAACAAACACCGAGACGCTGAACCTTTCCAACAACCGGCTAACCGGAGCAATCCCCGCTGAAATACGGCATCTCCAATCATTGGTTATTTTGGACCTCAGCAACAACCTCATGACCGGCCTTCCGGCTGAAATAGGACAACTGAACAATTTGCAGCATCTGGACGTTTCAAATAACCGATTGACAGGGCTTCCACTCGAGCTGGGTAATTTGAAAAACTTAAAAACATTCAACATCTCTGGGAATGATTACTCGACCTACGATTTGGATCGTATCGAGAAAAATTTGCCTCGTGGGGTAACGATTATTCGGTAGCGCTATGCTCTGGCAAGACCTGCTCATAACAACAGCCAGCATTATTTTTTCACTTGCTCTCCTTCCGCAGGTGTATCAAGAGATGAAAAATAAATTGAGACGATTTTAATCATATACACCATATGGAACACAAAAAGACACCGGAAACAGCATCAGACATGCAATACGCACTGTTTTTGATTGGCCACATCAACGCGCCATGCGCCGATGAAGCGGGAAACAATTTACGCGAATTTTATCTGAAAGAAGCGAGGATAGCTCTTGCTACCATGAAAAATCCCTCGGCGCAAAAATTGCTTCAAGAAACAATTGAGGAGTACTCAACATAGTATATAAAAAAACCGCCGATTTTATTGGCGGTTTTTATTTTATCTTGAATTATTTCGCATTTTCAGCTCGCTGCGCTTCCTCTCGCTTCCCAAATCCGGTTCCCACCGGAATCAGGCGGCCGATGATCACGTTTTCCTTAAGCCCATCAAGATAGTCAACCTTCCCTGTGATCGCGGCGTTGATAAGAACCTTTGATGTCTCCTGGAAGCTGGCCGCCGATAAAAAGCTTTGCGTTGATAGGGCAACTTTACTGATACCCAGAAATAATTCCCGTCCGCGTGCCTCTTCTTTTCCTTGTTCCGTAGCATCCATGTTTCCTATCATCAGCTGCGCCTTTTCAACGGTTTCACCTGGCAGCAAATCCGTTTCCCCGGAATCCTCAATATAGATTCTGCTAAACATCTGCTTGATGATAATTTCTATGTGCTTGTCATTGAGACTTTGCCCCTGAGAGGAATAAATTTGCTGAATTTCCTCAAGAATGTACCGCTGAACAGCATCGCGTCCACGTAGCTCATACAGCTCTTGCAAATCAACGCTTCCCTCTGTAAGCTGCTGACCTTTTTCCACCGCGTCACCATCTTTCACCCACAGGACATACCCAATTGGAATAATATATTCCTTTGTGTATTGCCCTTCAAAGGTGAGAACGATTTCCTTTGCAGAAAGCTGAATCGTTCCGGCGTACAGTGCTTTTACTTTTTCTCCCGATCCGCCGCTCACAAGCAGCACATCGCCCTTTTTCACACTTTGCCCGTCAGTGATACGCACGTCGTCCGTCTTGCTGATTGCCAAGCGCATTTCTTCCACACCATCAAAATGAATTTTAATAATTTTTTGACCTCGACGTCCCTCAAAAATCTTGCGACCGGTCGGGCTGGTAATAATCTTTCCGTCTGCGTCTTCAATTTCTACTGCCCCCCCAACCTCTGTGAGAACAGCTTTCCGCTTTGGACGGCGTGCCTCAAACAACTCTTCAACCCGAGGCAACCCCTGCGTTATATCGCCACCACCGGCAACACCACCCAAGTGGAACGTCCGCATGGTCAACTGCGTACCCGGTTCACCAATGGATTGCGCCGCAATAATACCGGCAGCCATACCCATTTTTGCCTCTTCATGATTGGACAAATCCGTTCCATAGCACTTGCTGCAAATACCTTTTGGCAGTTTGCACTGAAGCACGCTGCGCACATGCACCTCATTGACGTCCGCCTCTTCAATTTCTCGCGTTCTCGGCAGGGTAATGAGTTCTCCGGCTTTGACAATCACCTTTGAACCTTTCCCTTTCACATCAGACAAAACAAACCGACCTGACACTCGTTCAGCAAGTTTTTTACCCATGGCTTCTGACTGCTGCTTGGTCATAACTTCACCATTGGTGTCACCACAGTCCTCTGCCTTGACGACGACATCTTGCGCTACATCCACCAAACGGCGCGTCAAATATCCCGCATTTGCGGTACGCAATGCCGTATCTGACAGACCTTTTCGTGTACCGTGAGATGATATAAAGAACTCCAATACATCAAATCCCTCTTTAAAGTTTCCTTTTACCGGCAGCTCAATGATATCTCCTGTCGGTGAAGCAACCAGCCCTTTCATTCCAATCACCTGTCCCAGCTGGCCCCACGAACCACGAGCTCCAGAGTCAATCATGGCAAAGACCGGACCATCTTTATCCAATGCCACCTTGTTGAAAGAAACAACCCGTTCTTTTATATTTGTCCATATTTCAAGCACCTTACTATGTCGTTCCTTATCCGTCAGTAATCCTTCTTGAAACTGCTGCTCCACCATCTGAATCTGCTCATCTCCCTGGATCAACAATTCCGCTTTCTCACTGATATGACCAAAGTCATCCATTCCCAATGAATACCCTGACTTCGTCACATACTTGAACCCAAGCTGCTTCATGCTATCGAGGACGCGAGCGGTTTCTTCCTGACCATAGTATTCCAAAAGCAATTGGATAATCTGACCCAAATGTTTTTTTGTTATGGCTTCATTGTAGTACGGCAATTTATCCGGCAAAATTTCATTGAAAAAAATGCGTCCGACTGATGTTTCAATGATCGGGCCTTCAGAGGCATCAAACTTTGATAAATCATCAAACCGCACCTTTATCCGCTCTTTGAGGCTTATCTTACGAAGCTTGTAGGCAAAACGCGCCTCTGTAATATTGGAGAAAAATTTTGTTACCTCGGCAGTATCCGTTTCCGCATACTTTGACAAATAATACGACCCAAGAGCAATATCCTGCTGCGGCGTGGTAACAGGTCTTCCTGTCGCGGGCTTTAATATATTTTTTTCGGCTGCCATCAAGTTTTCCGCTTCCCACTTTGCCTCCTCGGTCAATGGGAGGTGTACAGCCATCTGGTCTCCGTCAAAGTCGGCATTAAATGGTGGAGTTACAAGAGGATGCAGCTGAATAGCCTTACCTTCCACCAACTTTGGCCGAAATGCCTGAATACCCAACCGATGCAGCGTCGGAGCGCGGTTAAGCAGCACCCGAGTTGTCTTTGTTAACTCTTCCAAAATATCCCACACCTCCGGTGCGTTGGTTTCTATAAATCGTGACGCGCTGCGAACGTTGTGTGCTAACTCACGCTTGATGATGGCTGCCATCACAAAAGGTTTAAATAGTTCCAGCGCCATTTTCTTTGGCAGCCCACATTCGTCAATTTTTAATTTTGGACCAACTACAATCACGCTTCGTCCGGAATAATCAACACGTTTTCCAAGCAAATTTTGGCGGAAACGTCCTTGCTTTCCCTTCAAAATATCAGCAAGGGATCGAAGCTGTCTTTTTTGCCCGGTTGAAGCTGTCACAGTCTTGCTCGCGCGCGCGTTATTATCTATCAACGCGTCCACAGCTTCCTGCAGCATACGCTTTTCATTTCGACAAATAACTTCCGGCGCGTGCAAATCAATCAAACGCTTCAGGCGATTATTTCTATTGATGACGCGTCGGTACAAATCATTCAGGTCAGACGTCGCGAATCGCCCTCCATCCAACGCAACCATGGGACGCAGATCCGGTGGGATGACCGGAATCACTGTCAAAATCATCCATTCAGGTCGGGTGTCATTATTGGCAAAACTGGTAATCAGCTTAACGCGACGGATCAATCGCTCTCGCTTTGCGCCCTTACTCTTCTTAATTTGTCCGACAAGCGCTTCGAGCGTTTTTGGCAAATCCAACTTTTGCAGCAAATCTCGAATCGCCGCGGCACCAATGCTTGCTTCAAAAAGATGCCCGTAACGCAATGACAATTCCTGATATCTGTTTTCTGAAATAATGGAATGTCTGCTAATCTCTTTCAATTCTTGCTCAGCGGCCTTAAAATCTTCATCCAAACTTTCCAATTTGGCATCTCGCTCAGCTTCCACGTCAACAACGACGGCCTTATTTTCAGCTGTTTCACTTTTTTGCTCGTATTGTTTTTCGATTTGTTTTCTCTTTTGTTTATACTCTTCTTTCAGCTCCTTACTCGTTTGCTCCTTTTGTGCGTCATCCACCTTTGTAATAATGAACGATGCAAAATAAATAACTTTTTCAAGCGATTGAATTGATAAATCCAATATCAAACCGATCTTTGACGGAATGGAACGAAAAAACCAAATATGGGTTACCGGAGCCGCCAGCTCAATATGCCCCATGCGCTCTCGGCGCACTAATGAATGGGTAACCTCCACGCCACATTTATCACAAACAATCCCTTTATATCTGATCTTTTTATATTTTCCACAATAGCATTCCCAATCTTTGGTCGGTCCAAAGATCTCCTCCGCGAACAACCCGCTTTTTTCGGGCTTCTGTGTTCGATAATTAATGGTCTCCGGCTTTGTTACTTCGCCGTGTGACCATTTTCGGATGACTTCCGGAGATGCCACGCGCAGAGCCAGGGCGTCGAAGTCTTTAAGAAGAATTTGTTGCTGTGTCATAAGGTGAAAATGATGAAGAAATACATGAAGACACGCTACTCGTTGTACGATTCATCCCGATCAGCGCCCTCTTTCATTTGTTCTCGTACCTGGTCAGCGGGAAGGTATCCACCGTCACCCATCTTTTTCAATACTTCCACGTCCAAGGCCAACCCTTTCAATTCACGCACCAACACGTTAAACGATTCAGGCAAATTCACGCGGGTAATGGGTTCACCCTTTATAATCGCTTCGTATGCTTTGGATCGCCCGGGTACATCATCCGACTTAATGGTCAGAATCTCTTGCAACATGTGCGCAGCGCCATATGCTTCCAGAGCCCAAACTTCCATCTCTCCAAATCGCTGTCCACCAAACTGAGCTTTTCCGCCAAGCGGTTGCTGCGTAATCAAGCTGTATGGGCCAATCGATCGCTGGTGAATTTTGTCCTCCACCATGTGATTGAGCTTCAGCATGTAGCTGTATCCAACCGTTGTCTGATGATCAAACGCTTCACCGGTACGACCGTCAAAAAGTTGAAGCTGCCCACCCGTGGTAAACCCTGCTTTTTCAAGCTCCTCTTTAATTTGTTCTTCATTAATACCATTCAACACCGGTGTGGCCGCGCGATAGCCCAGTGCGTTGGCAGCCAACCCCAAGTGAGTTTCGAGCAATTGCCCCAAGTTCATACGAGAAATAACACCAAGTGGTGACAAAATAATGTCCACCGGTGTCCCATCATCCAAAAATGGCATGTCTTCAACAGGCACCACCCGTGAAATAACACCTTTATTTCCATGACGTCCGGCCATTTTATCTCCCACCTGAATTTTTCGCATATCCGCGACCGTCACTTGAACCTGCTTACTGACGCCCGGTTGCAATTTATCGCCTTCGTCGGCGGCAAACACTTTTACATCAATGACCTTTCCATGATCACCATGCTCCAAGTACAGCGATGAATCTCGGACATCCCGCGCTTTTTCACCAAAGATCGCGCGCAGCAATCGTTCTTCCGGTGTTAATTCTGTTTCACCCTTTGGCGTAATCTTACCGACCAAAATGTCTCCGGATTGTACCTCCGCGCCAATTCGGACGACTCCTTCCGAATCAAGATTCTTCAATTTTTCTTCACTTACGTTTGGGATATCACTGGTGACCACTTCCGGTCCCAACTTGGTCTCTCGTACGTCATTGGCGTAATTTTCTATATGAATCGAGGTATATCGGTCATCTTGCACCAATCGTTCGGAAATAATAATGGCATCTTCATAGTTATACCCATCCCATACCATGTAGGCCACCAGCACGTTTTGACCAAGCGCCAATTCACCACCGGCAATAGACGGACCGTCACAAAGCGGATCCCCTTTTTTCACTTTTTGCCCAATAGTGACTGTCGGCCGCTGGTTAATGCAGCTGGATGCGTTTGACCGGACGAACTTGTTCATTCGGTATGTATACACTTTTCCTTTTTTGCTTGTCAGTTCTATCACATCGCCCTGCAGCTTGGTAATTTCACCGGCTTCATCGGCAAACGAGACATAGCCACTATTCGCAGCAGCGTCTTTTTCAACACCGGTTCCCACAAGCGGCGCGTCCGGAGTAATACATGGCACCGCTTGGCGCTGCATGTTCGTTCCCATCAGCGCGCGGGTTGCGTCATCATGCTCTAAAAAAGGAATCAAACTCGTCGCAATGCTCAAAATTTGATTGGAAGCAACATCCAAGAAATCAATTTCATTGACATCAATGGTTGTCGGCGTCCCATGTACGCGAGCTGGCGCTCGCTCCACAAGAAAATATCCCTCCGCGTCTACCGGCGTCGTGGCGCTGGCGGTGATATGTCGTTCCTCCGCGTTTGAATTTAAATGCAAAATTTCAGCAGTCACACGCGCTCGCACTTTTACTTCCAACACGTCTGTTTTCTTTTCCAAATCTTTTGCAATCGCCGCTGTAATTTTTTCACCTTCCTTGACAATACCGTCAATCGATTCTCTTACAATTTCACCTTCTGTAAATCGTGCCTGATTTGGAACTCTGTTGATGACTTTTCGGTATGGTGTTTCCAAAAAACCGAATGTATTGATTTTGGCGTAGCTGGCCATGTGTCCAACCAACCCAATGTTTGGTCCTTCCGGCGTTGCAATAGGACAAATACGACCATAGTGCGTTGTGTGCACGTCACGTACTTCAAATCCAGCCCGATCGCGAGACAAACCACCCGGACCAAGCGCTGATACACGACGCTTATGTTCCAATTCCGCAAGCGGGTTGATTTGATCCATGAACTGCGATAACTGAGAGCTCATGAAAAATTCTCGTACCGCGCCGATCACCGGGCGAGCGTTAATCAACTTATTCGGAGACAGGCTCTCCAGCTCATACGTGCTCATCCGATCTTTAATAATGCGCTCCATGCGTGACAGCCCTATGCGAAATCGATCCTGCACCAACTCACCAATCGCGCGAATGCGGCGATTCCCAAGGTGGTCAATATCATCCGGTTCTTCTTGCTTGACATTCAAACGAATGACTTCTTTAACGACCATGACCAACTTGTCCGGTGTCAAAACGCGTTGCTCCTTTGATTCAAAATCCTCGTCTTTGAAGTTAAGATCAAATTTGCTGTCAAATTTATATACGCCAACCCGACCCAAATCGTACCGGTCAAAGTTAAAAAACATTGAATGAATCAATCCCTTGGCATTGTCTGCCGTTGCCAAATCACCGGGACGAATGCGCTTGTACACTTCAATCAATCCATCATCTTCATTGGTCGCCGCATCCTTCGCAAGCGTTGCCTCAATATAATCAATATTCGGATGCGTGTTGACATCTTTGAACAAATCAATAATTTTTTCATTGTCGCTGATACCAAAAGCGCGCATCAGTGATGTGACAGCGACTTTTCTCTTGCGATCCACTTTTACCCAGATGACATTATTCTGATCGGTTTCGATTTCAATCCACGCGCCGCGGTTTGGGATAATTTTTGCGCCATAGTATCGTCGGCCGCGAATATTTTCAGCGGTAAAGTACGCGCCAGGGCTCCGAATAAGTTGAGAAATGATGACACGCTCAATCCCGTTTACAATAAACGTTCCGCGATCAGTCATGACGGGAATATCGCCCAAATAAATTTCCTGCGTTTGTTCGTCGCCGGTTCGCTTATTGAGCAAACGGGCGTTCACGCGAAGCGGCGCGTCATATGAAATATTTTTTTCACGACTCGTGACCTCATCGAATTTTGGCTCATCAATATTATACCCTTCCAAATAGAGTTCCAAGTCTCGTCCCGTAAAATCAGTAATCGGCGAAATCTCGTCAAATAAGTCTCTCACGCCGTTTTCCAAAAACCACTGATATGAAAATTTTTGCGTTTCGATTAAATCCGGAAGCGGCACTGACTGCGCTGCCTCCGTGAAAAAACGGCGGTCTGCTTGCGTCGTCTGCTGGCGTTTATAAATTGGCATAGCGAGAGGATTAGAAAACAAAAAAGCCGGCTTAATTGTGAAAATTCCCGAAGGATGGATAGAAAAAAAGATGGAGATTATGGAGGGCTCAATAGTATTATACACTCCGGAAGTAGAAGAAAGATGGTTAAATGAAATGAGTCCCCTGAAGAAAGGATGCGGAATAGAGATAGCAGTAGTGTATAAAAAAATGAATTTCGATGAAATAAAAAAAGAAATAAAACAAATTCACGCTGGGTTAGGTATAAAATCTGAGGAATTTGAAGAAATAACAATAAATAATCGTCAAGCTCTTAAAAATACCTTTGATAGTATAGTTATAGGTCCCGGCATTGTCGTTTATTTCCCCAGCAAAGATAAATTATATAGTGTTAGCATTAATTGGGGACCTGACGAAAAAGAGAATTGTTTACAAGAATTTAACAAATTTTTAGAAACAATATTAATTAAGTAGCTCTTTCTTAAAAGCGGGCCTCGGCTAGAGAGAGGCAAGGTTCCTTAAAAATAGAATAACAACTCAATAAGGATTGATTTTTTCAAATTTTATGAAAAATTGCTTAGTGAATAAGCAAATTTTAAATATTTTTTTGCTAATTACCTTAGCAGCTTTTTTGATTTTGCCAAAAATTTCTTTATCAGAAGAATTCAAAGAGATTACCCCTGAAGATGTGGAAAAATACCTTACATTATCTGAACAAGATGCTAAAAATTTATTGCAAACATTAATTCAAGTATTTACAACTGAATGGATAAACTTAGAAGCTTCGGGTTATTCTACAGCTGAAGAAAATGCAGTTCCAGCAATTCTCCGAGAAGTCGTCAGAATAGATATTTTAAATCATCTTTTAATTGATGCTCCAGTTGAAATCACTGGAAAAATAATAAAAAGTGCTATAGAAATAGCCCGTCTAATTTTAGCCCAGGATATTTCTAGTGTTTTAGAAAAATTTGAAAAAGAAAGTGTTCAAAGAGCGGTGGAATATGGGATGAATTTTCTATTTCAAAATGAAATTAGAGTGGCTCCAGGAGCAATAAAATTTAGATATACTTCTTATCAAGAAGCTGAAAAAGAAGCTATTTTTCAATACCTCATAATATATAAACTTTTAGATGCTAAAAGTGGAAAAGTTGAAATAAGATTTTATTCACCAAATCCTATTGAGCCCCCGGAATCTAAACAAAGTATTGGAGGCGTGAAGGGAATCTACCATGAACTCCAACATGACCTTCCGCCTTTTATTGTTCAAAT
>PFCB01000013.1:0-152 GCA_002773135.1 Candidatus Magasanikbacteria bacterium CG10_big_fil_rev_8_21_14_0_10_47_10
CGCGTCATATCTTTTTTTGGATTATTCATCACCATGGCGTCCTCTTTTCCCACAAAAAGGAACGCGTCGCAGAGTGCAGCTCCAAATGTAACAATGTCAATGCGCATATTACAACGACCCCTTTCGCCTGAAATAGATAATAGTAATAAGAA
>PFCB01000013.1:191-4695 GCA_002773135.1 Candidatus Magasanikbacteria bacterium CG10_big_fil_rev_8_21_14_0_10_47_10
TTGGGTCATGGCCGTACGGAAGATTATCAATATTCATTCCGTAGATACCTGAAAGCAAGGTCAATGGCAATAACGCGACCGAAAAAATAGTCAGCACTTTGATCACATCGTTCGTGCGCTGTGATATGAGCGATTCACTTACATTGTGCAGACTGTTCATTACGTCAATGTGCGACTCAGTGATGGACTGAATGCGCATAAGCGTGTCGTTGATGTCATCAAAATAGACGGACAATTCTTTTTTGAGATATACGTTGTCTGATCGCACCATGGTCATAATGGCGACCAGTTGCGGACTGATGATGCGCTTCAGGCGGATAAGATTCCGTTTTACCAGCGCGATGTTCCAGACAGTCTTCTTGCCCATATCCTCGCTGTAGATATCCTCCTCAATATCGCTGATCTGCTGGCTCGTTTTTCTGATGACCGGCCAACACGACTCAGTCAGAGAATCAACTATCTCATACAGAAGGAACGCGGGCCCTTCTTCCATACACTCTGTTCGCTTTTCTTCATCTTTTGACAATTGCTCATACAAATCTTCAAGCCGCTTGTTCTTCCCTTTTGCGATAGTGATCAGATAATCCTTGCCAAGGAATATATCAAGCTCAAACACATGAATTCTTTTTTCCTCTTGGTGATAATCGGGAAAATGCAGCACCGCGAACAAATAATCCTTATAAAAATCGGTCTTTGGCTGTTGGGTTCCGCCCTCAATATCCTCGTAGTCTAATTCATGGAAATCAAAATGCTCCTTCAAATATGACAGTGTGGATTCATCGACAACATCAAAAAAATGCCAAGTGAATTTCTTATGTTCCAGTGTTTGATGCATACTATACTCCTATTGAAAGTGTTCAAACATATTTTGGCCGCAATGCGGACGCGGGTACCAAAAAATGTCGAGCATCTTATTTTTTATTTTTGCGTTTCTTGCCGACAATAAGATTGATGATCAAATAGATGACAATACCGATGCCGAGCAATCCCAGAACAGCAATGATCGTGGTAAGCCATGGATTCCCCAGATGCCAAAATCCAATGCTGATATCTTCGCGCGCCTCACCCAATCCGCCGGTCGCGTCGCTTACTGTCAGGGTCGCAGAATAGTCGCCAGAACCTCTGAATGAATGCGTTGGACTTTTGTCCTGCGACAATGCTCCGTCCCCGAAATCCCAAAGATAGATAAACGATTCATCCGCCCCAAGAATGTCGAATGTCCACGTATTCCAGCTAATACGGCTTTTGGCGATGACAATATCGAGCGCATGGTCCGCGGTTGACTCGTCCGGAAACGTGTACTGGACTTCCTCAGGAGTGAATGTCTGTTCTGGAGCCGGAGGCGGAGAGGTGGGTTCAAAACTCAAAGGTATCTGCTCATTAAGCTTGGCTGGCGCAGAAGGTTTTTCGACAGGCGTCTGGACAGGCTCAGGCTTTTGCTCTGGCGCGGCTCCCGGAACAGCCGGATCAAACGGCGCGGGGTCTTGCCCGTCGGCTATGCCGTCATTGTCGGCGTCTGTATCCGCATTATCTCCAATGCCGTCATTGTCGGCGTCTCTCTGTTCGGACGGATCAAGCGGAAACGCGTCTGACATATCGCCCACTCCGTCGCCATCAGTGTCGAACTTAAGCGGATCAGTCCCGTTCACGGTCTCTACGCCATCAGTTATACCGTCATTGTCGTCGTCCAAATCCTCTGTGTCAGGAATGCCGTCGTTGTCCGTATCCTTATTCACGAGAAAATTAAGGACAGACGCCTTGTTGTTGTCCGGCGTGCCATCGGATGGGTCGAGGTTCAATATCTCTGCCGATACGTTGTAGTATCCTTCCGACGGATTCCAGTCGATAAATACGGTCGACGTCTTCCCGACGAGAACCGAGAACGGCTGGTCCGACCCTAATGCTGTATCATTGATAAAAAAACGAACAGCGCCGCGCGCGTCTGATTGGCCCTTATTCTCAACTGTCGCGTATATGCGCACAATCTCTCCGTCATACGGTTTTTCATTGGAGAAAGTGATGTCGGCAGTGGAAATAGAAACATCGACCGCCGCAGCAGCAACACTCGGGATAAACAGGAGTATCCCAAAAAACAAGATCAATCTCCACATCATATGCCTCTATAGTATAGTAAAAAATACCCAATGTGGGCAAGTAAACAGGAGGCTCGCGCCTCCTGTTTATTATTCCACAATAACATTGTTGACGACAACCGACTCGAGCGGACGATCACGCGCATCGCGATTTACAGCTGAGATGGCATCAACCACGTCCTGACCTTCGGTAACCATGCCGAACGCAGTGTGCTTTCCGTCGAGCCACGGCGTCGCGTCCGCGGTAACAATGAAGAATTGCGACCCGTTCGTGTTCGGACCGCTATTTGCCATTGCAAGCGCCCCTTTCACGAGCTTATGATCATTGATCTCATCATCAAAAGAGTATCCAGGTCCGCCGGTTCCATCATTGCTTGGATCATTATCCTTTGAAAGCGGGTCGCCGCCTTGGATCATAAAATCAGGAATGACGCGGTGGAAAGTCGTGCCGTCGTAGAAGCCGGAACTCGCCAGCTTCAAGAAATTTGCGACGGTCTTTGGCGCGTCATCATTAAAAAGCTCAAGCTTGATGTCGCCCATTGACGTCTGTATGGTTACGAGCGAATGTTCGACTGATTCAGTTGCTTCGTCGCCGCCATCGTCCGGCGCTGTTGCAGGCATGGCATCGTGCTGTTCTGTCATAGACGTTGTATTACTATTGGTGAATACTGATTGTTCTGTTTGGGACGTGCACCCGACAAGAGCGAATGCCGATGCAAGAAGAATAAGAGATGTGTAGGATAATCGCATATTATTCAAAAGTTACCGGTATTTCCAATGCGTCTTCGTTATCCAACGATTCATTGGCAACTATTCGGAGAAGTCCGGTCTTGCTTTTCAGCGCGTCAAAGATCAAGAGTTCGCCGAATGTTCCTTTACTCTCGCCCTCCGCGGCTTCGTATGATCCTTTCTTTTCAACGAGAACAGCGCCGTTATCATCCAACAGGCGGAGCGCGAAGCTGTGATCATCACTTGATACCTCGCCTTTTACCAAAAGCGGACTTCCTATTTTTGCATCTTGTTGCGGCCGTGTGACTGAGATAAGGCCCCCCGGGGATACTATGGGCGCGCCTTCTTCTGCCATAGCTGCCGGCACGTTCTCGGAAGCGGGTTCATCGGGCCGCACGACCGGCGGCTCATGCGGCGCCTGCTTCAGGCCGAGCGCGACGAGCAGAACGATCACAATAGCGGTGATCCATATATATCTCGACATACTTATTGTGTGTTAGTTTCTAGAACAGTACTAGAATATCACGCGCCACGGCGAGGGTCAACGCAGCTTGACAATGGAACAAAAAAACAGTACGTTCATCTATCCTGATCTTTTAAATCACTTTTCAAAGAGTGGTTCGCCGCGGTATTTCTCTAACGAAAAGCAAAAAGGAGGGTGTCATGCGCATCAACGTCGCAGAAGTAGCCGGTTGTCCTCTTGAGGATATTGATGCCGACGCGATCAAATTGTGCACGCTGTTCGTGCGCGATCTCTCTCGGGAGCTCGAAACACCTCTCGATTTCACCTATATTCCAAGCAAAGTGTCCACGGGTGCACGGTTTGGACAATGTGATGTTGTCGCCCGTGATTATAATCACACTTTCACAGGTGTTATCCAGTTCTCGTTTAACGGAAAAAAAACGGCGCGTCAAGCGGTTGGCTGGAAAAACAAACGCGCGCGCGAAGGACAGCTGGAGAAAGAAACAATACACATTGCGGAAGCTCTGCGTCAGCATCTCTATTACAAAAAAAACGAGATGCAGAAACTGTATGAACACATCTGCAAAATTTGCAATGTTCCCGTTTAGGCGATTCAGACAAAAGGGATAATCATGAACAAGCGATGGCATTTCCGATCAGCCGATGACAGATCTCCAATGTTGATCAGACGAGCCAAACGACTGAAGTCCAATCCCGATTTTATTGAACGCGCCGGGGCTTGTCTCGAACAATGGCTTGATAGCAACCCATCGCTCCTGCGGTTCATTGAAACGGCATTCATTGTCGTCGGTATTGCCGCAGCTCTGTGCCTTATTTGTTTAGGCGTGGCAATGTGTATGGTGCAATAACAACAGCCCTTCATCGGAAAAACGGTGAAGGGCATTTTTTTATACGATACACTTACTCTAAAAATCGCCTATCTCTTTCTTGAGCGTATTCTCAACAGTCCAAGAATCAATGGTCCAGACAAGCTTGCTGTTTTCGCGCCCGATGTAATACTCCTCCGGTCCCTCCACCTTGTCTCCAACAATAAGCGCGTCTTTTTCTCCGGTCTCAAATCCGAGTTCTATGCGAATATTCTGCTTCTTGCCGACAATGCCGGCTTCTTCCTTGTCCACGTCTTCTCTAATATCGGCCGCGAATAGATCAGTGAGTTTCGCCAAAACCGGACCGACCGCCTCGTCGGATGAATCTTTGG
>PFCB01000021.1:0-907 GCA_002773135.1 Candidatus Magasanikbacteria bacterium CG10_big_fil_rev_8_21_14_0_10_47_10
CTGTTTGTTCATCAAAAAAACCTCCCTTTTTACCTGAAATTTTTTCCCAATTTTTGGCAAACCGCTCAGGAAGCGGTGTTGAAAAACGTTCCTCAACACGTAGTACGGACAATGCTTCGAGTGTTTCGTGCACTGCCTGACCAAGCGCCAAGGCCGGACTCATAATTTGAATCTTACTGTTTGTTTTTGGATCTTTATATACATTTTTTAGATAATACGCACGAGGACAATGTAAATAGTCGCTCATCGAGCTATGCGATACCCATGTTGCTGCAAATTTATCCGGCATACAATAGATTAGTGTTTCCTTGGCGCGCCATCACCTTGCACGCCTTGTTTCTTGAGCTCAGCGTATTTTTTCATCGTATCTCGCATAGCCTCATGCACCTCGCGCATTTCAATACCGATCTCACCGAGCCGCTCAGACGCCAAAAAATTATTTGATCGTCCTTTTTTTGCTAATCCTTGTTTCACCAAATCATCATTGCTAATCCATTCGTTGGTATGCGACGGATCAACCATCTCCTCGTACAATGCGACAATTTCTTTATGCTTCAAAATACCCGGATTGGTCACATGAAAAATTCCCCCTGCCTTTTTTTCCATCAACTGATGAAAGACAGATATCATATCGTCTACAATAGTCACGCTGTTTTCAACATCAATCACTTTTGGAAAGCTTGCCAATTTGTCGATCATGTTTTGAGGCGACGGGACAAAATCAATCGGCATGCGAATACGCCCTATACCCACATTGGGCAATGTTGAGAGCACCAAATCTGCGGCCCACTTTGTTCGCGAGTATGTCACTTCTGTGGGATTTCCCATGTCATATTCGCGCCACTTTTTATCCGGATGTGGTGAATCACCATAAAATATGCAGCCGGAACCGATATGAAGCAGATAC
>PFCB01000021.1:960-39246 GCA_002773135.1 Candidatus Magasanikbacteria bacterium CG10_big_fil_rev_8_21_14_0_10_47_10
TTCTTTTGAGTCAATCATTCCCTCTGCCATGACTGCATCATCCCATGCATTGGCACAGCGCTCACCGATGTATCCTTTTCCAATAATGAGAATTTTCATAAAATTAATGTTTCATTGCTAATTGATTTTCATACCATTCATCATAATACGTCTGATAGTCTCCGCTCTTACACCGGGCAACCCATTCCTGATTTGCCTTGTACCATTCCACAGTCTGAAGCAACCCGTCTTCAAAGGTCACTAGCGGCTCCCAACCTAACGTTTCTTTCGCTTTTGCATAATCAATCGCATAGCGCCGGTCATGTCCGGGACGATCCTTTACAAACTCAATAGATGCGTCATCTTTTCCTAGGAGATCAACAAGCTTTTTGGTAAGGTCAATATTTTTTACTTCATTTCCACCACCCAAACAATACGTTTCGCCCATTGTCCCCTTCTGAAGAATAAGATCCACCCCACGACTGTGGTCATCAACAAATATCCAGTCCCGCACCTGATGACCGTCACCATACACCGGCACTTTTTTCCCCTCCATCAAATTTGATATAAACAGTGGAATAATTTTTTCCGGAAACATGTACGGGCCGTAATTGTTCGAACAATTTGAAATTGTTGCTTGAATACCATATGTATTCACATATGCACGTACCAAATGATCTGAAGCGGCCTTTGATGCAGAATACGGACTTTGCGGATCGTACGCTGTTTTTTCAGTAAATGGCGGATCCTCAGGCTTTAGTGAACCAAATACTTCATCCGTGGAAATATGATGCAGTCTTTTGCCATATTCCTTCACAGCATCCAATATATGCTGTGTCCCCATAATATTGGTGCGAATGAATATTCCCGGGTCCATAATAGATCGATCCACATGAGTTTCAGCGGCAAAATGAACCACCACATCAACTTGTTTTACGGCATCAAATACAGCATCACGATCTGTAATATCCCCTTTTACAAACAAATACTTCGGATTATTTTCAATATCTTTCAAATTTTCCAAATTGCCGGCATATGTAAGGGCATCAAAACAAACGACGTCATCCTGAGGATGCGTCTGTAGCCAATAATGAATGAAATTGGAGCCAATAAACCCGGCCCCGCCCGTTACAAGTATCTTCATAGTACATGGTATGGAAATGTATCTTCCTCATCTCTAATCGGCCTATCGCTAAAAAATATAAGTATAGCCTGATTGTATCCAATATTTTTTGTAGCAATAGCCACATGTGGCGGCACATGAATCGCCTGCTTTGCGTATTCCAATTTCATCTCCTTTCGTTGCTTTGTCTTCACATGCTCAAATGCCGCAAGAATTTCTCCGCCACCGGCATAAAACATTTTTCGTGTTTTTTTGTGAAAATAATTTCCTGTGGTGATGCCGGGATCAATAACGAGCCGCGACATATACACGTCGCCGATTTTTGCCGTTTCAAGCGTCCGACCCGGCTTGCTTTTATCCGGCTTAAAGTCAAATATATCAATGAATTGTCCTTGGCCATGAATCCGCTGGCTCATATTAGGGTTATTCACCCTCCCATTATTTTTCTTATATGCTGCCCCGCAAGTGCCCATGCCGCCAGGGTTTGACCACACCAGAGATCATTGTGTTCAATCATTGTATCTATTTCTTCCGGCAATCGATAGAGCACGTCAATTTCTTCCGTATCATCCAACTGCTGCGCTCGCTGTTCTACCACGTCACACAAAAAAACATACGTTTTATCCTTTATGCATCCTGCTGATGGTTCAAACGAACCGATGTGGATCCAATTATCTCCCACGCAACCGGTCTCCTCTAGGAGTTCCACGCGTGCTGCGTCCAATGTTTCAAGACCTTTTTGAATGCCTCCGCACGGAAGCGCGATGCTTTGTTTATCATCCAAATATCTGTATTGTAGCGTGAGCGCAATGCGACCATCCGGCAAAACCGGGATAATGACAACGGCGCCGGGCGTTTCCAAATAGTAATAATCGCCCTCTGCCCCATCCGGACGCTCATATCTGTCTTGTTTGTAGCAGGTCCATGGATTTTCATGAATCGTCTGTTCAGACAATTTTTTTAATCGCTTCAATTTCATACGGCATGATCGCCAAACATCTTTGCAATCTGCTCCGGTATCATGGCCCCGGGGTTATCAATAATGGAATGAATATTACCGCCGCCATCATTTTCCCATCGAGGCAGAATATGCACATGGATATGTGGGACAAGCTGGCCGCCCGCGCTCCCATGGTTCCACCCCACAGTATACCCATCCGGATGAAGCACGCGATCCAGGCGCTCCTGCGTTCTTTTTACGACACGAAAGAAATCACCAAGAAGTTCGTCATCAAAATCCAATACTGTTTCGGCGTGTACCTTGGGAATCACAACCGTATGCCCCTTTGCGCGGGGGTGGATATCCAAAAAAGCCAAACCATGGGTATCCTCGAACACCGTATAGTTGGGGATTTCTTTGGATACGATGCGGCAAAAAATGCAGTCTTTCATAGCGGTAGAGTACCTTATTCATCTGAATTTTTCAACCCAAAGTGGACTATACTCAGGCCATCTCTCTCCACATATCCTGATCCGGATAATTGTGCTATGTTTAGCCTTTTTTCCTCTTCCAAATCCGATGAAAGGACAACATAACACTGATCAATCCCTGTCAGTTTAAATGCCCGGTTGAGCGCATCCTCTGAAGGTTTTTCTAAAAAAGACCGGTATATCTGCACCCGTTCAGGCTGCCCAAATTGATAATCAATGGGAAATCCCCCGCCAACAATGCTGCCGCTGGACGCAGTTTCCAGAGCCAACAGCACCCATGTATCGGCAAGAACACATTGCGCATCTCCTTGCTCCCACAAATACGCTGCCGCTGAAACTTCCGCGTCAGAAATAACGCGCATGTCAGGGCCAGACGCGTACACGCTGGTTCCGAACCAACTGAGCAGCAGCACAACCAAAAGCGCTATCCCACGTTTCTGCTGTATTTTCATTTCTCCAATCCGCTCCACAATTGGCATTCGAGCAATGGCGTACAATACAAAGCTCATCATGAAAAACGCCATCAAGCTATCTAAGCGTCTGATAAAGGATCTGTCACCCACCAAAACAAACCAGCCAATAACATAACCGCTGAACACAGATACCGCTAACAAACCCATGAGCTGCCATTCAACTCTTTTTTCCCTACATGTAACGTACATGAGACCGATACAAATGCACAACAGTGCCAGAACCGTAAGAAAAAATACATGCCAACGAAAATTTGTAAATACGGATGAAACAAACGCGTAACCGGGGGTATGATTGAAAAATACATTAAAAATAATGCTATCCTGCGGCAGAACCGAACGAGCAAAAAACCACCCGGTCGAAGCTCCCACAAGATGCTTGCCCTGTTCATACCACGCCACAGACTGCGGTAATCTGCTCATACGCGTGACAATTTCCAACAGCGGAAAAAAACCGGTGGCCAGAATAACCGCAATACTTCCAAAAATCCATTTCCAGGCTGTCACTTCTTTCCTTTGCGCCACTGACCGAAATATTTTTTTTGTTTTGATAAGAAAAAATGCAGTGGCCATGGCCACAAATAAAAAAATAGCATGAAGTGTGTAAGAAAAAATCATTAAGACGGCAATAGTGACAAGTAGCCAAAGCTGCTGCCGAGATCTATCTCTCATATAGTACAATAGCAGCATGAAGGCATATAAAAACATCAAAGTCCCCAGACTCACACCCAACGTCAATCCCCCAAGCGCCTGAAAGGTAAAAGGGAGCAATGACAAAGCGCTAAACCAAACGCTATAGCGCCCATGTCCAAAAAGAAGTCTGCCAATGCGATACAATACCAGTGGCAGCATCAAGGACCAAAGGATGGGAATAAGCCAACTATTGATAGATGGTATGGTAACCCGGAGCGTTTGGGCAAGCAAAACACTTCCACCCCACAGTTGCCCATAAACATACTTGTTGGAAATAAGGAATGCCTCCGGAACGGACCACCCAAAGATCTCTCTGCGGACAACGGCAGGCCCAAACAACACAGGCAGCACCGGATCACCCTGCACGAGCGTCTGTTCGACAGCCATCGTTCTCCATACATCTCCACCCCAGGGCTGATGATGCGACAATGGCAGGTACGCGTGCTGCAGCAGTGACTGCATGATGATAATGACGAGCAATGTTGTCGTGGTGTACTTGGATACCAGCATCAGGCCAACAAGGACCAGCGTCGCGAAGTATATGAATAAATACTCCACGGGAATGGCTGACCATGGAGTTAGCAGCACGGCTGATGACGATGACGAGACGAGCATAAGTATTCCCCCAAGCCAGAGCCCGCCATACGCGAGAAGAACAACCTTTGGCAGTGAAATGCACGTTTTTCGGCTCAAATGAATACGATCGTCCGTCTTTTTTATGGATACCTTTTTGCTGATGACACATGACAACGTTGCACTAAAAACCGCAATCACTCCATATACTGCCGCTGTCACGTGTGGTGGGGTTATGTACCATACGGCCATCACGCCCTCTGCAAGCGACAAAAATAAAAAAACGCTCACCCATGCCAGTACTGTGGCAACTAACGATTGTCTTTTTAAGCCAAAACCGCGATGCAATATGTGCTGCCAAAACCTTCCCACAACCAACACATACGCGCCAAAGAGAGCCCACCCGACCGCAGAAACCTGCGCCGCGGTCAACTGCCAAAAAAGCCCTGCCACAATAAGCAGAGCAAAACATACATGTGAAGCAAGCCGCGTCTGAACTGAAAGCCGCATACTATAATCCGTGTGAAAACAAACTCATGATGGCAAATCCTATGGCCAAACCGAATGCCCAAGCCGCGTATGTCATCAACGCCGGCGACTGAATAACAAGAGCCAAAAGGGTAATGAACACAGCCAACACCTGCAGAATCATTTTTATTTTGCCCCAACGGTTTGCCGCGCGAATCGTGTTGAACCGTATTTTTGCGATCATCGCAGTCAAAATAAATATGATCTCAATCCCCAGGACAGCAATACCAAGTAAGATGTGAAAATTTTGCAAAACGACAAGAAGGACAACACTCCCGACCAACAATTTATCCGCGAGGGGGTCAATGATCATCCCGAATTTTGTGATCTTATTACGAGTCCGTGCCAATGATCCATCCAGAGCATCGGTAAAGGCGGCAAACAAGAACAATACGATCCCCGGAATATAGGCACCAACAGAAATGATGTATACCACAAACGGGGTTAAAAAAAACCGGAGGCCGGTTACTTGATTGGGCGTGACACGTTTTGAAATATATTGAATAAAAAATTTATCCAAAAACTTATCGTGCGGAAATACATGCTCCGCACGCTGAAAGCGAAACAAATCAGGATGTTTCTGAACAAAGTCAGTGGTTATTTTCATATCTTTACATACTATACCCTATATCGGCGAGACAATTCAAGGAAAAAAAATCCGCCAACGGCGGATTTTTGATAGTTATCGTTTTCTCCACTGGTGCGCTCTGCGAGCTCTGTGCAGACCGAATTTTTTTCTTTCTCGCGCGCGAGAGTCACGAGTTAAAAATCCTTCAGCTTTTAATATAGGCTTGAGGGCTTCATCCCACGCGACTAACGCACGGGCAATACCATGTCGAACCGCTTCCGCTTGTGCGTTTGGTCCACCACCAAGCACTTTGACAGACACGTCCATATCTTTTTCACGTGACACTTTCTGGAGTGGAGCAAGAACCTTTTCAGACCAGAAAACGATCGGAAAATACTGTGTCAGTTCCTTTCCATTGATGGTAATAGTGCCGGACCCCGGCTGAATGCGGACGCGTGCTGCTGCTGTTTTTCTTCGACCAACAGCTCGCGCTGAATTGTTATCAGATGTAGCCATACATGTCTTACGCTGTTACGTCTAGTCTCTTAAACATGGTATCCCGCAGTTTATTCTTTGGCAGCATGCCGTACACAGCACGCTTTATCACTTCAGCAGGATCTTTTTCAAATACTTTCTTCATTGGTGTCCGTCTAATACCACCCGGATACATTGTATGGTGATAATAATCCTTTTGCACCAATTTCTTTCCGGTAAATTTGACTTTTGACGCATTTACGACTCGAACACAGTCGCCGCCGTCAATGTGCGGAGTAAATGATGGCTTGTTTTTCCCACGCAAAATCATGGCCACTTCCGCGGCAACGCGCCCGGGGGCTCTATCCGTCGCATCGATTTCAATTGTTGAACGCTGAATAGTTGTCATATTATACAAATTCAATGCGTGCCATATCCGCCCCGTCATTCGGACGTGTCCCTATTTTTGTGATACGAGTGTATCCCCCGTTTCTTTGTGTATATTTTGGTCCAATTTCATCCAACATTTTTTTTACGGCTTCTCTGGTATACAACACGCTGGCAATTCGCTGTCGGTTAAACATGCCTCCCTTGCGGGCACGTGTTACCAACGGCTCTACCACGGTGCGAAGCGCCTTTGCTTTTGCTGTCGTGGTTTTAATTGAACCGTGCAGCACCAAATTCGTCGCCAGTCCACGCAGCAATGCCTTCTTCTGCGCCGTTTCCCTACCAAATGTAAATTTTCTTTTTTTATGTCGCATATGTTTGTTTTTTCCGCCACGTTTTATGAAGCAACGTCGGTCATCTCTTCTTCCTCTGCCACTTCATCATTTGTCTCATCTGCTTTGTCCTCGGACATATCGTTTTGTTCATGCATGTCCAAAATAACAGCAAAATGATCCATCAAAATTCTCGTCGCCTGCTCTACTGACTCTTTTGGCGTCATAGTACCATTTGTCTCAATTGTCATGACCAATTTTTCATAGTCTGTTACGTCTCCAACGCGCGTGTTCTCTACTTTGTAACCAACATCGCGAATAGGGGTATACAGAGAGTCGATCATGATTGTTCCCAAATCCAAATCTTTTGTTTCTTTTTCTGATACGGAAACATATCCACGTCCCTTTCCGATCATCACATCCATCTCAATATTCGTACCAGCATCCGTGACGGTGCACAGCGTTAAATCCGGGTTGACTATCTCAACATCGGAATTTTTTTCAAAATCCGCTGCTGTTATAAGGCCCTTCCCCTTCTTTTTAATATGCAGTGTAACAGGAGCATCAACGTGCGAAATAACAGCCAACTGTTTCAAATTCAAAATAATTTGTACCATATCTTCGCTCACACCCTCCACCGCGCTAAATTCATGCTGCACGCCGTTAATACGGACCGATTCAACCGCAGCCCCGGGCAATGAAGACAACAGTACTCGACGCAATGCGTTCCCCAACGTTGTTCCATACCCCTGCTGACACGGTGACAAAATTAACCTCCCAACATTGGGTTTGTCTGTGGTCTCAAAGGTGATGGCATCGGGGAGCAAAATGTGTTCCATAAATATGGTTTAATAAATGACAGGCTCGATTACCGGGTCGCGTAGTACTCAATAATCAATTTGACATCGAAAATATTATCAAAATCTTCTTCTTTTGGAAGATGCAATACTTTTCCCTCGATCTTTCCGGTGTCCAAAGACAACCACGACGGAAGATTCGCGCTTGCAAGCCGCTCGCTGATTCCTTCAAAAAGAATTTTTTTCTTTTTACTATCTTTTAGAGATATCACATCATTTGTTTTCACCAAATGTGATGGGATGTTCAACTTCTTACCATTTACCGCAAACATGTTATGGCTTACCATTTGTCGTGCCTGGGCTCTTGTCGTGGCAAAACCAAGGCGGTATACAACATTATCCAAGCGACGCTCTAACAGCTGCTTCAAATTGTATCCTGAATCACCTGTCAGCCGTTCCGCTTCTGTTACAAAACGGACAAATTGCGCTTCACGCATGCCATAAATATACTTGGCTTTTTGTTTTTCAGTTAACTGCTTTCCAAATGTTGATTGTGAACCGCGACGTTTCTTCTGACCATGCGCACCAGGTGGTTGACTTAAGCGTCGCGCGACTTTTGCCGCATTTGTTTTCAAACCCAAATTCACACCAAATCGGCGTGCAATCTTATTTTTTGGTCCAATATTTCGTCCCATAGTTTATGCTTGATCGTTCATAGTCCTTCGTCCACCGGATTCCATAACCCGAGGAACAATGAACTATGAACCATGAGATTATACGCGTCGTCTCTTTGGCGGACGACATCCGTTATGTGGAATAGGTGTGACGTCTTTCACTGAAAGTACTTGCAGTCCGTTTCCGTTCAATGACCGGATAGCCGACTCGCGACCGCCGCCGATTCCTCGAACAAATACATTCACTTCTTTCAAACCGGTTGCTGCGACACTTTCAACCGCCCGTTTTACCACTTGTGACGCGGCATATGGCGTTGCTTTTTTTGGCCCCTTAAACCCAACCATGCCGGCGCTTGCCCAGCCAAGGACATCACCATTTTGGTCAGTAAGAGTCACCAGGGTGTTATTAAATGTGGCCTGAATATAGGCACGCCCCGTGCTGACCTGCTTAATTACTTTCTTTTTTTTACGAATTGTTTTCGTTTTAGCCATAATCAATCAACTATGTCTTTTGTGCAGCCGGTTTTTTGCCGCTTGTCGCGACATTTCGCTTGTTTCCCCGCATTGTTCTGGAATTCGTCTTCGTACGCTGCCCGCGAACCGGCAACTTTTTCATATGACGAAGACCGCGATATGATTTAATATCCTTTAAGCGCTTTATATTGGCGCCAACTTCGCGACGCAGGTCACCCTCCGTATTGTGGTTTTGCTCAATAATAGCACGGATGGCATCCTCTTGCTCTTGTGTTAAGTCCTTCACTCGCACCGATTCGTCGATATTTGCCGTTTTTAGGATGGCGGCGGCAGAAGTTTGCCCAATGCCGTAAATATATGTGAGTGCGGTGCCAACACATTTTTGCTTTGGAATTGTTACTCCTGATACACGCATATTTCTTGATTCATAGTTCATGATTCAGCGTTCACACTTCTCCGGATCGCGGAAACTATGAACGATGAACTATGAACGATTAAGCTGATTTCTTTCGCTGCTTGCTCCCCTGTCGCTGTTTATGACGAGGGTTTTTACAAAATATATAAAATGCGCCTTGGCGGCGAACCATTTTACAATCTTTACATCTTTTTTTTATTGATGACTGTACATGCATACTGATATCTCTGAACTAAAAAATATCAACCACTGCCGCGATATCAAGGTCTGTCTCTACTTTCCTCGCATCCCCAAGCTAACAAGCTTGTCTCGGCGTAGCCGAGCGAAGCGAGGTGAAGACGGACTCCACCGCACTGGTTGATATTGTTCAAATGCCCTTAGAGCCTATATGTAATGCGCCCTTTTGTCAAGTCGTAGGGAGTCATTTCTATCTTTACCCTATCACCCACTCCAAGCCGGATCCTATGCATACGCATTTTCCCGCCAAGGTAGGCAATGATTTCATGGTCGTTTTCAAGCTGAACCCGAAATTTTGCTCCGGGAAGCACCTCGTCAATCAACCCTTCGACAATAATAGCGTCTGTGTTTTTTCCCATGAAGGTGGACGTTGTAACTGTGCGCATTATACTGAAGCATGGATTTTCTGTCAAGAAATTGCCTGTGAACAGATATGTAAACAGGAAAGACGGCCGCTATCGGCCGTCTTTTGCTCCATGCGGAGATACCCCTTCCTGAAATGCACTGTATGTTGACAAACGGTGAATTAACAAGTAAGGTGCCAAAAAATGATCCTTTTTAAACAAACTGTTTAAAAATTATGCTGATAAACGGCAAAACTCGCCTGGAAAATCATGTGATTGACTTTCTCACTGAGCACGGGGCATGCTCTGCGAAATCTCTCTATCAAGCGATTCAGTCCACCTATGGTCCTTGCACAATTCAGGGACTCTACCGCGTTTTACGGCAGCTTCAGTCAAAGGAGGTTGTTGTAAAGCAAAAAAAACAGTATTGCCTCGCTATTCCCTGGCTGATGGGTATTTCTCGTTTAACTGATGAAATGGAGGAAACGTACTTGCGCCATACATACTTGAGCCAGTTGCTGCCAAAGACAGAAAGCCGTCACGTGTGGACCTTTTCCAACCTGCTCAAGATGAACAGCTTTTGGTCACACCTCCTTCTTGTTATGGCAAAGGACAGCAATGACGCTGTTGCGCTTCACTACTCTCCGCATGCCTGGTACCTTATCCTGCACCGTGACCAATCCATGCAATTTTCCAAAGCTCTTTTGCGACAAGTCCCTGCGTCACTGACTGTTGTTGGGAGTAAAAGTTATCTGGATAAGATGTCCACGAGTGTGACACAAGACATTTATCCAAATAAAAAGTTCTACCTGGCGCCACCGGACGAACACATTGAAAAAAGTAGAAGTACACACATTGACGTCATTGGGGATTATGTGTTGGAAGTGAAGATGGATGAAAAAACAACAGCGCTTATTGAAAATTTGTTTGCCAATACTGTCGCTCCCCACGATATAGACTCGTCCGACATCTTTCCTTTTTACGAACACAAGGCTGCTGTAAAAATGACATTAAAAAAAGATCCCAAACGCGCCGGGATCTACAAGAAAAAATTTGAAAATCTATTTGGTCCACTGCACAAGATGAAAAAAGACAGCTAATACATCCAAAACGAAACGACAGTCTAGACTTTAGTGTTGTTTTGAGAGTCTTGGCTTTCTATTCCAGTATTCCCTTGATGCGTCTGACGCCCGCACTGCATGCTTCTTCTTTGGTTATCTTAAAATGCCCAAGGATTCCAGTATGTTCAACATGCGGGCCACCGCATATCTCCCGGCTAAATGTGGGATCTTCCGGATTTGCATTGCCACTATGGCCGGGATCTCCGACTGTGTATACTTTTATCACATCATCATACCGATCGGGAAAGACACCAATCACGTGCTGATTGTAGGCTGCCTCTACCGGCATCTCTTGCCAGGTGACTGCATAATCACGGGCAATAGCCGCGTTTACCAAGTCCTCTACCGACTGAATTTGCTCCGGTGTCATTTTTTCTGAATGTGAAAAATCGAATCGCAGGCGTTCCGGTGTTATATTACTTCCCTTTTGACCTACATGATCTCCCAACACTCTCCGCAGGGCGATATGCAGCAAATGTGTTGCTGTATGGTACTTGACACTCATCTCCGAGTGATCAGAAAGTCCACCTTTGAACTTCTTTTCAGCGCCCTCACGAGAAGTGTTTTGATGTTTCGCTTTATCCGCTTCAAACGCGTCCATATCTACCTGCAATGATCTCTCTTTTGCCAACTCTTCTGTCAGTTCAATAGGAAATCCATAGCTTTGATACAAATCAAATGCATCAGTTCCACTGAGCACAGACCCTGCGTCCAAATCTTTTACCAAGTCCTCGAATCGTTTTAGCCCTTGACTGAGTGTATTGCGAAACTTCTTTTCTTCTTTTTCCATTTGTGAACGAATTTCTTCTTCCTTTTCTTTGAGCTCCGGATAGGCATGCTGATACACATTCACAAATGCCTGAGCAACTCCGGCGCAAAAATTTCGCTCAACACCAAGCTGTTTGGCAAACCGAACAGATCGACGCATAAGTCGACGCGTAAAATAGCCTTGATCTTTATTTGATGGAAATGCCCCATCTGCAATCAAAAATGTAGCGGCACGAATATGATCCAATATGACGCGAAACGCATAGGTTTCAGTTTCATCATCTCCATACTGCTTTGCGCTTACATCTTGCAGCACCATACGCGCATCATCAAACAGATCAATCTTAAAAATGTCCGGATCATCGTTTAACGCGGCAGCCATGCGTTCCAGCCCGCCTCCAAAATCCACATTTTGTTGTGCCAATTTTTCAAATCCTGCTGCAGTCTTCTTATATTCCATGAACACATTGTTGCCAATTTCCAAAAATCGACCACAATCGCAGTTTACATGGCACAGTTCATCTTTCCATACAGAGCCGGCGTGCAAACCAAGCGATTCACCAAAATCCCAAAACATTTCTGAATCAGGGCCACCCGGCTCACCATCCGGCATCTTTGATGGGACACCTGCGCGGCTCCACCAATTTTTAGTTTCATCGTAATAAAAAATGCGTCCGCCTTGCATACCCTTTTCTTCCGGCTGATCTACGATTTCAGCATCAATTCCTTTTTGTAAAAATAATCCCTGCCACAGCTGGGCGGACTCCACGTCCTTTGGAATATCAAGCTCACTGTTTCCTCTAAAACAGGTTATGTATATTCGGTTCGCGTCCAAACCAAGCTCTTGGGTCAAAAATGCAAACATCCATGGAATTTGTTCTTTTTTAAAATAATCACCTAAACTCCAATTCCCAAGCATTTCAAAAAACGTGGTATGACGATTGTCACCCACTTCTTCGACGTCTTGCGCACGAAAACATTTTTGAGAGTCAGTTAAACGTGATCCTTTTGGATGTTGCTCACCCAAAAGATACGGTACCATGGGTTGCATACCCGATCCGGTAAACAATGTTGTCGGATCATTTTCCGGTAACAATGAAGCGGACGGCATGACCTCGTGGCCTTGCTTCTTAAAATAATCCAAATATGTTTCTCGAAGTTGGTTCGTGGTCATACTATTTTTCAGGTGGATAGGAGGTAATCACGCGTTTGACGCCCAGAACCGGTCCGGTATCGCCACCGGAAAACACAACAGGGTAATGATACTGTTCAAACAGGGCCGGATCTGAAACAATAACGCTTCCATCTTTCAAGAGCGATACCCCTTGTTCATTTGGAAAAAAATGCTCAAACAAAAGTGTATACTGCTCATCAAATGTTCCGGGTCGTCTGTTATCTTCATATATACGATATTGAGGCATGCCGTTGACCGGACTAACCAGCTCCATAACATAGAGATTATTATCCCGGTATTGCTTCACACAGTCAGAAAAAATCCCATTTTTATTAAATGCAGCTGGACAGGAAGCTCTATTTTCTTCTGCCATTGCCTCTAAGAGAGTATAATAATTTATTTTTTTTACAACATCGGGACTACCACTTCTAAGCGAATCAAACGCCCTCACGGCACGCTGCACACCAAAATGAAACTCAAGGATGCTTTCTCTGCGAGCATCTTCATTTGTCACTTTTGCAAGTGTTATGTACAAATTCTTTTTTTGACTTTCATCAAGAGAATGAAACGACTCGCTCGCGATCACTTGTGCTATGGATGGTGCCACGTCTATTGCCGACATATTCCATCGTAGATACTTTGTATCAAGACTTTTTTCTTCTTCAACAAAACGTCTGATATTTTCTTGCGCGATGACAGCGTCAACATTTACCACACTCACGATGGTCAGCGCGACCAAACCAAGACCCGCGGAAGTAAAGAAAAAAATACGAAACGACGTGTTTTTCAATATACTTATTACTGAAAACAATAACACTGCAATAGTAAAGTAAATAAACCACTCGACGTACAAACGCAGCACGGTAAAACCAAATACATCTTGATAGAGTTCCATTCTTCTTAACGCTGAAACAGCGACAACACCTACCTGCGCAATCAACAAAATTAAAAGAAAATTTACAAAACGTGAATGTCTATGATAGGTAAATGACCTATAAATAAATGAAATAAACAGCGCAGCAATCACCATGATCCAGACAAGTTCAAAAAAACCATTTCTCGCGTACTCAGCAAATGTAATATCATTATCAAACACAAAGCTCGCGTTTCCAAAAAAATATTTTATCTGGATAGCAACAAATATCAAAAACAACGCGTTTACAAGAGAGAGAACCACGCTTGTTACTATCTGATCATATTTTGCCGCCTTTAGTTCAATCTTTTCCAGTGTATGGCTATCCTTGATCAATACATAAAAAAATCCAGCCGCCAGCAATGCCATAAGCCCTATTCTGAAAATTCTCCACACAATTTCAGCACTTATGTGCACATCAAAAATTTTCTGAAAGTACGTCGCAAAGATATCATCTGCAGCATAAAAAAGCGCCGCAAACACGACCAATAAGGGTATGGCCAAACCAATTCCGACAATGACTTTTCTCACGGCCTGTTTTCGGCCGCCAAAGTCAATATAGAATACATCCTTAATGACATCGCCGATTTCTATCATCACTGCGGGGAACAAAAATAACTGAAATATGGGAATTCCTCGCAGTGTAAAGGTTGTGCCATGAGGATTGCGCAAAGTCAGCACCACCGACAAAAAAATCCCCTGCATGATAATCAAAAATGGAACCAACTCGGTAACCAGTCTGTTCCCAAAGAACAACACTTCGCCGCTCATGATCAAAAAAGGAATAGTGAGCAACAAAAACGTACGCTGTCGAACATGGTCAAATATTGCGTTGATTAGTACAAATCCGACCAAGTACGCCACAGAGAATAAGAAAAAACCCAAACCCAACTCATGATCCCAAACAAGGAAATCATAGGATATGGCCATGATGAACGCGAATGCAATGTAGATGAGGCGCTCTTTCTTTTTATTGTTTGCAACTGGTGTCATATACGTACTCAATAATTCCTCCACCTAAACAAACACCATCTTTATACATGACAGCAAACTGTCCGGGAGTGACAGCGCGCTGCGGACTGTCAAAAACCATAACATGGAGCGATTCTTCGTCGCTACGCTCCTTGGGATAACGAACCATTACTTTTTGAAGCGGTTGCCGATGTCTAAGCCTTACTTCACATTCTAACTGGAAAAACCTTGAATGTCCACTTGCTCCTATCTGCTTGTCCGCCAGAGCTGAACAAAGTGAAGCGTCGGCGGATCCACCGATCCAGTGCATATTCTGCACGCCAATTTGTTTTTTGTACAAGAGCGGATCATCTTCATACCCGACCACCAATTCATTCTTCTCAAAATCTTTTTCTACAACGTAGAGCGGCTTTCTACCATCACTATGAACTATTGGCTTCGAACTATGAACTCCCAAATGCCGCTGACCAATCGTATAAAAGGCCAGCCCTTCGTGTTCACCGACTCCTTCACCGGAGCTCATGACAATCTTTCCCGGTGTTTTGTGTATTTTTTGCTGCAAAAAATCCTTCATTGGCACTTCACCGACAAAGCAAATCCCCATGCTCTCCGGCCTATTGGCTGTGGGGAGGTCAAACTCGTGTGCCATCTTCCGAACATCCGCTTTTGTATATTCTCCAAGCGGAAACATGGTGTGTGCCAGCTGCTCCTGGGACAGCTGGTGGAGAAAATATGTTTGATCTTTGTTCTCATCCTTGGCCTGGAGGAGTTGATAATTGGTGATTGGTAATTGATCATTGTTTTGAATTTTGAGTTTTGTGTTGTTTTGAGTTTCCCGCCGAAGGCGAGCATAGTGCCCGGTCGCCAGATAGTCAAAACCCAGCTCATGCGCTTTATCCAGCCACGCGCCAAATTTAATAAATTTATTGCACATGACATCGGGATTGGGCGTGCGTCCAGCCTGGTACGCATCAAACATATATCCCATGACCCATTCTTTATATTCCTTTTCAAAATCCAGCGTCAAAAAATCAATGCCAAGCTTTGCGGCCACTCGCATGGCATCTCGCCTATCTTCCTTCCACGTGCAAACACCAGATACCTCCTTTGTATCGCTCCACTGCTTCATATACGCGCCTGAAACGTAGTGCCCCTGCCGTACCAAAAGAGCGGCGGCAACTGACGAATCAACGCCCCCAGATAGTGCCACAAGAATTTTTTTACTCTGTGTATGCATAAAACCCCATCAGAGTACCTTACCCCCACAAAAAAATCAATGTTCGAGTAAAAAAAACGTCCCGACTGAGTCGGAACGTTTTGAATGCGTGATTTACGCGTCGCCTCTTCGTGCTCTGTTACAGTCCATGCAATAAATTGGTCTATCACCTGTAGGCTGGAATGGCAGCTGTGTAATATGCTTGCCACATTCAGCACAGTTCAGATCAACGTCATACATGCGTCGTTCGCGCGGTGCGCGGGTCTGGCGCTTTGCGCGCAGACAGTCAGAACAGAAGACCGGTCTGTCACCGCTTGGTTGAAACGGCAGCTGTGAAATATGCTTGCCGCATTCCGCGCAGTCCAGATCCACGTCATACATCTGTTTGTCGCTATCCATACGTGTTTGGATGTTTGCTTTTAATAATCGACCTTTCCTGTCCCGTCATCCTGCCAATGGCTGGTGTGTACGGGATTACCGCGACAACTTGATGAATAACTCAATTTGTTACGCGTGGCCAAAGTATACTGGAAGCCAAAGGAGCATGTCAATAGACTCTCAGTACGCCCTATGTATCCTTGCTGCCGGTACCGTCAAACTCACCTCCGGCAACACTCGCGACGGCTACAATCAAAACCAGGGTCGCGTACAATTTCCAATCCGTATAGAGCGCGGCGAACTGATCCAATGGCTGCTTTGCTATGTACGCGCCCAATGCGGAAAGCCCATCCAAGATCAAGGATACAGCCACAATGATAACGCCAAATTGAAACCCACGCGCTGTGCTTGGCTGAAGTTTTTTAAAAAACCACTTTGAAAAAATCAAAACGAGCGGAATGATACAAACCCAAAAAAATATATAGCTCTTCAAACTATTTTGATCTTCAAAATATGGAACAGCACGGGTTAACGCGTACAAAAGAAATGATGAAACATACAGTAATATGCTCATCCAAATAGCTCTTTTATAGTTCATATTATACGAGTGTTAACACCAAACCCAATATAAAGAGAATAAGAAAAACGAACAGCCAGCCAATGGTTGACCACATCATAACTGTCGCGGCCTTAAAATGATGATGAAGCAACTTTTTGAGCGGCTCAAAGAAAATCAGCCAACCACACACCGCAACGGACAAAAAGATAAGGAAAAAATTAAATGTATACCGTATTACCTGACCAATTTGATCCTGAAACATGAATTCAATGTTAAGGATGATCAGGGAAAGAAACAGTAAATAAATAACAACGAGCACAGCATGAAGAAATCCATGCCAGAACGGGTTGCGGTAGTCGCGATTGAGCAGCATAGTGACGGATGAATTATAAATTATTCAAAGCAAAGGGAAATGAGAAAGGATGTAAACAGTATACCACAGCAAATGCATTTGCTGTAGCTGGTTGACATTTGATCAAAAATGCGCTAGCGTTGGTGCACCAACGAGGAGGAGAGGATGCGAGTCGAGAACTTCGTGGGTAGGATATTCCTGCTCCGTCACGTCGACAGGGACAAGCTGAATGTGGATCCGGAGGTCCGCGAGCTGCCCACCGAGCTGGGCGAGATCCAGGCGTTCACCATGGGATCGATGCTACGCCGGCAGTTCCGGGCGCACTTCATGCGGCGGATGGCGTCGCCGGCCGGGCGCTCGTTGCACACCAACGAACTGCTGCACCGCGCCTCGCTGCCACTGGTGGCTAGCCGCGGCCAGGCCGGTGCGCAGACTCTGCAGAAGTTCCGTGATCTCAAGGAAGACCCGCGGGTCGATGAGGCGGTTCAGAAGGAGATCCACGAGCTTGGGATCCTGGGCCATGGGGGCGAGCACCTGATGCTCGCCATGTTCACCAACCCCGAGACCTACCCGGACTCGCGGCTAGCCGAGTTCCTCACGGTCAAGGCCAGCGAGATGACCGTGGCGGTCAACAGCATCGTTGAGCAGATGATGCTGGACGAGTACCGTGGCACGGACACACTGGTGGCCGGCCTGCACGGTGGCCAGCTGGACTTCCTGCACCACCACTTCACCGCGGAGATCTTCCAAGGCCAGCCCCAGCGCAGGACCACGAAGATCTTCCGCAAGGGAGAGGGCTTCATGCTCGAGGCCCTCGACCTCCACCCGGACCTGCCGGCCGACAAGGAGTGGCGGGTCGGCCGCGTGACGGAGCTCCGCTGGCCCCTGTGGCTGGAGGAGGTGTGCACCGAGGCGATGGGCGGCGGCTCCTGAGCGAGCAAGAGGGAACATAACACCTCCCGCGTGGCTACGGCTGCGCGGGAGGCAAAGGATACCTGATACGGTATTTTTTTATTTTCCAATAGCGCCTATAACCATCACAACCGCCTCTTCGGCACAAATCAGTACTGACTGATGCTGTGTCAAGCGTTGGAAGTGAACCCAAGGGCTACGAATTACCAAATTGTTTAACTCTAAACCCCACAACATCTTTGGCAAGCGCGGTAATATCTTCTTCTGTTGTTTTTCTGTGCTGTTTCAGTTCATTGCTTACATCCTGAATGCGCGCATCCGCGTGATCCACCCGATCTGAAAGCGCGTGGACATCTTCTTTTGTCGCGCCAGTATCAATGATGAACTGCGTCATCTCTGTTATCTCTTCAAAACCTTTTTTCATATCCGCCTGCATAGCGGCATTATCTTTGATAAAAGAAACAGTCTCTGTTAATCCGACAATTTCTCTATCTACGCAGTCAAATCGCACGTCAATTTTGTCGAACCGTTCGTCCACCTGCGCAAAGCGCGCGTCCACTTTGTCGAACCGCTCGTCCACCTGCGCGAAACGCGCGTCCATGTCCTGCTGCATGGCAGCATTATCCTTAATAAAAAGAACGACCTCATAGATGTCGTCCAGTGTCGTTTGCTTCCCAAGCATATATCCCTCCTTTACCTCGCCAAAGTCCGTGAGACACAGGCGGGCAATCATAAATAATATTTCGATCGTAACATCGCTTCTTTAGCATGTCAAATCGGCCAAAAAAATCTATTTACCCAAGGTGGTAATCGGCCTACTTTGGGTAATATAGAATGTGTCCCCTTCCATGGCCCATTCAATATCGCAGGGAAATCCATAGTGGTCTTCTATTTTTTTGCACAGCTCTGAGAGCTCGATAATCTTTCTGCCTGAGAGCTTTTGCGCGGCACCACGTTCATGAAGCGCTTCCCATTCATTTGATTCTCCTTTTTTTACCAGCCGTTTGTGTTGCTCAGAGACATTCACATCCAAGAGCATCATTTCCTTTTTATCAATAATGTAATTATCGGGCGTGACCTGGCCACTGACAATTGCTTCGCCCAGTCCAAGCGCGGCTTCAATAATCATTTGATTGTAATCTTCTGTGACCGGATGCACAGTGAACGCCACGCCGGAAACATCTGACTGAACCATTTTTTGTACCACCACCGCCACAGACACATAGCTATCATGCAAATTCTTTTCAAATCGGTAAAAAATAGCGCGCGGCGTAAACAACGAACTCCAGCATTTTTTTACATTCTCAAGCAAACTTTCTTTAGTGGTATTTAAGAAGGTGTCCAACTCCCCTGCCCAGCTGGCAATTTCGCTGTCCTCTGCCGTGGCGCTGGAACGAACCGCGACATATTCCGCGCCAAGCTGATCAAAGGCTGCCATAAGATCAATGGCGAGATCCTCAGGCATTTTGGTGTCGTGGATGACGTCCCGCAAAATGCTGCTCGCGTTTTCCACGGATTTCATGTCATCCTGATTCACCCGCGCAATCTGTGATTCGATTTCTTGCTTAAGATTGGTTTCTTCAATAAATCGATCAAACGCGTCCGCAAGTAACACAAAGCCGGGCGGAACCTGAATACCGGCTTGCGTCATTTCTCCCAATGACGCGCCCTTGCCACCGGCAATGGCCACATCGGATTTATTAATTTGTTCAAAGGGTCGGATGTACATACTCATATTTTTCTTACTATACCACTTTCACCGTCAACTTCCACAAGGTCGCCGTCTTTCAAAAGTGATGTAGCATTCCCTGCACCAATTATACACGGCTTCCCAAGTTCACGCGCTATAATAGCCGCGTGGCAGGTAATGCCGCCCTCGTCTGTGACAATTGCACATGCTTTTTTCATGACAGTCAAGAATTCAGGATGAGTCATGGTTGTCACCAACACATCGCCTTCCTTGAAACGACTAAATTCACCCCTATGGTAAACAATCGAAACCGGACCTATTGCACTTCCTGCGCTTGCTCCTTTCCCCACAATCACATTTCCTTCTTTTGGTTTGGGTAATCCAAATTCATCGGAAATATCTCTATCATACACATCCACATGCCCACCTTTCATCACAAAGGAAAACATCTTTTGCCGACTATTTGCCACATCTGTCCACTTCTGATGGTCTTTTGTCTCAAGAAGTTCGACCAATTCTCTATCGATCAAATAATTGAGCTGTCTTGCCGTTAATTTTGTTCTCGACGCCATCTCGTGCCAAAAAGGCCGAAATGCAAAATAATATGGACGGCGATATCCGTCACGCGTTTCCTTTAGATACGCAAACATGTGAGTGACCTCAACAAGATCGCGGAAGGACGGATCTTCAATTGATGACAAAAATTGATCATATACTCTGAGTTGATCCCCCTGCGCCTGTTCTATGGCCGCTCGTTCACCGCGCGCATCTTCAATATGCTCCATTTCGTGTTTTACTTCATCGATTGTAAGCGGCGTGTCCACAAACTCATACATTGGCAGCCATGCGTATTTATGTATATAGACTAGAAGGTCCTCGTCTGAAACGTGTCCGTCCACAACCATGTGAAGCAGCTCAAGCCGCGCCTGGGTTAATTTTGTCTGTCTGTATGGGGTTGATATAGATTGCAAAATCGCTTGTGCACCGCTATATTCTTTTTCAATTCTCTGCTCAACCATTTTTGTAGGTCCTTCCAGCGCCAAAAATGCCAAAAACTGGAGTTGCCCAAAATCCGCAAGCTTATCTGAAAAAACATTCACAAAATCAATCAATTCACTATCAGTTTTTTCCTTCCAATCTTGCGCGGTTACTTTCAGCGCCCACTGCAAGTGATTATCAAGAGCGCGTTCATAGCCGGCGGCGTACGTTTTTCTGTCTTGCGCCAATACATCTGCGGTAAATATCTTCAACAACTCTTCAAATTGATCGCGCAAAAAATAGACCGCCTGCAAGCGCCCTTCCGGCACATACAGCTTGTCTGTCACAATGTTAAATGGCGACCCCAACGTAAACGCGCGCAAGTATGACTGCGCGATAAATGGTGCATATGTTCGTGCCCAAAGTCGGGTCCATTTCTGTTTCATAGTTTTCTCACTATACCCCTATTCGCATCGACTTCTACGGTGTCGCCGTCTTTCAGTGCTGTCGTCCCATTCCCAGTCGCGACTATACAGGGAATCCCCAGCTCGCGAGAAATAATAGCGGCATGACAGGTCACGCTTCCTTCATCAGTCACAATGGCCGAAACCTTTCTTAAATATGGCACAAAATCCTGCCGTGTCATTGCAGTCACTAACACATCGCCTTTTTCTACTTTACCAAGATCTTTGTTTGTGAAGATAATTTTTACTTGCCCAGTTGCCGTTCCTTTTGATCCTGTTTTGCCTTTTACATCATGCGATCCGGTTTGCACTGCGCTGATTTCCTGCTTTGCTTTTTCTGTTGCTTGCTCACCCGAAAAAATATGATATTCATCTTCTTTTTGAATCAACAGGTATGCTTCTTCTCGCATTTTTATTTCTTCTGCATCAAATGCTTTACCGATTTGCAAGCAGGATGCGATTTCTGCGTTTGTCAGCAAAGCGATCTGTTCAACGGATAGCCCGATTCGTTTACCAACCTCTGTATAAAACGTACGGAGTTGCAGATTCAACTTCTGCCGAATCATATCTCTGTAATCTCGCAAACATACGTTTTCTTTGAGGAATGCGAGGAGTGCTTCCAGACGTTCATTTAAATTCGTTTGGTCTATAAAAGTCCGGTAGTGTTGTTTCGATTGTGCAAAACCCGCCTTAATTTTGTCCAATTCTGTTTGCGGATCGTCTATCTGTTCCATTTCATCCAAAAAATGCTGCACCGAGTACGGCGCGTGATCAAAATCGAACAACGGAATGTGTTTATATTTGTCTGTATGCGCCACAATTCGCTGCCGCTTTTGCGTGTCATCCAATGAATCCCAATCTACTGCAACGGTAAGCAAGTCAATGCGTTCCTGTGTCACATCATTTGGTTCAAGTGGCGATGAAAGTTGCAGCAACGCATCGCGCCGCTGATCCACATCGTTAATTACCTGTGTCAATTCGTTGTCTACCACTTCCGCCAACGGCGCACCAATGTTAAATACCGTCCACATGCGAACATAAAATTGTTCCACGTTTGGATGGACTATGTCTTCATACAAATTCAGCAATTCTTCATTTGTCAGTGAACCAAATTGCACGTCTGAAAATGCTCCTGTCATTTTTTCAAGAATGGATTCCATGACCGCTTGAGCATTAACATGAAAATTATTGAGAAACGTATTGTCTTCCAACTTCTGAAATAAACCTGCGACATATGCTTCATGTTGTTCCCTATCCACCCAATACTCTGTTTTCTTGTCGTCTTTATATACAAGAGTATTCATCACAGACAGACCATATACCTCTTGCATGGCCTTTCCAAACCCAACATTCCAGGCTTGGGCTACCTGGACTGCCAGTCTGCGGGTAATGTACTTTTTCCACATAGGTAAAACTACGCTAATTTAAGCCTAAATCCATATACCAGTATAGCCACAAGGGCTTGACAAAAGCAAGGTTTTGTGCTATTGTATGCAGTCAATTCAGTGTAATAATTCTGCTAAAACAAGCCACTTTTCGGTTCACCGTATCAGAGAATATTCCACAAGAGTCTTCTCTAATGCCGCGAACTGAATGCGGCAGAGACCCCACCCAACAGGAGGTGAACGTGGGGACCGACAAGACCGTGACCGTCGTCGTGATGCGCCACCCGCAGAAGACGGGACGTTCGGCCGACGCCATCACCGCCTTCGGCGCCCAGCAGGCGTTCGCGGCGGCCCAGGCCCTGGCCGAGCGCTTCGACAACATCGGCATGCTGTTCTTCAGCGGGGCGAAGCGCACGCTGCAGACGGCCCAGATCATCGAGGCGGCGCTCCTGCTCAACGCGGAGCCGCCGATCACGATGCGCGGCTTCCACTTCGATGTCGTGTTCGACCAGTGCTTCCCCGGCGAGGCCGGGCGCTCCTACTTCTTCGAGCAGCTCGATGCGCTGAAGAGCGAGCACCACGACGCCCCCAAGCTCAGCCACGCGCTGGCGCTCAAGAACGAGCTGGGCGTGTACGCGCGCATGGGGCGCGAAGCCGTGACCACGGCCCTCGCCGAGGTCGCGGACATCCTCGACCAGGAGAAGTGCGACACCGGCCTGGTGGTCTCGCACTCGCCGTGGACCGAGCTCGCCTCCCTCCACCCGGAGGAGACGCCGTTCGGCCTCGGCGAGGCCGACGCCGTCGCCTACACGCTCGAGGCCGACGCCGACGGATGGTACATCGCGTCCAGCGAGCTCATCCGCGCGCCGCTCGAGGGCAAGCCCCTCTAGAGCGCGCGCACCTGTCCCGGCGACCGTCGGGACAGAAGACAACCCCAACGACACCGACACTGTCGGTCCGCGCTTCACGCGCTGACCGGCGAACCACAACCATTGCGGCCGTGAGCACCTTGCTCGCGGCCCCAACTGATAAAGTTATAACTCGGTTGTAGCATTATCTCAAAAAAGATCCCCCATTGCTCGCGAGCGTCGGGGGATCTTTTTATTTCACTTTTTTTACTATGCCATTATCCGCGTCAACTTCCACCATATCCCCGTCCTTGAACACCCTAGTAGCAATTTTGGTGCCAATGACACACGGCTTCTGCATCTCCCTGGCAACAATGGCGGCGTGACACAAAATGCCACCGCCATCTGTCACAAAGGCGGATGCTTTTTTCATCAACGGTAAAAATTCCGGGCGAGTCATGCCGGATACCAAAATATCGCCCTCTCCAAACGCGGTATCCGGAGTCGGATCAAATACGACACGTACCTTTCCGCGCACAACGCCCTTGTACGCTACCTGACCTTTCAGCTGTTCCGGATCATCCTTTCCCAAAATTATTTGTTCCACATTTTTTGCATCCTCATTCAAAAACACCTCCGTGCTCTTTTCGTCAAAAACCAACGCACTCAGCCCATATCTATTCTGCAATATTTCTTCATCCGGAAGCTTGCCACCCTTTAAATAAGCTACAAATTCTTCAGATATTGTCGCCAGTATAGACGCAGGCATGTATCCTTCTTTTTCACCAACGATCTTTGCCAATGTCTCTAAATAGTCCTCATATCTTCTGTATACAGGCTCGGCATACAATCGTGCATCTTCCAACGGCTCCATATATTTGGTTAATTCTGATTCCGTCATAACGTCCGGCAAATTCTTGACAAATACATGCATCGGATAATATGAATAAAACCTATCTACAAAATTTTGAAACTGATCCACTGTAATATCTTTCCCTTCATCTCTGTCAATAAGGGATAAAAAGGCGTCGGTTTCATCTTTTAATGCGCTACAAATTTCTGTTATTGAAAAATCTCCACTTTGAATATGTTCTTTTACGTCATTGGCAAACTTCCGCCTATCTGTTTCTCTTATACATGTCGTTGTTAATCCATCTCTAAAAAGAAACACGGCTCGCGACACAAATCGCTCTATCATCTGAGCATATGGGCGACGCATATACGACTGTCCAGCATAGGAGTCACTCAGCAAACTCCATCGGCCTGCCCAGTACACCATCCAATCATCTGCGCGTAATTCTTCTATAGACATATTTTTTTATATTATTTTCTTTACAACTCCATTATCCGCGTCCACTTCAATCCTGTCCCCATCCTTCAAAAACTTGGTCGCTTTTTTTACGCCAATAACACAGGGTATGCCAAGCTCACGCGCGACAATAGCCGCGTGGCATGTGATACCACCTATCTCCGCGACAATGGCACGGGCTTTTTTCATGGCCGGGACAAAACGCGGGTCTGTCATATGTGATACCAAGATGGCGTCCTGCTCCATTGTTCCAATATCTTTTGGATCGACGATGATACAAACTTCTCCGCGTGCACTCCCGGGTGACCCACAATCGCCGGACAATTCATCCGGCAGCGTATCAAAGCCGGTAATATCTTCCAGGGCGGCAAGATACTCTCTTGCGATAGGCCCAGGTTCCTCCTGCATTGTACCCTCTTTAATAAAAATTACATCCTGTGTCCATCTCGCGTTCAATTGGTTTTCATCAAACCGGCCATGGAGTAACAAATCTTCCATCTCTGGTGGCAGGACCGCCTGCAACTGTCTTACACTTAAATGTTTACGCCGACCGATTTCTCTAAAATACGGCTCCATTGACCAATAATATTGATGTGATACATCCACGCGATATGCTTTCAGGCGAATGATATCTTCAACAAAACCGGCAAATGCCAATGTTTTTTCTGAAAAAGAATACTCTTTCTTCACTTCCCGTTTCTTTGCCTCGACATCCAGCGCGTACGCGTCTTCAGATTTCACGAACGAACGCGATCTCTCTCTATCGCCCTCCAACAATTCCAAACGATCTTGATAATACGATATATCGTACGGCGGACCTGCCCAACCATAGCCCATCCATTGGTATTTTTTCCAATGATCTTCAACAGACGCTGACGAGTCCCCAGTCGCGATCTTCAAAAGATCCTGTTCTTCCGCTTGCATAAAACTGTATCGCGGTGATGTTGTCAGCACCATTAACACAGACTGAACACGGCTTTGTGGAACACCATCTTCCAGCAACGAATTTTTTAGCAATGGCATGAGCAGCGAATTTTCATGTTCCAAATAATTCACGGCTTGACCCAGAACCCACAGTGGCTCATGAATAGCGTACGTTTTTTTATACCACTCAAACAGTCCCCTATCCGTTAGTGCCGCAACCGTCTGCTCGCGCATACGCGAACTTGCCTGAAGCAACTCATCCGCGTATGTATCAATTCTTTGCAAAATGTTTCTCATTATCGAGGGATCTTCTTTGATCCTTTCAAGCAATCGACGTCCTGCCTGCATAAATTCATTGCTTTCAAAATACATATGCAGCTCACCGTCTACAAACAAAAAAAGCACATTCCGCACAATTTCACCGACTTCAGGCTCTAATTTTTCGGCAAAGGCAATAATTGGCGACCATACAAACCATGGCGCGCAATCAGGCACGTCTTCAAACAAGGCCCAGGCATGCTTGTCTAGCCAGTGTGTATCTATCATAGTTTCCTCACTATACCATTATCCGCGTCAACTTCCACAAGGTCGCCGTCTTTCAAAACCTTGGTCGCGATCTTTGTGCCGATGACGCAGGGCGTACGCAATTCACGCGCAACGATAGCCGCGTGGCAGGTTAGCCCACCTTGGTTCGTCACAAAGGCAGCGGCTTTTTTCATAATGGGCAATAAAGTCGGATCTGTCACATTTGAGATCAATACGTCCCCATCTTTGAATTTCTCCATTTCCTTTGCCATATTCACAATCTTTGCCGGACCTGTCACCTTTCCTGGATATGCCACTTCTCCTTTCAGCTCATTTGTCTGTTCAACGGCGGGTAGCTGCTGAACCATAGGCGCAGCAAAAGAGCGAGCCTGGTCACCAATCAGCAGATAAAAATCTTCTCCATCAAAATATTGGATCGAGTATTTTCTAATTTCATTTATTCGCTCAATATCAAATTCCCCTTTTCGCAGCATTTCAATGATCCAGTCAGGATAGAGCGCATACAACTGGCCCAATGAAAGGAAATGATCGCGCGCGATTTTTTGCAATATGGGTTGACTTGCTTCATAACTCAAAAACAACGCGTCCATTCGATGTGCTTTGATATATAAGAGCTCTTCTAATTTTCGGAACAATCGGACAATATCGGCAGGCATCTTCGTTTCACTGATCCACCGCTTTTTTTCACTCGTCAACGCTTCATCTTGCGCAATGAAATTCTCAAAAAGTTGCTTCGCGTTCCCTTCGTTATATAAACCGGCATGGATTTGTTCAAAATACTCACGAGAGAGAGATGGCCCGGTCCATCCGAAATGCAGCCACGAATATGTTTCCCAGTGCTGTGTGAGCTTCTCTCCTGGATCCTTTTCTTGCGCTAAACGCAACATGTCACGCTCCTCTCGCTGCGCCATTGAAAGTTCACGCGGTGTGGCGAGTGTCTGAAACGCCTCCGTCACCCGTTCATCCGGAAGGCCTTGCTGCTTGAGCCAGTTTTCAAGGTAATCTTTAAGAAAGGTATTTTCCAACTCCAAAAGGTTTGGGACTTGCCCCAGGGAAAAAACCGGATGATGTTTTTTATGATATGCATCTAAATATGAAATTAACTCTTCGGCATCACACTGAGAAAAATCAACCTTTTTCAACTCCTGCGAGTAGGCAGCCAGGTCATCTGCAGCCTTGCGCAAATCTCTATTCACACTGGTGAGCTTCTCCGGATCAGCAAGGACATCATTCAGATAGCGCTCACCAAGCTCGGTCCACTCAGAACGAGACATGTAGATACGCTGGACATTGCCTTCCAATTCACCGACCACCTGTGACAGTCCATAGCCGAGACGCTCATGGATAGTACGCGCCACCCCAGTCATATAGCAGCTTTGGAACCAGGCAACATCAAACCATTCTCCAAACATGAATGGGTTTTGCATTTGTAGTGGCTTCATAACGATATTTACTTAATAATCATGAGTGTATCCTTTAGAGATACGCCAACATATTCCTTCATTTCTTTACACACACTCTCAAGCGACAAATAGTTCGGAAAAGGACTCATGCGCTGTCGCTGACTCAAAAACGAATAATCTGCAGTATTCAGATGCATAACGATCTGATTATATTTTTTTCACGATCCCAGCGTCCGCGTCCACCTCCACCATATCGCCGTCTTTCAATACCTTGGTCGCGATCTTTGTGCCGATGACGCAGGGGATGCCAAGCTCACGCGACACTATTGCCGCATGAGACGTGACACCGCCTTGGTTGGTGACAATGGCACTTGCTTTTTTCATGGCCGGGACAATATCAGGATCAGTGGCAATGGAGACCAGCACATCGCCCGTCTCCATTTTATCCATATCGTCGGCGCGGATGATAATCTTCACCTTGCCGGTCGCCTGTCCTACGCAACCGGTCTCACCCTGTAATTCCTGTGTATCAGTATCAATATCTTCTTCCAGGCTGGCGATCAGATCGCGTGCGCTTTCTCCAGTGAACACATGCTCATGATCCCGTTCACTGTAATACACGCATTCCTTTGCCCGCTCACGCAGTATGTTCTCATCAAACCGGTCATGCATAATCAGATGCTCCATTTCTGAATACATCACAAAACGTATTTGCTTCTCTGTCAAAAACTTTCGCTTTGCGATTTCACGCAAGATTGGAGACATGTGATGCACTGCCAACAGCTGCGCGTACCGCCGATATATCTTGGTCACCATAAAATCGCCATAGGCCTGCAAAATGGTTCGCCATTCGCCGGCAATCCCAAGCTCACCCATGAGCGCGTCCTTTTCTTGTTTGCCACGCTCAAAATCGTCATTCAATTTCCGAAGAAGTTCCCCGGCCGTCTTTTGTGAAGATAACGCCTCTTGAATTTGTCTTTTGTAGTCGTCTACTGTGTACTCACCGCTGACCCACAAATGCTTGGTGTAATAATATTTTTGCCAATGCGCTTTGAGATCTTCTTCAATATCTTCGCCCTGTTCCATTTTCTGCGCAATGCGAAGCAAGTCTTCTTGTTCAATCAAAATCAGAGATTTTTTTGTTGGCTGTGTCAATGTGACAAAGGTTTGATTCAAAGTCTCCTTGGGAACGCCAATGCCGGTCAGATAGTCTTTCACCTTCTTTGTCAGATTCCCATGAAACATATCGCAACAGACCGGCATCCAGCCCCATGTGTAGTATTCCTGATGAATGCGGTAATGCGTATCGTAAATCTCCCAAAGCTGCCGGTCAGAAAGCGTGTGCAGATCTGTCTGAGGAATAGAGTCACTGTACTCCCGGAGTTTATCCGCATGCGCCACAATTTGATCGTTCGTTTCTGAGGCAAATTCGGGCTCGCCAATAAACTTGTTCGCTAAAAATTCACCCACGTCATATGAATCATCTTTCCCAAAATAAAACCAGAGATTGTAATCCTGATACCGACAAAGAATTTTCTTGTAGGCCTTGCCAACATGCGTATCAAACGTGTCGACAAAACCTTTCATCCAAATTGTGGAGAAAAAAAGATCGCAGTTCGGAATATGTTCCGCCAGCATCCAGGGGTCGTTGTCGTGAAGGTGTTTTGGTTGCATAACAAAAGCTGTTCGCTCAGCTTTGCACATTTTGGCCGTTTTGTCAACCTACTGCAGCGACTGTATTTTATCCTTTACATCCTCGTTAAACGGATTGAGGGACTGCACGCGTCGAAAGTATGTAAGCGCTTCGGCTCTGTTGCCCAAACGCTCGTATAGCAGCCCCAAACTATATAAGGCATTTGCATAGGTGGGGTCTTTTTCAATGGCAGACAGCCACAACTGCTCGGCGCGAGTAATATCATCTCCCTTATTTCTGTTAAAGACCAGCCGCCCCTGCTCGTAGAGAGCGCGTGCCGGCTCAATATTTTTGTCCACCATTTGCTGATACACGGCCACTGCTTTATCAATTTGGTTATGGCGTTCATACAGAGCGGCCAAACTCTGATAAGCCGCAATAAAATCCGCCCGAAGCGCGATAGCGCCATTGTACGATTCTGCGGCTTGGATGACATCATCGGAATAGTCTTTCACCAACCCCATCTGCCAGTGAAGGCGTGGATTATACGGATCAAGCGTCACGGCATGTTCCAGCGCTTCTGCCGCGCGTGCGTTTGCCTGCTTTGCGTTTTCATCATCCACCAATCCGCGCGCATTCATATACAGGATTGCCAAAGTCTGCCACGCATCCTTGCTTCCCGGGTATTCCTTTGCCGCCTTCAGCGCGTGATCCGTGGCCGCGGCCAGGGCAGAACCCAATCTTTCCGGATCTGAAGGATTGAGCGATTGCAGTCGCGCCTGTTCCAAATACCCCTGCGCCAAAGACAGCCGATATTCCAAATTTTTTGGCGCAAATAAAAGAGCCTCTTCTATTTTTTCCTGCGCCGCTGCCGGCGACACTGCTGCTGCCTGCGCGTACGCGCGTTCCGCCCGCACCATGTTTGACACAGCCAGACCGCCCATGCCAATACCAATCGTAAGCAATACAAGAATCACGGTAATGATAACGGCTGAGTACGAGGTAATACGAATATCTTTGACAACAGACCGCAGCTGCTTTGGTGCAAGACTAGCAAGTCCAACGACTGTCATGGCCGTAAGAAACCACCATAACCACCAAAGCGCCGGACCATACGTATAGACCGCCATGCCGAGTGTGGCCACCACCCATGCCACCCCAACCACAATGCCATCAACCTGAAAATGATTTCTGCGAGATGTGTCACGGTACAATTTTTCACGGGAAAACGCATTATATAGCTTTGTTTCTGACGACAATTCCAAAAATGCATGCGTGGCGATGATAAACACAAGAACAATGCACAGCAAAAAAGACAATGAAAACAAAAATCCAAACTCCGCAGCAAATGAAAAAAATGTGTTATATGGTCGAATAAACGCAGGCGCTTGTGTATCTATTGGACCGGCAAATTGCACCGGCCGATACAACGCAAATGCCGCGTCAAATGTTCCCGGCCCCACGCCCAAAAGAAACGATTCCGTCCCAGAACCAAGTGTACTTTTCGCAATAAACCAGCTCGCGTTTGGAGAAAGTGTAATCTCGGGAGCCAGTTTCACTTTCACGCCGGCGGGAATACCCTGAACCGCAAAAAATATGGATGCAACGGCAAAAAGGCTCAAGATGGCAATAACCCACAAACGCATCCGAGGCGCCTGAAACCACCCAACCAATACCAACAGCACCAACCCCCCCGCAAATAAGGCAATCGCAAACGCAAATCCAACGCGTACCAGCACAGCGGCCGATAAAAGAAACGCTAGGGCCGGCAGCAGCTGCATCCACCAATGCTTTTCTTTGTGCATGAGCATGCCCGCGCCAACGAGTCCAACCAATGCTGTGAACATGGCCAGTTCACTTGCGCGTAATCCAATCAAATTCGATGGGGGCAAACCAAAAGGAAGCGAAGCAAGAAACCCCTGTGTCACGTCAAACTGCCCAAACAAAAAAACAAGGGCACTCAACCCAGTGGCCGCGAACACCACTGTCCACAGCATGTGCCATTGTCGTACTGATACTGTTTCCTGAATTGTTATCCACGCAAAAACAATGAGAGCCAAAACAAAAAAAACAGACAGACCACCGGTACTGGGACGGCCAACAAAGCTCTGATAGGGCAATAAAGAAAGAAATCCTGATACCAGTGTGGCAGCTACCACGCAAATAAAAGCAATATCAAGCAAGCTACTCCGAATACATACGCTCCGATCAAGCACGATGCGAGCAAGCCAAAAAAACATCAGCGCCGCGCTGGCGATGATCACCCAAAGCATTTTTGCGTCGACCACCGGCGCGCGCAGGCCTGTCAAATAAATCAGTGGCAACCCTGTTGTTGCCACCAATAAAAGTGTGAACGGCAATTTTTGAATATAAAACGTATACCAGGGTTGCTTCATACGCGACTATTTGTCGAACGGATCAGTAAAATCGATATTATCCGACGTATCGACAGATTTTTGAAAATTCTGCGGCGGGGCTTCTGCGTTTGAATTATTCGTTTTCCCGCCACGCCGCCTTTTTCTCTTTCTCTTTTTGGGCTGTCCGGATGATTCCGGAGAACCGGGCGTGCTTTCTGTTTCAGGTTCACGAGCTGCCGGCTTCAAGGCCACCAATGACACAGTTTTTTGCTCCACTCTTTCCACTTTTTTAGGCGCAATTGATGTGCGCGATCCAATAGGGTTTTTTTCTTTCACCGGACGTTCGTCCTCGCCATCCTCGTCATCACCGGATTCTTCGGCAGGGGCAAGGCCACTCCATCGCATGATTTTATCCTCGATATCAGATCGACGTAGCGCGTAGCGTTCTCTGGATACGCGGATGACCTTTTCCATTGATTCCGTAGGCGAGCCCAACGGCGGCAACGTCAGCGAACTAAACGGCAATGATGCCACACCATCAATCATCAATTTCAAAAGTATTTGAAATTTCGATAAGTTCACAATATCTTCTTCAATAAAGGTTGGCGCAAATTCCTTCGCAAGCATTTCCGCGTCCCCGGCTCCGACTCGAAAAGCCACGATGGTGCCAACGTTTCCAAATACCGCGTCCGCGACCACTTCATCCAACTGCGCGACATATTGATGGGCCATGACCAAACTCAAACGGTATTTCCTGGCCTCCGATAGGATATTTGCAAAACTTGGTGTCGCAAAATTTTGAAATTCATCAACGTACAAAAAGAAATCTTTCCGCTCCGCCTCCGGCGTGTCCACGCGTTCCATGGCGGAAAGCTGGATTTTGGTAATAAGCATTCCTCCCAACAGCCGACTATTATCCTCGCCAATACGGCCTTTGGACAAGTTCATAATAATAATTTTCCGGCTGTCCATGGCTTCTCGAACATCCACGGTTGATTTCACCTGCGCGACCATATTTCGAATAACATTCGCGGACAAAAACTGACCAATCTTGTTTTGAATCGGCGCGACAGCTTCCTTTTGATACCGCGGTTCATAATTTTCAAATTCATTATGCCAAAATCCCTTAATAACCGGATCTTTGACCGCCCGAACAACTTTTTTTCTAAATGGCTTGTCGGAAAGCAAACGGTTTATACCCAACAATGTTGACCCGGGATATTCCAATAAGGCCAAAAGAGTATTATTCAAAATATATTCCATGCGGCTGCTCCACACATCCGGCCATATCTTTTTGAAGGTGGCCATAAGTCCTGCCGCGACCAAATGCTTTTGTTCATCATTTTGAACTTCCAAAATATTAAACCCAATCGGATAATCCGTATCCGACGGATTGATGTATACCACATCATTCATTCGCCAGGTTGGAATAAAGTTAATAATCTTTTCTGCAAAGTCACCATGCGGATCTACCAACCCAACGCCATGCCCCGCATAGATATCATGAAGCATCATGTTTTCCATCATCGTCGATTTTCCCATGCCGGTCTTCCCAATAATGTACATGTGCCTACGCCTGTCATCGAGCTTTATGCCAAAACGCCGCGGCTGATTGCGGAACGATGTTTGGGCGAACAGACAAATGTCCTGATCTTCTGGTTTTTCCGCGCCCGCTGGGCGCAAATATGGAGCTGGCACAAGATGGCAATGAATGATTAATACTACCGAGGGCAAACGGCGTGGTATCTGACAACTAGATTATAGCACAATCTGCTCCCACGGAAACGTACTCCAACGAGTATCTCATGAACTATTTGTTAAACTATTAAACAACTCAAGTGCTTTCCTCTGGTCAGCGGGCGGTACCACATCATGCAGTCGATTACCCATATCCTTCATTTTTTTTCTATTGGAGAGCAATTCCTTGATAGATTGCGCCAAGTGATTGCCATCGGTCGTCCTTTCATCCAGGAGCACTACTGCTTCTGCCCCTTCCAAAAAAGCGACATTCTCTTCCTGGTGTCCGGGTTTTGGAATCAAAATAGCCGGCTTGCGCAACGCAGCAAGCTCTGTAATCGTGCCAAAGCCACCACGCGAGATGACGAGACTGGCAACCGCGTACGCGTCCTTCATTTCATGGGTAAAAAACGGGTAGGCCTTATACATCGGGAACTGCCGCTTCATTGGCTCAACCATATCCTGCGGACGCTCTTTTCCTGTCAGGTGAATGATCTGGCAAACACCGTCCAAATGTTGCGCGGCCTGCGCGATCATCTGATTTACTTTTAATGATCCTGTCCCGCCGCCGGTCGCGAACACAACCGGCAAGCTGCTCGACAACTTAAATATTTTCCTGGCGCGGCTTACCCGACCTTTGGTCATCTCGGCGCGAATCGGATTGCCAAGCCAATGCGTTTTTTTCTTTGGAAAAAAGGGAACAGACTCCTGCAATGCCGTTGTTACCACCCATGCCATGGGCGTCATGAGTTTATTGGCCAGCCCCACCTGCACGTCCTGCTGATGAATCCATGTGGGAATTCCCAAAAACCACGCAGCCCAATGAAGCGGCACAGACACAAAGCCACCGGCTGAAATACAGATATCCGGATCTTCGTGCCACAAAAAAACAATAGAATGAAAAAAACCAATGAATATTTTTGTAATATCAATAATATTCCAAAACGAAATGTACCGACGAAATTTACCGGATGGCAAAGCAAAAAATGGTATATCATGCTCGGCCACCAATTTTTTTTCCGGTCCTTTTGTTGTTCCAACCCAAACAAAGGCAGCGTCCGGATGCGCTTTTTGAATAACATCTTTTAGTGCCAGCAGAGGCGTGACGGGGCCAAGAGTTCCACCCCCGGAAAAAACAATTTTCATAGTATTGTATAACGCACTATATATCGCTTGCGTGCTTTGACACATTAACCAGCACACCCACCGAGGCCATGGCCAGCGCAAGCGCGGTTCCACCATGACTGATGAATGGCAGTGGCACCCCGGTGATAGGCATCAGGCCAAGCATCGCGCCAATATTAAAAAAAGACTGAGCCATAAGCCAAATAATAATACCCACAACCAACAGTCTTCCAAAATCATCTGGAGCATGACCGGCAACATGAAGCACCCGACGCGCGATCAAAAGCAAGAGAAAAATCAATCCCGCTGTCACGATAAATCCCATCTCTTCGGCAATAATTGCGAAGACACTATCGGCATGCACTTCCGGCAAATACTGAAATTTTTGCTTTGAACCACCCAGACCCTGCCCCAGCCACCCACCGGAACCAACAGCTAAAAATGCTTGGTTAATATGATACCCTATCCCCTGTGGATCCAGCTCCGGATGCAAAAAAGTGGTAAAACGAGCCGCACGATATGGGGCAATAAAAATGAGGATAAAAAAAGCAATGACCGCGCAAGCCATAAGACCGGATAAATGAGACATTTTCGCGCCGGCCGCAAACAGCATCCCGAATACGATGACAAACAAAATAGACGCAGTCCCAACATCCGGCTGAAGGATGGTGAGCACGATCGGTATCATGCCCAAACCAAGCGCGACAAGAAACCCATGCCTAAAATCATGCACGCCGCGTCCCAATTTGACGAGATACGCTGCAAGGAAAAAAATAGTCCCCAATTTCGCCAACTCGGCCGGCTGAAATGATACCGCCCCTATGCTGATCCAACTGCTGGCGCCGGTTCCCAAATTTGCGCCCACGCCCGGGATTAACAGGGTTACAAGCAATGCGACTGAAATATAAAATATCCAGGTTCCAATCGGCTTGAGTGTTTCGTATGGAAGTTTCGCGAAAAATAAAAAAGCAAAAAAACCAGGAGCAATGCCATAGACCAGCTGCCGTTTTACAAAAAAATATGTATCTTGAAACTTATCAAAACCAATCACGGAACTGGCGGACGTCAGCATGATAAGTCCAAAAATGATCAAAATGATAAAATAAGAAAGCAGCACATAATCGGCCTCGCCTTTTTGTCTTTGGTGCGCCAGATGCTGCATAGGTGCTATACGTTGAGAAAAACCAAAAGCGCGGCAACCACAATCAAAAAAATCTGACTCAGTAAGGCGGCGCCATTTAATACATGAGCGGCAAATTTATCTTTGGGGAATAAAAACCAGCCAATAAACGCATTGACCAGGATGATGGACAAACCCGCCAGTGGAACATAAAAAACTCTCTGCCACGGCCCGATCAAATCCACGCCAAACAAGACATTGTAATGCAAAAAAATGGCCGCTTCTTGGGGTCTGATATTCCAGGCAAGCCACCCCCAAATCAACAAATTTGCCGTCACGCTGGAAAGAAGCATGATTCTATTTGGCAAATGCCGGAGGTAGAGCTTCATCGGGTAGGTATCGAGAGGCATAGGCATTGATAACGATCAAAGTATACTCTACACAGGTCCTCTTGACAACGCAATATACTTCTATTATACTGGCGCCACTGACTATAGATGGCTTTCCTTAACCTGGAATGCTCCCTCTGGTCAATTACTCTTAAAATGCGGACCGTATGGCACATAAAAAGGCCGGTGGTTCTACAAGACTGGGGCGCGATTCGCAGCCACAATATCTTGGCACGAAGGTTGGCGACGGACAAACCGTGAAAGCCGGTATGGTACTGGTCCGACAGCGTGGTACGCGCATTCATCCGGGCAAGCATGTTGAAAAAGGCAAGGATGATACGCTGTACGCCATGATCGCCGGAATTGTAAAGTTTACCCAAAGAAAACGCATGCGTTTTGACGGGAAGCTCAAACCGGCGAAATTCGTGAATATTGAACCCGCCAAATAAAAAAATCCGCCATGGCGGATTTTTTTATTATTGACTTTCAACTATATCATCTGTATCTTTATTTTGTCACTTCCATGAGGGGAACTATGAGTTCTAACAAGGTTAAAGACTCGGACCGCCGCCTGAGTGGACCGTCGACCATGCTCGTCTGCGTGGTACTGATGGTAGGCATCCTGCTCGTCAGCTGCATGGACAGCGTCGACACGGCGGGAAAGATCCTACTGTGGACCTGCCTGACCCTGATCGCGCTGCTGCCGATCCCCTTGGGAGGCGTGCCGTATGATGCGTGATGAGCATCACCACAATAGAGCCTACCGATGAGGCGCGTGCGACCGCGCATCAGCATGGTTGACGCCATTCTCTGCATCTACGGTATGATGATGTGCCGAGATGGACTGGTGATGGTTTCATCTTTGCAGATTGCCGGCAGTGTGACAGAGGCACAAATAGCTGTGGGAGTCTGGTGCATAATTGCAGGCACCATCTTCACCTACTCTCTTTTCTCACCCTTCCTGCCACGACGATGACCGGGCAGCCGAGCCAAAGGACTTGTGCTGCCTGCCCACTCCTCAAAATTTTTATGCGAACCATTTGGTTCGTTTTTACATGCAAAAATGCTATACTGGGGTGCAGAATGACAAACTATAAAATTTCATTTGACATTTGTGCTTGATCATTTGTCATTTTCCTTTTTATGCAGCAATTCGCCCTCACACTTCTTCAAACAGTGGCAATGGAACTGATCGCTGTTCTGGGAATTTTTTTTGCACTCGGATTTTTACTTTCCAAAGTCCAAAAAGCAACACATGAAAATTATACACGGACCATTGGTTGGAAAGGGATATTGCTTACCGCGTGGATTGGCACACCTATTCACGAACTGGGACATGCTTTTTTTGCCAAGCTGTTTCATCATAAAATTTCCAACATCACCCTGTTTCAGCCGAACAAATCAACCGGTGGCTTGGGCCATGTTGAACACAGCTTCAACAGTAACAGTGTTTACCAGCGCATAGGAAATTTTTTTATTGGTGCGGCTCCGCTTTTTTTTGGTGGCGCAGCGCTTATAGGCATACTTTATTTTGTGCTGCCAAATGGAAAAGACATCATTGCAATGCTCAATGTTCAATATGATTCCGTGCCGTCCGCAATAGACACATTGAAAAATGTTTTTTTTGCGCTCATTCAGCGGGATAATCTCAACAATACGATATTCTGGATTTTTGTCTATATTTCTTTTTGCATCAGCGCGCACATGGCGCCAAGCAAACAAGACGTAAAAGGCATGTGGCGCGGTTTTGCCTGGCTTGTCGGGTTGCTTGTTATCTTCAACTTCATTCTTATGCTCATGAACATTGATCCGCGTGAATACGTGATGCGCATCGCCTCTTCGCTGTCAATAATTGTCGCTGTTTTTGTGTACGCGCTTCTTATTGCGACAGTCCACTATGTTGTTACCTTCATCCTTCTGCGCCTTCCCTTTCAGCTGCTGAGGCGTTGATCTTTGCGCGAAATAGTGTACAATCAATCAACCTGTTGTTTGTAATTTTTTTTATGAAACAAAGACACATATCCATACTGCTTTTCATTGCGTCTTCCCTTCTCTTGGGGGTGGGATGTGGATCGTCCACACCGGAGCCCCCACCGCGCCCGGTATCGGATACAAATCCGCAGGCGGCAGTGACACTCAAAGCCACGGTGAAAGCCGCCAATCATGAAACACAAAACGGTACGGTTGTTATCGATGAAGTGGATGTATCCGGACCGGCATGGGCTGTGCTGTATTCTGACGCCGGAAAACGCCCCGGAACGGTCATAACGTCAACCAAATTACAAAAAGGAAAAAATGAAAAGGTACCACTGGAAAGCGGCCAGGTCACTCTTGGCGAACATTCATTTTTTATTTTGATCCACGAAGACGCCGGTATTCAGGGTCAATTTGAGTTTCCACAAACAGATTTGCCCGCGAGTGACCTAAAAGCTGTTGCGATTACCATTACCAATATAGCTCCGGCCGATGATGAAAATCCTGTTTCCTGTACAAGCGATGCGCGTGATTGCGCTG
>PFCB01000021.1:39256-65611 GCA_002773135.1 Candidatus Magasanikbacteria bacterium CG10_big_fil_rev_8_21_14_0_10_47_10
TGTTGGCGCCACCCCCACCAGCTGCGGCTACGCGCCCTGCCCGGAAGATACCGCACCCGAGCAGATTTCGCAAACAAAGGAGTTTTCAATGGTGGCACGACAATGGGAATTTTCACCCTCAACCATTACCGTCAACAAAGGTGACCATGTAACACTGTCCATCACAAGTGAAGACGTGACACACGGCTTTTCTCTCAATGCCTTTGGCATTAATGAACAACTCCAGCCCGGAAAAACGACAATCGTTGAGTTTGATGCCGACACGGTGGGAACACACAGCTTTTTTTGCAGCGTTTTTTGCGGATCCGGGCACGGTGGAATGAGTGGAACATTAATAGTAAAGTAAGATTTAAGAATAAAAAACTCCGCATGTTGCGGAGTTTTTTATTTGTTTCATGTCATCGCGAGTCCTGACACATTCATTTCTTTATTTCCTTTTTTTCTTTGTCTTTTTGTCATTTGCAGAAATCTTTTCTTCCAGCTTACTGCTGAGCTTGCTAAACACCAGTTTATCTGCCATACCGCCTACCATTGAACTTACTATTCCCATATGTTTACTCATGCCGTCAAACTTTTCTCTCATAAACTGCACCGCGTCGTTTATCAATTCCAATTTATGTGTCACGGTCTCAATAACCTCATTGGCATTGCGCATCATGCGGGCGGCTTGGTACAACAGCCAACACAAAAAAATGGTAAACCATACAATACAGATTGCCAACACAATGTAGAGCAAATCTTGACTTGATGAAAGAAGCATAGTATCTCCTTAAAAATTAACAGGCAATAACAGTATACCACACCGATAAAAAAACACATAACACGGATACCATGACACGTGTGTTCTGTTATCAGTGTTATGTGTTTTGTTGTGCCGTGTTATGCACGAACTTCAGCCCCAAAGGTATCACGCAGCATCTGGACAACGGTCGCATGCACCGTATCTACTTCCTCAGCCGTCAGCGTTCGCTCGCGTGACAGGTATGTTATGTGATAGGCCATACTTTTTTTGCCTTCCGGCACGTGCTGCCCGCCATACACATCGAATAATGAGACTCCCGCAATCAAGGCATCACACTCCTGCAACGCATTGAGTACCTCTGCATGCTCTACCTTACTGTCAACGACGAATGCAATGTCTCTCTCTACAGAAGGGTATTCGCCGAGCGGCACATATGAAATATGTTCACCTGCAAAACGGAGGACTTCATTCAAATTAATTTGAGCAATGGCTGTTCGAAACGGAATACCAAGCTTCTCTTGCGTCAGTGGATGCAGTTCTGCAATTTTGCCGACGTCAACGCCCTCTACAACCACGCGTGCACTCCTACCCGGATGAATCATATCTGCGTCCGCCTCAGATTTTTCAAACTCGTAGGCAACACCCGCCTCACCAAGCACCAAACGTACGGCATCGGCGAGCGCAAAAAATGGCGTCTCATCCCCTTTTGCCGCATATACCATACCCACATGTACATCCTGTCGCGGTAAACGCTCTTTTCCTATACCGGATGGGTCTCCCGGTTCTTCTTTCTCGTATATTTTTCCTATTTCAAACAATTGTACACTATTGTACCTATGCAAATTCTGCTCCACGTTCAGGAGCATATTCGGAAACAGATTACGACGTAAAAATGGTCGATCTTTTGCAATAGGATTATCCAACTCAAGCAACGTATCCGTCGCAATATTCATTTTTGCCAACCACTCCGGAGAAATAAAAGAATAATTATATACTTCGATATAGCCTGCCTCGTATGCCAGCCGTTTTGTAATACTGCGTGTTAATTTTTTGAGTTGATTCTCTGGCGCTGGCTGTATGCTAGCCTTTGGCAAATATACCGGAATCATATTATATCCATACATGCGAGCAATTTCTTCAATCACATCTTCTTCAATCGACACATCTTTGGTTGCACGCCATGATGGAACAGTAAGCTCTAACTCATTGCCCTTCTCATCAACAGAAAATCCCAGCTGCTCAAGCGTATGTACCACATCGGTGCGCGCTACATCTACACCAATACGCTCACGCAAATATGGTAGACGTAATCGAATATGTAACGGTTCAACCTCCCAATCACCAGCATCCGCAACAGGGCTGGCAACACGAGCATCCGGAATAATCTCAAGGGTAAGCTCCACCGCGCGCTTCATGGCCAATTCCACGAATGATGGATCCAAACTTTTTTCAAAACGACTCGATGCGTCAGTTCGAAGACCAAGCGTTGACGCAGCTTTACGAATGCCGGTTGCGTCAAAGTTAGCCGCTTCAAAAATGATTGTTGTTGTTTCTTGTGTAACACCCGTCTGGTCACCACCCTTTATGCCTGCTATAGCAATCGGTTTTTTCTTATCAGCAATAACGAGCATATCCGAAGTCAGCTGATGTTCATCACCGCCCAGGGTTACGATTGATTCACCTTTTTTTGCTCTGCGTACCACAATATCATTTGAATGGAGCGTATCTGCGTCAAAGGCGTGCATAGGTTGCCCCAACTCTGCCATGACATAGTTCGTAATATCAACAACGTTATTGATTGGATTGATGCCAACGGCGGCCAAACGATGCTGTAACCAATCAGGTGACGGACCAATGGAAATACCCTGGACAACAACACCCATGTATCGACGGCACATATCACCATCTTTAATGCTAACCTGTATTTGTGCATCATCACCTTCTTCTATTTCTTTTGTTATATATTCCCGCAGAGAAAGATCGTATATGGCTGCTATTTCACGAGCAATACCATAATGACCCCACAAATCCGGCCGATGTGTCATTGATTTATTGTCAACTTCTAGAACAATATCATCTAATCCAAGTGCTTTTGAAAGTGGCGTTCCGGCATCAGCAGACACATCTGTTACATCCAAAATCTCTTTTTCATCTTTTTTCCGAAATAAATCGCCAAGCCCAATTTCGTCAGCCGCGCAAATCATGCCAAATGATTCTTGTCCACGAATTTTTATTTTGGCAAGTTCAATCGGATCGCCTTCCCCATGCCAACGTACTTTTGCGCCAAGCATACCCATAGCGACTTTCATGCCTTGGCGAACATTGCTACCCCCACACACAACCTGCAGGCGCTCTTTTCCAACGCTCACCTGACATACGTGCAGCAAATTGGCATCCGGATGCTTTTCTATGGAAACAACTTCTCCTACAACAATATGATCAAGCAACGTGGCAAGGTTGAGAGTGCCTTCTATCTCCACCGTATGAAGCGTTAACTGCTCTGCCAAATCTTCCGGCGCGATATCGGAAATATCGACAAATTGTTCCAACCAATGTTTTGAAATCAACATACTAAAACTGCTCTAAAAACCGCATATCACCGGAATGAAAATGCCGAATATCTTCTATGCCGTATTTTGCCATAACCAGACGATTGAGCCCCATGCCAAATGCCAATCCCTGCCATTCATGTGGATCATATCCGCCTTCTTCCAAAACCCGTGGATGCATGAGACCACAGCCGAGCATTTCAACCCACTGCTCTCCTTTTCCAAAATCCACTTTCATATCAAGCTCAAACCCGGGCTCCACAAACGGAAAATACGATGGTCGCAACCGCACTTCTATCTCGCGGCCAAATAATCCTTTTAGTAATTCTTTTATCACGCCCACCAAATGACCAATATGTATTTCTCGATCAACCATGAGCGCCTCAAATTGATAAAATGTATGCTCATGCGTGGCATCAATTGCCTCATTGCGAAATACACGCCCGGGATAGGCCGCGCGTACCGGTTTGGAGCCCTTCTCACTGTACTTTCGCATTAATCGCACCTGCATATTTGATACATGCGAGCGCATGCACCAATTTGGATGATCTTTTATGTAAAACGTGTCTTGCGAATCGCGCGCCGGATGATGTGCCGGAATATTGAGCGACTCAAACACATAAAAATCACTATCTAATTCGGGGCCATCTTCAACAATAAAACCCATACCACGCGCAACATCTTCCAATTCCCAAAGGCCTTGCGTTAACGGATGAATATGACCCGGCATTTGTGCCGTGACCAATGTTTGCGTGACATCAATAGCCTCTCGCTCGCCAATGGCTGCCATCTGCTCGCGACGCAATTCATCGTGTTTGTTTGCAAACGCGTCTTCCAGTTCTTTTTTTATGTCATTTGCCATTTGGCCTAGAGTCTGTTTGGCTTGACCAGATTCATCTTTCAGTAACTTCATGGCTTTACTCAATTCACCATTTTTTCGAGAAAAAAAACGTTGCTCTACCTCTTTCAGAGAGTCAACAGAATCAACTTTTTTTAAAGCTAAAAGACATTCTTTTTTTACGGCTTGTATGTGTGTTTTGAAATCCATAGTATCACATGAGCCCAACAATATCTCTAAATGTCACAACAGCGATGAGGGCAAGGAGCGCCATAAAGCCAATCGTATGGGCAGCTTGTTCATATTTCATAGGAACAGGCCTACCAGTACCCCGTTCAATCAAGACAAAAAGCAACCTGCCTCCATCGAGCGCCGGAATAGGCAATATATTAATGGCAGCTAAGCTCAATGATATCATGGCAGTTACATTTATCAAATATTCTATACCAAGCCGCGCGCTTTGCCCAATAATGTTGGCAATACCCACCGGTCCGGCAACATCAAAGGCAAGCCCCTGACCAGTAATCAATCCTTTTATTAAATAAAAAAATGCAATAAAAATATTGATAAGAGATATGGCTGCCGCGCCAAATCCCTTTAGCAAAGCAATATGCCATGGGTAGCGGATAATTGCTGCGTCGGCCAGGAGGACGCCCAATTGATATACTTCGCCATTCTCTAAAATTGCAGCGGTAACAGGCACATCAAGAAGTTCTGCACCCCTCTCGATAGAAAGAATCATTTCAGCATCTTTATTATCGCGAATCGCTTGTACCGCATCGCTACTCTGTAACAAAGGCTGCCCATTGACGGACAAAATTTTATCGCCGACTTCCAAACCGGCATGCTGTGCCGGAGAATCCGGAACCACTTGCTGTACGAGGACAGCGGGTTCTTGAACAAATATGGCACCCTCGTCAACGCCCTGGCTCACATCTGTTGGCAAACCAATGCCAAGTCCTATGCCGAGCAAAACAGCGGCAAGCAAAAAATTCATGGTTACACCGGCAACCAATACCAGCACTTTTTTCCATGCCTTTTGAAACATGAAACTATCCGTGTCATGTGCTTCTTCACCGTTTTCCCCTTTTATTTTTACAAATCCACCAAGGGGAAGCCAATTGAATGAATAAAGAGTGGCCGGAAACTCATCCGGATTTTTTCTATCCTCGCCACCCACTGTTTCACTGAGCGAGCTTTTTCCTTTCCCTTTCACAAAAACCCATTTTTTTGTTTTTGGATCTTTGTATATACCAAATGCACGAGGCGGAAAACCAATACCAAACTCATGAACCTTCATACCGGATTTCCTCGCAACAAAAAAATGCCCCCATTCATGGGCAAGCACCAAGACTGACAAAACCAAAATAAAAAGAATAACAGTACCCATATGGATTGACAAAATTCTAGAAAAATGCCTATAATTACGGTACTATTAAAACATGTTTGGTACATTTTATCAATTGCCGTATGGTTTATTTACACTAAACTATACAGCCCAACCCTATATATACTATGACAACACTCTACGTTGTTCTCGCAGTGGTAGTCGTGCTGATATTTTGGCTGATTGCCCTGTACAATGGCCTGGTTAAGCTCAATAACAGGACAAAAGAAGCCTGGAGCGACATTGACGTACAACTCAAACGCCGCCACGATCTTATTCCAAATTTGATCGCCAGTGTTAAAGGCTACATGACGCATGAAAAAGATCTTTTGGAAAATATCACCAAAGCTCGTTCTGCCGCCATGTCTGCGCAAGATGCGGGGAACACGCACGAACTGGCAAAGGCAGAAGGCATGCTGGGCGGTATGTTGGGGAAATTGCAAATTGCGGTAGAAGCATATCCGGATTTGAAAGCAAACCAAAATGTTGCACAGCTCATGGACGAACTGTCTGATACGGAAAACAAAATCCAAGCCGCACGACGCTTTTACAATGGTCAAGTGCGTGACTTCAACACCAAAATTGAAACATTTCCAAATAACGTTTTTGCCGGCATGCTGAATTTCAAAAAATATGAATTTTTTGAGGTAGAAGATGCATCTGAGCGAAAGAACGTGAAGGTTGAACTTTAAAAGATATGTACTCTCAAATTGATTCGAATAAGCGAAAAACGAATGCTCTTATCGTGATCTTCCTTTCGCTGATCATTGGTATTGGTGTTATCATGAATCAATTTTTTGGGTATGGGTATGAGGTAGTGGTTGGCGCGGCGATCTTTTCTTTGGTCATGACATGGTTTAGTTATTACCACTCGGACAAGATTGCCCTCCACTCAACCGGCGCAACAGAAATTAAAAAGGAAGACAATCCCTACGTCTACAGAATGGTAGAAAATCTTTGCATTACGCAGGGCGTGCCCATGCCCAGAGTACACATTATCGAATCTCCGGCGCTTAACGCCTTTGCAACAGGACGAGATCCTGAACACGCATCCATTGCTTTTACGACAGGAATTATTCAGGCATTAGAAAATGAAGAACTTGAAGGCGTCATTGCTCATGAACTGTCTCATATTAAAAATTATGATATCAGACTCATGACAGTCGTGATTGTGCTGGTAGGAACTGTTTCACTCCTTGCCGACTTCTTTTTCCGAGCGCGTTTGTTTGGCAGTGGGGGCAACCGAAAATCAAACGGCGGATCCGGAATACTCATGCTTATCGGCCTGGCACTCCTCATACTCTCCCCCATTATTTCGGAACTGATCAAACTCGCCATTTCTCGCAAAAGAGAATTTTTGGCAGATGCATCCGGAGTACTTCTCACACGGTATCCCGAAGGATTGGCCAGAGCACTGGAAAAGATAGAACGTTCTCCACAGTCTTTTGATCGAGCCGGGGCGGCAACCGCGCACCTGTTTATCTCAGAGCCGCTCAAACGAAAGGCGGCGGGAATGTTTTCAACCCACCCACCTGTTGCGGAACGCATAGCAAAACTTCGCAGTATGTAAAGCAGAGCCACGCGCTCTGTTTTTTTCGCATGGCACAAACCGAGTGCTCATGTTATACTATAGAGAATGAAAAAAGGAACCATCATCGCCGGAGAAGTTATCTTTATTGCGCTGATCGCCACTATGGCGGCCACCCTTTTTTTTATTCAAAAACAACGCCTGACAGTAACATTTGAAGAGCAGGTTGAAAGCCAAAGTCTCTATATCGCGAGCACTCTTTCTCATCCGCTATCAGAATCCAATACAGAGCAAATACAAAAGATCCTGTCTTTCAACATAAACGAAAAGAATGGCACCCATACGGTTATTGTCTCGAATGCCGAGGGAACGCTCGTCGCAGCGGAAACAAAAAACTCAAATGTGTCCAAAGAAAACATGCTGTCCAAACGAAACATATGCAACACGTGCGACTATGTGACGACCCCGATACTCTATAATGATATACCGATAGGCCAACTTGACCTCTTCGCTGAAAAAAACGGTCTTCATGCGCAAGTCAACCGCGCGGCACTGACCCTTTTGATCATTTCCATTATTGCAATTACCGCAGGAAGTGTCGTGGCTGTCGCGTGGACCCTTAAAGATAAAAATGAAAAACAGCTAAAAGAAAAAACGCAGGTGTTGGAAATCATATCCACAGAATTAACGGAAAAAACAAAAGAACTCCAAGAAAAGACAAGAGAACTGGAGCGACGGAATCACGAATTGGAGGAGACAACCAACTTGATGATAGGCCGAGAATTAAAAATGATGGAGTTGAAAAAGAGAATAACGGAATTGGAATCAACAAGAACGTAGACTCGCTCTCACAAACAGGCGCCTGTCACCATGCAGGCTTTTTTCTATTGGCGTGTATGGTATGATATTGGCACAATTCGCTTATGGATGATTCACATGTCCCCAACCTGCTGAACCGAACCGACGTCTCTCTCATTGAAGCGTATTTTGAGCTTCAAGCCATGTATGAAAAAGAATACGGCGCACATACCGTAGTCATCATGGAAGTTGGATCATTTTGGGAAATATATAGCGTAGACAATGAGATAATGGTCATTGGAAAAACAAAAGAAATCGCGGAAATTTTGAATTTGCAAATGACACGCCGGAGTAAGGCAATCCTTGAAAATTCCATGGCGAATCCGCTGCTATGCGGATTTCCGGTGGCGACATTTGACCGATATATGGCACGGCTGGTGCAGGAGAATACATACACAATCGTGATCGTCAGACAGCGCGGTATTCCGCCAAATGTAGAACGGTTTGTGGACCAAATTCTATCGCCCGGAGTTAATTTTGAATACGCGCTTGATCATGAAGAAACGGTTCTGGTTTCATTGGTCATTGATCAAAACAATGGCATTTATTCTGCCGGATACGCGGGGATAGACATCACAACCGGCAAAAGTACCACGCTTGACCTGCATGGAACACAGGAAGACAATACGTTCGCGCTTGATCAACTCTTCAGTCTTGTTCATTCCCACAGAACCGCGGAAATCATTCTTACGCTGATAGGAACCGGTATCAAAGAGGACACGGTGCGGCAGTATTTGGAAATATCATCATGGGACAACGTTCAGATCCATGCATCGCGGCCTTCTATTACGTATCAAAATGAACTGCTTGGGAAAGCGTTCGCTGTGGAGTCATTTCTTTCGCCCATTGAATACTTGGAGCTGGAGCGCGCGCCACTCACGTGCGAAGCTCTTTGCATCCTGATTGAATTTATTGTGACCCACGATAAAAAAGTCATTGAGAATCTGACACGGCCGGTGATGCTCAATGATACTGCATATCTCTATCTGGGAAATCACCCGCTTGAGCAGCTGAATATTGTCTCTCGTGATCCAACGGAAACAACGGTTACACGCATCATGGACTATACCGTTACCAGTATTGGAAAACGGCTACTTAAAGAACGGATACGAAATCCCATTACAAATAAAGCCGAGATTGAAACACGATATGATCTTTCAGACACGCTCGGGCCTCTTCAAAAAGAAATAGATGCGCAGCTTCGCAACATATACGATCTCGAACGAATTGCACGTCGAATGACGCTGGCTCGCCTGCATCCGTTTGAGGTTAACTTTTTGCACGACTCACTGGAGGCGGCGGTTTCCATTCTACGCGCAATTCAGAACTCGTCGGCAAATCGCATTTTGTCAGGGTTTGTGGATGATGAAAAATCTCTGCAACAACTCATTGTAAAACTGCGTCGCATTTTTGATTTGCAGGAATCCGCAAAAGTCCTCTTTGCTGATATTCACACGAGCATCTTTGAGCACGGCTATGACCAGGCGCTGGATACACTGATACACTCGCGAACCGCCCTTGAACAAAAAATGGAAACCATCCGCATGAGTATTGCTGACATGCTAAGTCAAAAAACAGGAAAGGATGAACGAGACTACGTCTCAATTAAACAGCTTGACAAAGAGGGACATTATATTCACCTGTCAAAAAGCAGATTTTTTCAAATTGAAAAAGAGTTGCAAAAACAATATATCTCCGTCGATGGAACAGTACACGCCTTCTCCGATTTTACGTTCAAAGTTCAGACGTCAAATGTAAAGATAACGGCACCTGTGATTGACCAGATATCAGAGGAAACTGTCGCTGCCCAAACAAAAATCATTGCGCTGGTAAAAGAACTGTTCCTGCGAGAGATTAAACACATTGATCAAGAATTTGGTACGCTGCTGCGCAACACAATACGTGCACTCGCGCAGATAGACGTGGCTCTCAGCAATGCAAAAGCCCAAGCTGCACTGCGCCTGTGCCGACCTCAGCTATTGGAAATGGACACGTCATTTCTTGAAGCCGACGAGCTGCGCCACCCGCTTGTTGAGACACGGGAGGACGCTGAGCTGTATGTTCCAAATACGGTTCTGCTCGGTCAGGTATCAGATGCAACCGCGGATACTGTTTTTTCGCACATGAACATAAAACGTGTTCAGGGTATCCTTTTGTATGGCATTAACTCAAGCGGCAAATCGTCCCTCATGAAAAGCCTGGGCGTTGCCGTGCTCTTGGCGCAAGCCGGAATGTATGTGCCGGCACGCGGCATGCGACTCACCGTATTCCATGAGCTCTTTACCAGAATTATTGCCAAAGACAACTTTGAACGCGGGTTATCCTCATTTGCCGTGGAGATGATGGAGCTAAAAAATATTTTTAGCCGATGCTCCACCAAAAGCTTGATATTGGGCGATGAAATCAGCCATGGCACAGAAACACTCTCTGCCATATCCATCGTCACGGCGACCGTTCTTCGACTTATCGAAAAACAATCACTGTTTTTGTTTACCACACATCTGCATCAGCTGAAAGACCTTCCGATGCTGCGTACAATCACATCCCTCGCCAGCGTCCACCTTTCCGTTCACTACGATCACGCGCAAGATTGCCTTGTCTTTGACCGAACGCTTCAACCGGGAAGCGGCAGCAGCATTTATGGGCTGGAATTTGCCCAGTCTCTTCACATGGATGAAACATTTTTGCGGACGGCGCGGGATATCCGCAATGAGCTGGCGGGAGAACACAATGATCTCACGCTCATCACAAAAAAACAACCCAGCAAATATAATAAAAAATTACTCCTTTGTTCATGCTCCATTTGCGGAAATACGGTTGATGAAACGCACCACATTCATCCGCAAGAGCTTGCTGACCCGCAGGGAAACATTCTGCATTTTCACAAAAATCACAAGGCAAATCTCTTGCCTATTTGTACGCCCTGTCACGATAAAATTCACCGAGGAGAGATCCGAGTCCATGGGTATACCATGACCAGTCGCGGCCTTCAATTACAGTATACTGAGCTTGATACGCACGATCAGTCATCTTCAACCTGATCTGCCCCAATAATCTCGCTCACCAGTGCCACTTTATCTCTGACCATCGTGGGAGAGGTTGCTTCCACGTTCAGCCTGATCACGGGGTCGGTGGCAGAAGGACGGACGTTAAAATGCCACTCCGGGTAATCAATACTCAGACCATCTATAGTGGTCACTTTCCCATCTGAGAATGATTCTTTCAACCGCGCATATATGGCGTCTACATCTTCAACAATGTAATTTATCTCTCCTGATACATGGTACTCTCCCAGCTCACCGATGAGCGCAGATAGCGACTTGTCCGTGACGGACATCATCTGCATCACAATAAGCGCCGGGATAAACCCATTGTCCATGTGATGATTTTCAGCAAAGTAATAATGGCCACTTGTCTCACCGCCGAACACAGCATGTATCTCGCGCATTTTATGTTTAATATAGACATGCCCAACACGTTCCATATACGCAATTCCGCCCGCGGCCTCAACCGCGTGTCGAACTCCTCGATTTGACACGGCATCATACACAATGGATGCGCCAGGATTACGCTGCACAAAATATTTTCCGAGCAGCGCCGTTATGAAATCTCCATTAATAAATGTTCCCTTCTCATCAATAAAATAGCAGCGATCGCAATCAGCATCCCAAGCGATGCCCAGATCAGCCCCCACTTCTTTTACTTTTGCGATGATATCCGCGCGATTCTTCGGCACAATCGGATTGGGCGAATGATGCGGAAACCGTCCATCCGGCTCAAAATTCATATCCGCCCGAACGAGTGGCAACCCGGAAAATACCTTTTCGGCGACCAGCCCGCCCATTCCGTTTCCAGCGTCCATCACCACATGTAACGGCTTGATAGCGCCGATATCAACGAATGACCGAACAAAAGCGACGTAATCGTCCCAGACATCTTTTCCCGTCAACGTCCCCTGTTTTTTTACGTCTCTGACAATATCCGGCCGGTTGGCCAAATCCCTCAACTGCTCCATCCCCAATCCCTTTCCAATTGGAACAAGAATACCCTCCGCGTTCACATACAAAAATTTCAGCCCGTTAAACTGCTTAGGCATGTGCGATGCCGTCACCATGATCGATCCATCAAACGCATACTTCCAAGCGGAAAAATATGACACATCGGTAGACACCATGCCAATGTCAATGACGTCACATCCTCTTTCCAAAAGTCCTCGCACAACCGCCCCCATCAAGACTGGAGACGATGTCCGTACATCCATACCAACCACAACGCGCTTTGCACCGGTAAATTCAGCATACGCGTGAGCAATGATATATGCTGCCTCTTCCGTGAGCTCGGAGCCAAATTCACCCCGTACATCGTAACTGCGAAAAATGCTTTGATCTAACATATTGTTACTTTGACGAATACAGTCACACGAGTATATAATAGAGCTAATTTTAACGCAATCTCACGCGTTCATTGTTTATTGTTCACGGTTTCCGACATTCCTGAGCAATGAACCATGGCAATAAACCGGCCACCACCTATGAATGCCAACCACATTTTAGACAATTTGTCTTCCCACCTTAAAAACAGCATTGCCAACGCCATTTCTTTGGCAACATCCCTCACGCACAAACATGTTCAACCGTTGCATTTGCTGTTTGCCTTGTCCAAAGAAAAAGGCTCTTTGGCGGCTGAAATCCTTTCCACCTTACACTGTAATGTGGATATGCTGGAAAAAACAGTTATTGAAATGCCACGGATTCCGGATGAAAAGAACATAGCACAAACGCAGGGGCAACCGGTAACGACTCTGTTGCCAGACCTGGATGAGCGTGCTCGCACCGCGCTGGAAAAAGCCATGCTATTGGCCTATGAGCACGGGCACAAGTACATTGGTACCGAGCATCTCTTGTATGGCCTGATGCAGATATCAGATCCGCTGATATCCGCCACTCTCAAGCAAGACAATATCTCGAAAAAAAAGGTCATGAAACACATTGATGGCATTATCTCCACGACAAGCCGATTCCCGGATATGGAAGACGTTATGGACGTTATTGATGAATTGGAAAGCCAACATCCGGACGGTCACTCGCACCAAGCATCAGTCCCTCGCGGGCAGAATAAAAAGAAAATTCGTCGGCAACAGACCGCCCTTGAAGTATTCGCCGTGGAACTTACTGACCTCCAAATTCAAAAAAATATCGATCCTGTCATAGGTCGAGAAATGGAGATAGAAAGACTGATGCACATTCTGTGCCGGCGAACAAAAAACAACCCCGTGTTGATTGGCGAGCCGGGGGTTGGAAAAACAGCAATCGTAGAGGGATTCGCAAAACGCGTTGTTGAAAAAAAAGTTCCCGATGCGTTAAAACACAAAAAAATATATTCCGTTGACATGGCCCTCTTAATTTCCGGCACAGTGTATCGAGGAGAATTTGAAGCAAGACTGAAACAGCTGATTGATGAGGTCGCCGCAATGCCGGACTGCATTGTGTTTATCGACGAACTTCATAATATTATTGGTGCGGGTGCCAACCAAGGAAGCTTGGACGCGGCAAATATGCTCAAACCGGCGTTGGCACGCGGACAGCTCCGTTGCATTGGCGCTACAACCATGGACGAATATCACAAGTATATTGCAAGCGATCCGGCGCTCGAACGGCGTTTTCAGCCTATTTTTGTCAAAGAGCCGTCCGCAGATCAAACTATACATATATTAAAGGGACTCAAAAAGCAGTACGAGCAATACCACAATGTTACAATTGATGCGGATGCTTTGGAGCACGCCGTGCACCTGAGTGGCACCTATGTACATACCAATTTTTTCCCGGACAAGGCCTTGGATTTGCTGGACGAAGCGGCTTCCAGCGTGCGGGTCCGAACACCCGTATCAAAGGCTCAAACGCACGTGGCGGAACTGACACAAAAACTAAGAACGATGCAGGGAGAAAAGGAAGCCGCCATAATGGATGAAGCATTTGACAAAGCAATGCAGATAAAAAAGCAAGAAGAGCAGATGGCAAAAAAAATTGCCGCCTTTCAAAAAAAAGCGCACCTGGAAAAAAAGAGCATCCGCGCACGCGTGACCAAGCGAGATATTGCTCGCGTTCTGGCGCGTACGCTGCTCATAGATGAAAAGGAACTCCTTCTCAACTCATGGCAGCGGTTGGATGCTGTTGGACTCCACCTCCGAAAAAATATTTTTGGCCAGGATGCTGTCATCGCAAAAATTGTGAACGCGCTCAAAAGCAGGCAACTTCGCGCGCGCGAGCATGGACCGTACCTTTCAATGCTCCTTGTTGGACCAAGCGGCGTTGGAAAAACCTCTCTGGCCAAAGAACTCGCGCACGCGCTGTATCGTGACCGTGATGCGCTGATCCAATTTGATATGTCTGAATTCAGTGAAGGACATAGCGTTTCAAAACTGCTTGGCTCCCCTGCTGGCTATGTTGGACACAAAGAGCGAAACCGATTTACAGAACAGCTCAAAAAAAATCCTCACAGTATCATTTTATTTGATGAAATCGACAAAGCCCACCCGGACGTGACGCGACTGCTGCTTCAGATGTTGGAACAAGGAACGCTCACTGATAGTGCCGGCAAACGCATTTCTTTCGCGCACAGCATTATCATACTCACGAGCAATGCCGGAGCGGAGCTCTATAGCTCCGCGGGTATTGGCTTTGGAGAAAAAACCACCGCGGCTCTCTGCGCGGATCGCAACACGGCATTGACGCAACTGCTCAAGGAGCAACTGGACTCGAGTTTGCTTGGACGCCTGGATGAAATATGCATGTACGAGCCACTGGACGATGCCGCCATGATTCGGCTCATGAAACAAAAAATGAAGCGAATAAGTGATGATTTGGAAAAAACGAATAATGTACGAATTTTGTTCAACCCAACCATACTCGCAAAGCTGGCACAAAAAGCGTATAATAAGGACACCGGCGCGCGCCACGCGGAGCATGTGATTGAAGATATTGTGCATTCGTTGGTGCTTGAGTTCCTTCAAAAGCGGCCACTGTCCAAAAAAACGACAGTGACCTTACAAGAATCAAATGGATCATATGAAATTGTCTGATGAGGCTGCCGCGCAGCAACAAAAACAATGGGCGGCACAATTCAAAAAAGTCGCCTACCAAAAACAAAGACGCCAAACCGTTTCACCGCAAAGGATGCAAGCCTCTTTGGCACAGATGGTCCGAACCGCAAAAGTACAGCTACGCGAAGCGCTGAAAAAAAATAATGCCGATCACATACAACAGTCGGTGAAAACATTGATAGGGGCGAGAGCCCAACAGCTTGGCCTGCGTGTACGCCATGAGAAAGAACTCCTGGGGAGAATTGATCAGGATACTCTGGCAGAATGGATGCATGAGTATTATCAGGAATGCACGCGGCTGATACACGCGGTAGAGCAATTAAAAACAGACAATGGCTGAACCAGACGCTGACATCTCTTTGCAATCCGGTAACGCAAACGCGCAGTTCGCGTCTCTTATTGATGAGGCACTAACAGAGGTGCTGGGAGAGGTGGTTGATCCGGCAAGTCTTGCGGCAGCAAGCAAAAAAGTGGCTGCCATGATTGGAGAGACGCTCAAGGAAGAGGCTGTTGAACAAGCGGCAGCTGACGAGGAAAATGGAATAGCAGATGACAGTGCCGAGGAAACAGGCCCCTCCCAAGATTATGACGAGAGTGTCAGACCGCGAAAACGAAAAAAACAAAAAAACGCCGGGGCCGGTACCCCGATAATCATAGACCCAAACCAAGCGATTGATGAATTTGGCCAGCCGCCAGTGCCCGCTGGCGAAGAACCAGATGAAGAACAGAATATTGAAGACGTGGCACAGCCGGATCAGACAAGCCCGTCGACACCACCGGCCCCCGGCTCTCAAGAGCCAACCTTTGGCAAGGAAGACGTCACGCCAGCAACGCCCGGCGTTGCCGACGCGGGAGAAGACCAGTTAGAAAAAAGCAAGCCTGAGGGGAAAAAAGAACCCGGAGGGCAGGAAGAACCCGCTGATCACGGTGGAGAATCTGAAAAAAAAACTGAAGCACCATCCGGTGCTCCTGAGGAAGAAAACCGGCCACCCGGCCAAGGCCCGGCAGCCTTTGACCAGGTCCAGGGGCAAGAGCCGGTTCGACCGCTTGCAGGCTCAGATGAAGCGCCTTCCTCGCCGGGACAGCCGCAGCCCGAAGGAGAGCCAACCGGAGGAGATGCTGGCGAAGAGGAAGAGGAGACCTCGACCGACCAAACAACAGAGCGCGGCGCGGCGACACAGTCATTTAATCGCGTAATACGACACAGAAAAAGAATTAATGAAATAGACACGAATATAAAACGGTTAAGTGAAGAAAAAAAACGGTTAGCCAAAGAGTCAAAAAAAAATGACAGCAAGATTACGCCATTGCTGCTAAAAGACAAAGTGCTCATAGGACGAATCAGAGCATTACAGCTCGCGGTGAGCGCTGTGGTTCTGCTGGCCATTATCGCCTTTGCGACGATCATATTTGCCATCATACCTGTGGCGCAGGGGTTGCTCGCATGGATCCCATCGCTGGTAGCACGGATAGCAAAGGCAAAATTGGAACAAAAACAACTGAAGGAAGCACTGGAACCATTGCTAAAAGCAAGAAAAGATTTGGCCAAGCGAACAAAAGAAATCAACAACCAATTGGGAGCACTCTCTGCTGAACGCACGCGCCTGATCAACCAAGGTCTGCTCGAAAGAACAAAAAAAGGAACTCAACCGGAACAAACGTAACCTCGAACTCTATGGACATAAAACGAATCAGTCTTATATCCGCCTTTATCCTGGTCTCAGCGGGTATTGGCTTTTTATTGTATATCGTCTTTTTCAAAGGACCGGCCACGCAAACACCACCCACGCAGCAGCCAACGACACAGGGACCGACCGACTTTCCGCAGGCGGGAATAGGGGGAGAAAGACCAACAACACAGCCCGGTGGCGGATTGCCGGTGAGTGGCGAAACGCCCGGCGTGTCGGGCATCACCCAACAACCCACAGCACCGCCAGTCATAGCCCCACCAATACGACAACTCGTATCCGACACCATCGCAGGCGCAAATGTCCGCCCCGGGGCTGTTTCATTTTACAACAACATCGATGGCCAATTTTACACGGTCGACGCAGCCGGCCAAACACGGCAGCTCAGTGATGAAGTTTTTTTCAATGTTCAAAATATCAACTGGTCCCCCGCCAATAACGAAGCTATTTTGGAATATCCTGACGGATCAAATATTCTATACAACTTTGACAGCAAAACTCAGGTAACGCTCCCCCGCCACTGGGAAGAATTTTCATTTTCATCCCAAGGTGACCGAATCGCGGCAAAAAGTATTGGTGTGTCACCGGATAACCGCTGGCTTGTGTCCACGGACCCGGATGGAAAAAATGTAAAATTGATTGAGCCGCTTGGCGAGAACGCGGACAAAGTAACCATTGACTGGTCTCCCAATGAACAAATCGTTGGATTCTCGCGCACGGGCGCCGCGCTGGGCGCGGAGCGAGAAGAAATATTGTTCGTCGGACAAAATGGCGAAAATTTCCGATCAATGACAGTAGAAGGAAGAGGATTTGAGAGTGAATGGTCAACCACAGGAAATAAGTTACTCTACAGCGTGCATAGTGCACGATCTGATTTTAAACCCGAACTATGGATCGTAAATTCCACACCCGCGACCATTGGCCAAAATAGAGAATCCCTCCGAATCAATACATGGGCACACAAGTGCACCTTTGCCGATGACCGGTTTGTATATTGTGGCGTTCCGGAAGCGCTCCAGACAGGCGCAGGTTTTGCTCCGGGACTCGCCAATGTAACCAATGACAAAATTTTCCGCATTGACACGCAAACAGGCGCGCAGACGGAAATCAATACCAGCGGTGAACAGCACACGATTCAGTCCATGTTCGTTGACCAAACAACGGGAAACCTCTTTTTCACCGATATGAATCAACCCGGCTTGTTTCAAGTGAATATATGATAAAAATACGCCACCTTATCTTTGTTTTTACTCCGGCGATTCTTGTTGTCGGCCTTGCGCTGTTTATCCGCATCAGCCAATACGAACCCTTGGAACCCGACTTTGAGCAGCTGGCACAAAATGCAAAGAATGATCAGTTTTCCATTCCTATATTTCCTGAGGACCCGGTGATTGGCAGCAAAACGTCACCCATTACCCTTGTTAACTTTGCGGATTTTGGATGCGAAGCATGTAAAGAGCAACACGAAATCATCACCGCGCTGATGGCCGCTCACCCCGGACAGATAAAAACTATTTGGAAAGGACTCCCTGTCACCCGCTTTCCATTTGATACTCGCGCCGCGCATACTGTGGCGTTCTGTATGAATCAAGTTGGCGCGTTTGACGCGTTTGCCGCGCGCGCTTTTGCAAATTCAGACAACCTCTCCCCCTCCGTATTAGACGCGATGATCGAATCAATGGACGTACCTTCAAAACAGTTCAATGAATGCCGCGACTCCGGGCGCGCGGACGCATACATCCAAAAAATAGAAACCGTAGCGCGCGCGCTGGATATTCAATCTGTGCCGGCAATTTTTATAGACAACAAGCAAATTCAACCACCAGCAACTGTAGAAGCCTGGGAATCTTTGCTTCAACTGTAATTACCCATGAATTCCTCCCCCACCTCACGTCAGGCGTTTCGCGCAGCGCTGCTCTGTATGGCACTGCTATTATTTTTGCTTCCGGCTGCCACACACGCGCAAAATCAGGGGTTACTCAAAATAGGGAGTGAATGCCCTGATAACAGCTTGGTGGGCGATGCAACGTGCGAAACAGGCAACTGCGAAAAAGCCTCGACAGGAAAATTCTATTGCACATGCACAGAAACTACTTTCGTTGACTCAACAGACTGCGAAGAGGCCTATGGAGCCATACAGGGTGGCTGGGAATGCAACGACGGTGCCTCTGCTACATATGATTTGAATTACTGCGTCAGCGATGAAAATATAAATACTGTCCCACCTCGATACCCAATTCCTCCAACAGATGCATCACTTGTAGACCAAATAATTGATCCATCAATTTCAGCTGATGAAATCCGCCAACTTACCATTAAACCGGTCACAAAAATAAACATTCCCGGTCTCAACTTTTCAGATCAAAAGGTGACGGAAGAAAACGGCTCTGTCTTTTTGAGTGTTCCTTTTCTGGGTGAATATATCGCGGCCTTCTACAAGTGGGCTATCGCGGCCGCAGCCGTGGTGGCCGTAGTGGCCATCATTCGCGCGGGCCTCATGTGGACCATGTCTGGCGGCAATGAAACCAGCATCACCGCGGCCAAGAAAAACATAGGCAACGCAATTATAGGTCTGATGCTCCTTGTTGGTTCTTACACTATTTTGTATACCATCAACCCGGAGCTCGTGCAGTTTAGAAATTTGCGGGTACGGTATATTGAGGCAAATACCAGTCTTATTGGTGATCATGGTGAAATTGATGATACCGAATCTGTTGAATCTGAACCCGGATCCAGGACTGACTGCTCGTCCTATCCTTCGGGGTGGAAAGGAATAGATCAATGCAGAAAAGACTGCATCGCGAAACTCGTACCAGACGATAAAAGTAAACCGTCCGGAGCAGCGCGGGATATTTCATCTCTTGGGTACATTGACTGCAGTGCCGTAAAAGGCAGAAGAACGCTTGAGAGTATCGAATATGTGGCGATTCATGAAGGGAAAAAAGACCCGGCAATCGCGTGGTGGTGGTTACAATATGTGCAGCAAGGACCGGAAAAAGCGTATGGAACGCACTATTTTATCGGCAGAAATGGAACCATTTCGCAAGTGACGGACGAAACGTTCATCGTCTGGCATGGGAATAAAAATCGACAAGGAATTGGAGTTGATTTGGATGCCGGATGCCGTTCGAGCGATGGCAGCGCTGAGGCGTCAAAAAAATGCGATTACACGGCGGCTCAATACGCGTCCTTGCAACAACTTATCAATAGCATTGTTTCACGAACAAACGTCATCTTTGACGATGACCATATCCTTGGTCACTGCCAGGCAAGTGATGACCCAAAAAAAGGGCATGTGGATCCGCGAAATTTTGACTGGAGCAAAATCGGCTTAACAAATAAGGCTCACAAAGGTGTACGCTGCATTTATAGCCTATAAAACAAATTGCAAAGAAAAAAGAAAAATGCTACGCTCACCGTAGTATTTTTTATTGTATGTCAAAAGTCTCTATCATATTTGCCTGCACTCACTGTGATGCCCAATACACCAAATGGGCTGGCCGCTGTTTGGAATGCGGCAAATGGGGAAGTATTGAAAGAACCCAGACAGCTCAAAACGACACCAAATCCAAAACAACAGGTGTTGAGTATCTTGCAGCAAAAACACAGGCCGCTGTTATAACACAAGAGGCAAACAGCCGGCTCATCACAGGTATTGGAGAGCTGGATCGCGTTTTGGGGGGCGGAATAGTTGCCGGCAGTTTTATTTTATTAGGAGGCGAACCCGGTATTGGAAAATCAACATTATCTTTGCAACTGGCAGGGCTTATTGACAGTGCATTATATATATCCGGGGAAGAATCCGTACATCAAATACAAACCAGAGCTGCTAGATTACGCACGCTTGGATTTCAATTTAAGGATATAAAAATCGCAAATGAAACATCCGTCGAATCAGTAATTGCAACAATCAGAGAACAAAAACCTCGGCTGGTAGTGGTCGATTCCATTCAAACAATTCACTCAGATGAAGCTACCGGTGAACCCGGCAATGTCACGCAAATACGCGCCTGTACCACCAAACTACTCGACATTGCAAAAAAAACAAACACCATTATTGTTCTTATTGGCCATGTTACCAAAGATGGTGCCGTGGCAGGTCCAAAAACACTGGAACACCTTGTCGATACGGTTATGTATCTGGAGGGCGACCGCTACCACAATCTGCGTATTTTAAGAGCAGTAAAAAACAGATTCGGTTCTACCGATGAAATAGGCATGTTTGAAATGGATGAAACAGGCCTAAAAGAGGTGAAAAATCCATCTGCAGCGCTCTTGGAAGAACGTGGTGACAGCATGCCCGGATCTGTTGTCACATGCCTAGTAGAAGGATCTCGACCGCTTTTGGTGGAAGTACAAGCTCTGGTGAACAAAACCAGCTTTGGCTACCCGGTTCGCAAAGCAAGCGGCTTTGATCTCAACCGTCTCCATGTCTTGATTGCTGTCTTACAAAAACGAGCAGGACTGGAACTGGGTCAATATGATGTTCATGTTAATGTTGTGGGTGGTATTCGCGCCAACGAGCCGGCAGCAGACCTAGCGGTTGCGCTTTCCATTGCCAGTGCGTTTAAAGACAAAAAACTTGGTAATGACTTGGCAGTGTTTGGGGAAATTGGATTGGGCGGAGAAATCAGGTCGGTTCGTCATGTCCACAAAAGAATAAAAGAATGTGAGGCTCTTGGAATGAAGCGCGCAGTAACACGTTTATCACAAACCGTGAAACAACACACTGCCACGATAAAAATAATAGACGTCAAAAATATCGCAGAGCTTATTGCAAAAACATAACAAACAAAACCGGCCAGCAACTGGTCGGTTTTGTTTTTGTGTCGACTCCTCTTCCGATGAATATCGGAATGGTACGTCGAGTCGACACCTCCTAGATGCGCCCGTACTGGCGCTAGATGATCGGCATGTCGCCGCGGTCGAGCGGCCTACTGGCCGGCCCGGTCGAGGCGCGCATGCCGGACTGGTAGCCGACACCGCCACCGGTGGTGACCGTGGTGCTCGCCCTGAGCTCGGCCATCCGCCGCTGACTCGTGACGAACTGGCAGCTACCGTGCCCGCCAACGACCTCCCCGTCTCGGACGGGCGAGGTGACGTAATACCCGGGCTCGAAGAGCCGCTCCCCCTTGTCCGTGTTCTTCGCCACGGTGCTCCTTCCAGATACGCACGAGCAGAACCGCCACTGCAGTGCGCGAGAGTGACAAATTTTTTTGACGGTTGCGGACAGGATACATGAAAAAAGCATCCTTGTCAAGACGCTTTTTCCCCGGCTCGGCCGGCGATCCACCATTCAGACAAACTCCGTCTATTGCGGAGCAGGCAGGCGTACTTCCTTATTCCAAATGCACTTTTTCCTCCCATTCACGAACAGCCTCTTTCAGCGCAGGATGCAATCCAAAATCAATATCTCGTGCCAATTCTCTCGCCAATTTGATAATCTCAGTATCGCGCATAGTGGCCAAGCGCAGCTGCTGCATGCCGCTTTGGCTGGTGCCATACACTTCCCCCGGACCGCGTGTTTGCAAATCATATTCTGCGAGCCGAAATCCGTCTACCGTACTTTCAAACATATTCAGGCGTTCCAGGGCGCTTTGGGAATCGCTCTGCGTAAAAACAAAACAATAGGACTGATGCTCTGACCGCCCCACCCGGCCGCGGAACTGATGCAACTGAGCCAGCCCAAATTTCTCTCCGTCCTCTATCATCATCACAGAAGCATTTGGCACGTCAACGCCCACTTCCACGACGGATGTCGATACCATAATATCCGACTCCCCTTTCGAAAACGAGGTCATAACACTGTCCTTTTCTTTTGGCCGCATTTTCCCGTGCAAAAAAGAAACCCGCAAGTCCGGAAACACTTCTTTTGATAATTTCTCATATTCTTTCACCACGGATTTTTTTTCAGATGAGGCATCTACCGACTGTGGTCCGTCATCTGTTGTTTGTAACCCAATCATCGGGCAAATAACAAACACCTGTCTGCCTGTTTTCACCTGATCGCGTATAAACTGATACGCTTTACCCCTGTTTCTTGATTCAACCACGCGCGTCTTTATTGCTTTGCGTCCTTCGGGCATCGTTTTTATAATGGACACATCCAAATCGCCATACAGCGTCAGCGCAAACGACCGGGGAATCGGTGTCGCGGTCATACTCAAAAAATGCGGCGCAGTGGTTATGTCACCGGACTTGGCACGAATTTTTTTTCTTTGCTCCACGCCAAATCGATGCTGCTCGTCCACCACTACCAGACCAAGATTTTTGAAAACAACATCATCCACCAGCAGGGCGTGCGTTCCAACCACCAGAGATAAACCGCCATTATTTATATTTTCAATCAGACACTTTCTTGACGCAGCCTCCGTCCCACTCATTTCATGTTGTGAACTTGTCAGTAAGCCGATTGAAACCTCCGGCAATATCTTCCGCAGTGAGACAAAATGCTGTTTCGCCAAAATTTCTGTGGGGGCCATGACCGTCACCTGGTAACCTGCATTGATGCCGACGACCGCGGCGAGCGCGGCAACCACCGTCTTGCCTGATCCCACGTCCCCTTCCAAGAGTCTGTTCATTGGCACAGCCTTTTCCATATCCTGAAAAATTTCCCAGGCCGCTATTTTTTGATCACGCGTCAGCTCAAACGGCAACGACGCGACAAAATTTTTTATTCGCGGCTCGTCAAATGGAATCTTGGGCGCCTCAAACGCACGGGCTGACTGCCGAATAAGCTCGGCCCGCAGCTGCAGCACAAATAGCTCGTCAAACTTCAGCCGCCGCTGCGCGTACAATTGTTCTTTGTATGATTCCGGAAAATGTATTGCACGAATAGCGTCTGGCAGCATCATAATATCTGCTCTGTCACGTATGTCCGCGGGCAACCATTCTTTTATAGTGGATACCACATCCATGCACTGTGCTGTCAAAAAACGCAATTGCTTCTGCGTAATCCCCTGCGTTAACGGATACATAGGGACAATTCGCCCGGTATGAGTACCGCCGTGCTCGGAAATTTTTTCATAGGTTGGACCCACCATTTGCGTGCCAAATCGGTCCTGCTTTACTTTGCCGGACAGGCTTACCTTGTCGCCCATTTTCAATGTTTTGGCCAAATATGCCTGACCAAACCACACAACTTGCAACTGACCGGTCTCATCTGCAACAATGGCTTCGGTTAATATTGTTCGTTTACGCGGACTGCGGCGCGATGCAATAAGTTCAATCGTTCCTTGCACTGTTACCTCCTGATCAGCTTGCAAATCTTTAATCGGAACAATAACGCTAAAATCCTCGTAGCGAAAGGGAAAATGAAATAATATATCGCGCACAGAAACAATACCGATCTTTTTCAGTCGATTCGCGAGCATTTGTCCAACACGATTGAGCGCTGTAACACGGGTGTCAAGATTCATATCATAGGGAGTGTAGCACATTATTCTGCGTATTAAAAAACCCCCTAGCTGGGGCTTTTATTCACTAAATAAATTTGAAACCGCTATGCGTCGATATCTTGTCAAAGTATTCTTCATGCCGCTGGACAGCAGACTTTGTTGCGACAACTTCTGTTTCAAGTCTCGAATGGAGTCCTATAAAACCATCGACATGTTCAATCATTTCATTCCGAACGCTGGATATTTCACTGCGAACGACGTCTAATATTTCGTTCCGGACTTCAGATATTTCACCTCGGACCTTTTGAAACTCTTCGTGAAATTCTTGACGTGTAACCGCATTGTCTTGAATGTGCTTTACAATCTCCAGAACTTCATTGATGGTCCCCCTTTTTGTACCCCCCTTTGTGTTTCCCCCCATAGGATGATGATTATGAATATCGTGTGCTCTCGCTAAGAATCGAACTTAGATTTTTGGTTCCGCAAACCAATGTCCTATCCATTGAACGACGAGAGCGTAAAGTGCCAAGACTATACACCACAGACAAAAAAACGTCAATCAGACGCAGAAGACAATCAGTACTTTCCGAAAATTAATGGAGCTTCCAATTTCTTCCAAATTGATCAGAAAGCGGCTCTTCTTCTTTTTCAACGTCTTCTTCCAAATAATTGAGAAGTGTACCGCGCACGTCCAATGGGTTTGCATCAAGCAATGGAATGCGCAGCAGTGGACGAAAAGGACTGGTCGTTTCAAAAAAAAGTGTTTTCACACGTGGCGGATCATACACAATATAAAAACCATCTAACTCCTTGTACGTATAAAATCGCGAGCCAATCACAATACCTAAATCTGTCATGCTAAACAAAAGCTGCGGAGCCTGCTGATGCGATTGCAAGTATAGTATGATAGAAAACAAGATAATGATTAAGGAAAACAAAAAATTACCGGTTACCAAACCAAAAATTATTAAACCCAAACCTCCCAACACCATACTTACATACCAAAGCGTACCGCGTTCATGCTGCTCGTACTCTTGAATGGTCCACTGATGGATGGTATTGCCTGCGTCAACGTGCTCGTCTAATTGCTGAGGCACAGAATGAAACTAAGAACTGAGATTTATAGTATAGCACTTTTTTCTCCATAAAACCAAAATATGGGGAGTGGATTGCAAAAACGCCATTTTTGCCCTATACTGAGCCCATATGCGGCGCGAATCGATCAACTTTTTGGAGCGTGAGACTGAAAAGGTTACCCCTCGTCGGCGAGGCCTTATTTTTTTTATTGTTATTGCGGTTCTCCTGGTACTTGGTGGGTGCGTCCGCTACGCCATGACAACCGCGATTCCTCAGGATCCGACATCGTACGATCCTATTACGCTCGAGCCCAAAAAACCGGAAGGATTTTTAGAACGCATCAAACACTTTGTTTTTAGCAAAGAAGTAAAACTTGAGGGTGAACGACGGGATCGAATCAACCTGTTGCTTCTGGGTCAGGGCGGTTTGGGACATGATGGCCCATTTTTAACAGATACCATTATTATTGCAAGCATACGACCAAGCACCGGCGAAGTGGCGTTTACGTCCATTCCGCGGGATTTGTATGTCAATATTCCCGGTCGCGGAAAACGAAAAATCAATCATGCTAACGCATTTGGCGAAGCCGATAATCCCGGAAAAGGAGCCGAACTTGCCACCCGGGTTATTGAAGAAACATTCAGCCTTGATATTGATTACTATCTTCGCGTTGACTTTAAAGCATTTGAAGAACTGATTGATGAAGTAAACGGCGTGCGCGTGAATGTTGAAAAAAAATTTATTGATATTGAATACCCTGCGGCAAACGACGCGTATACATCCGTTTCGTTTCAAAAAGGCCCGCAAACAATGGATGGTCAGACCGCACTGGAATTTGTTCGGTCACGACACGGGAATAATGGCGAAGGATCTGATTTTGCCAGATCAAAACGCCAACAAAAAGTGCTGCTGGCACTCAAAGAAAAAATTCTTTCCTTTCAGACACTTGCCAATCCCATACGGATAAAAAATATTATTGACACGTTGGGGGATCATGTCACGACAGACATGCAATTTTCGGACATGGTGGCAATGATGAAACTAGCAAAAGAACTTGACACCAGCAATATTATCACCCTATCGCTGGATAACAGTAGCGATGGCTACTTGAAAAATGGCATCACATCCGATGGCGCATATATTTTGGAACCGGTAGCCGGAAATTTTGAGGGTATCAACAACGCCATTGAAC
>PFCB01000031.1 GCA_002773135.1 Candidatus Magasanikbacteria bacterium CG10_big_fil_rev_8_21_14_0_10_47_10
ACTGTCGCCGCATGAGGGTCGCTATGATGACGCATTTGTTGTCAATGCGCATACCTCTTTTTCCACGTCATTTGAAGAATTTGGCGACTCTGTGACGTCACTGACAGTGCCGGGGACACCGGATCTCGCCGCAAAAATCAGCCATATTGGAAATCAAGGAAAATTTCCCATCCGTCTTATCAGCGAAGCAAAACTTTCTTACGGCACCGGTGTCGCGGTTCACTATTTGACAACACATCTTCCAAACGTCCACATTTTGCCGATTGGCTTTAGTAACGCCTCTCCCGAGGATCACATGCAATTTGGCCGCTTGCTCAAAGATGTGATTATGGAATCCGGTAAAAATATTGCTGTCATATCTTCCGGCGATTTGGCTCACTGCCTCACCAAGGATGCGCCAATTGAATATAATGAACGCGGCGCGATGTTTGACAACCACCTGATTGACCTGTTACAAAAGAAAGATGTCGCAGCCATCGCTCAAATGGATCCTGATATAGTATCGCAGGCGCATGAATGCGGCTACCGTACACTCCTTATATTGCTTGGTATTATGGAAAACATGGACTTTACGTTTCAGAAATACAGTTACGAATACCCATACGGAGTTGGCTATCTTGTTGGCAATTTTGTGATTTAACTATGTACGCCAAAATTATTCCGCTGCGGCGCCTGCCCCGCGGAATAGACGTGCTCGATTACGTTATTCCGCAGGAGCTTGAGGCCACTATTACCCCCGGACAACTGGTATCAATCCCAATTCGGACATCCCAACATTTTGGGATTGTTTTGTCAATGGACGCGGAACAGAGAAATAAGGAAATTGCGGATAAACCACTAAAAGAACTTATCGCAATTGTTCATACCACCCCCATTGTGTCCCCACGACATATACATGTCTGGAGAATATTGGCGGCCTGGTATGGCACCTCCCTTGGTACCATTGCAAAAATGTCACTCTTGCCACTGCAAAAAAGAAAAATACAAAGTATCCGGCTGGAAGAACTGCGGCACCCCACGTCAAAGCCTGAGGCAACCGAATGTCTTTATTCCAACTATGCCAATGAAGCCGAACATCAAAAATTGCTTCAGCAAAATATTGGTGATGGGCAAACACTCATCCTCGTTCCAACCGTCAATCTGATTGATCAAGTTCTTGCGCTTTTACCTGAGCATGATGACGATATTGTTATTTGGCACAGCCGTCTTTCCGTAAAAGAACAATTTGAGCATTGGCTTCAAATTCGCAACGGAGAAAAAAGAATCATTATTGGCACGCGCGGAGCAACGCTGTTGCCTTTTTTTAATCTACAAAATATTATTATTGATTTTGAACACCACAAAGAGCATAAACACTGGGATCAAAACCCACGATTGCATGTAAAAGATGTTGCAGAACTTCTTTCTGCAATTTTTGGCGCACGCACGCTCTGTCTTAGCTCTACCCCCAGTGTTGAGTCATTTGTGCGGACAGACAATGCGCGCGAGGTATGGAATATTGCTGGCTGTCATCCTACTATTGTTGATATGCGCAGCCAGCGCGGCGCTGGCGACTATTCCCCTTTTTCACCGCAGGTAAGCGATATCATTAAAAATGCGCAGACAGATGTGCTGCTTTTGCTCAATCGGCGTGGATTTGCCAGATCGCTTACCTGCATTGATTGCGGATATGTGAATACATGTGACGGATGCCATCTTCCATATATTTATCATGAAAAGGAAAATCAGCTGCACTGCCACTACTGTAACCGATATGGAAAAATTCTTCTTGTCTGCCCGACATGCGGATCCGGCATGGTAAAGTTGCGCGGTATGGGGACTGAGCTTATTGAAAAGGAGGCAAAAAAAATTGCACCGGACTCACACACGGTTGTGCTGGTGGATGCTGAAACTGAGCTTATGGCGCAGACAGGCCCACGCATACTTGTTGGTACACACGCCGCAGCCTTGCGAGCAACGTGGAGTGATACGGAGGCAGTTATTCTCATTGATATTGATACGGAACTTGCGCTTCCTGACTATCAAATAGAAGAGCAGCTGTACCACACTATTTTGAATATCACCTACTGCGCCAACGAAAGTACGCCTCTTTTACTTCAGACGCTGAACCCGGAGCATGTCTTTTTCCATTATTTGGCCGATCCGTGGCACTTTTACGAAAAAACAAAATCAGAGAGAAAAGCACTCTCGTATCCCCCATCCACATACATGGTACGGTATCTCATTGCCAGCCCGTTTAAATCGTCGGCAGAGCATGAAGCATCCAGGTTGTATACGAAGCTTCATGGAATATTGACAAATGGCAAAAAAAATATTACACTCTCCCATCCTATTGAAATGCATCCGCGTTTCTATAGAGGCAAACACTGGTATGCTATACTGGTTAGATTGGAGCCCGAAACATGGAAAAATGATCTTATCTGGCTCAATACATATATACCAAAAGAATGCCGCATTGATCCGCGGCCAAATAGTATTCTTTCTTTTTAGAACAGCCACATGCTCCCACTTGTCACACTTCCGGCGGAATCGCTTCGGCAGCAATCAGCAGATATTGATCGCTCTGTTTTAGCTTCTGCGGAAATGCAGCAGTTCATTGATGAGATGATACCTACCATGTATGGCGATGATGGCATCGGATTGGCAGCGCCGCAGGTTGGGCGGAACATCCGCATTTTTACTATTGGAAAAGAAGCTATAAAAGATTTTACCGTTATCCAAGGGACAATTGATGCGGCGCATGATTTGGTCGTGGTAAATCCAATCTGGTACAAACTTTCTCGCAAAACAACAATTGATACGGAAGGCTGTTTATCAGTCCCCAAAACGTTTGGAAAGGTGAAGCGATCTAGAGACATTCATGTGGAAGCCCTTGATAGACATGGCAATACCCTCTCATTTGATGCGCACAACTATTTTGCCCGTGTGGTGCAGCATGAAGTAGATCATTTGAATGGCATCCTTTTTATAGATAGAGCAAAGGGAGTGTATACGGTGGATTGAGAAGAAGAGATTAAGGAGTAAAAACTAGGAGTAGCTGACTCTTTGTGTCATTGCGAGGAGTCCTTAAAAACGAACGAACCCCTGCAGCGCGAGGCGTACAGGGGGGTTCTCCTTGGTGGGTGCCAACAGCGTCGGCATCTGGGGGAATTGTCGCGGATCGTCTAGTCGCCGTCTTCCTCCGGGTCATCATACCCGGTCAGCGTACCCGTCCCTTCGAGCTGCTCGAGCAGGCGCCCGGAGATTTCCCGACGCGCGGCAACCGCGGCTGGCGACTCACGCGCCAGCGGCAGCATCTGCTCGAGATGCTTCTGACAGGCGGAAACGCCCGCCTTCACCGCTGCCGCGCAGATCATGTCACCGCATCTCATCCCGGGACGGACGCGGAACATGCAACCCTGGCGGCTCACTCGGTGCCCTCGGAATATCCGAGGACGACCGCGAGCAGGTCGCCCGGCGTACCGACCTCGGGGGTCTGGACGACCTCCTCCAGGTCGAGGTCATGCTGCGCCGGCAGTCGCTCCGGCAGTGGTGGTTGCTTCTTGCGGCCGCGCGACAGAGTTCCTCCGTCGTCCGCGCACAAATCAATGATGTGGACTCCCACGGTTCCTCCTTGTTCTGTGGTGACGTCTCCATGGAGAAGACTGTTGAACGTATACCTTTTTATATGTTTTGTCAAGACTAAGGCACTTTCTAACAAATTTTCTGAAAATATGTACGATCTCGCGATCATTTTTCCGTGCTACAACGAAGCCGGTCGTATTGAATCCACAATCAACGCATATTGTGAATATTTGCGTAGCAAAGAAGCACACCGAAAAGCAGTGCTCGTGCTTGTCAACGACGGCAGCACTGACGATACACGATCTGCGCTTGAGCGTCTGGAGCGTTATTCCCAAGGCAATGTCACGGTTACATCAGTAAGTTACTCCCAAAACAAAGGTAAGGGATTTGCCATAAAACAGGGCATTTTATCTGCTGACGCACGCGTCTACGGATTTACTGATGCTGATAACTCCTACCCACCCGATCTGCTCACCGGTGTATTGTCTCGACTACAGACAGCTGACATTGTCATCGGGCAGCGAGAGCGAAACAAACAAGTGTCAGGCTACTCGCGTATCCGGTCATGTATATCAAATAGTCTCCAAAAAATTGTCAGCGGCTTATTCCAATTGCCCTTTCGCGATACACAATGCGGATACAAATTCTTTAACAAAACAGTGGCAACAACAGTCCTTCCCCGCGTGACGCAGGATCGATTCAGCTTTGATATAGATTTTCTTATGAGAGCCCATGAAATGGGATACACAGTTTCAACCATCCCTATTTCGTTTTCCCATCAGCTGAATTCCTCCATAACATGGAGGGATGGCGCGCGCTATTTGCTGGATATTGTTCCTCTTTTGGATACCTTTCGAATGAAACACTACCGGTCACTGCTCATCTTTCTGTTCATCACGAGTACAGCTATTTCTTTGGCACTGTTCGGCTGGGTGATGTGGAAAGGATATTTTTTTTCAGACGATTTTACATGGCTTTGGCACGCGCAAAAAATTGACAGTACTATCGGCAGAGTACTGACATATCACATGTCCACATTTTATTCTCCGGTTATAAACGCATTTTATGTGGTCTTTTTTGGTATATGGGGGTATGCAACCGCAGCACCGTATTTTGCTGCCGGCTTACTGGTTCATGTGTTTGTCTCTTTTTTTACCGGTATGCTGGTCTTCCGGCTGACAAAGTCCCCTATTTCGGCCGTTGTATCATCTATCCTGATAGCCCTCGCGGGCGGCGCGTACGAGCCACTTGTGTGGATTGGTGCAAACATGCATTCCATCGCGACTCTCTTTATTATTTGCGCTGTGCTGCTCTATACCTATTATCTATCATCTTACAGTCGACTCAGTATTGGCGCATCCTTTCTCTTTTTTATTCTCGCGCTGGGAACAAAGGAGACGGCAATTGTCACCCCTGCGCTTCTGCTCCTTGTTTTTTTATATAATAAGGTAAGCGCGGCTGCGTTGTACAAACATATCACGCATGCCGCCTACTGGCTCTGTGTCGCCGCCCTTTCCTGCTTTTACATGTGGCAACAGTATGTCTGGCAAAGCCAAAGCATTTGGATTGAATCCGGAACCTGGCAATTGCAACTGTCCGCGCTCCTGCGAATACCGTTTGTTGTGTTTGATCTGTTTATTCCGCTTGCTCTATTACCACCCAATCTCGCAAACTCGACTGCCGTACTATTGTGGATTGGTATTGTTACCCTTTTTATTGCCGTCATATATGCCTTCCGGAAGGAAAAAATCGTCTTGTTTGGTCTTGGCTGGATCTTGGTGACCATTTCACCGACACTTTTTTTTTCGACCGCTACCTGGTGGGAGCCAATGGCTTCTCGCTACACATATTTGCCAAGGGTTGGCGCTGTTATCATCCTCGTCGGCATGCTTCACAGCCTTGTCATGAAGAATAAAGCACGGTATGTTATCGGCGGCTTTGTATGGTTTGTGATTCTAAGCGTCTCTGTCCAAACGTGGGTCATGATTCGATCTACAACAACCGAGTATGCGTACGTGTACACTACCGGCAGGACACTTTCACACGCAATGGAACAGCTTCGCGACACGGTGCCGGGGATGGTGTTGGTACGGCCGGATCGTCCATTTCCAAACAATAACGCGACTATTGTAGGCGCGGCGTCTGTGATAGCCGGCATACCGGAACAGAACATTGAATTTTTAAAAAATACAGAAGACATCCTTTTACCGTCTCAGACGATTTTATTGTACTGGGACCACGCGAACAAAACATATGCGATTTTGGAAGCAAATACTGACAACTAAGAAAACACGAAGAGAATTGATGTTATATGTACTTGTCGGCGTTCTTGGCACCGGAGTTGATTTCGGTTCTTTTTATCTGGCCTTGCAAGCTGACACCCCTGTCATTGTTGCCCAGTGGGTGAGCGCGTTCCTTGGCTTTACGCACAACCATGTGTGGCAGCACTATGGTGTATTTGATCACAATCAACAGTTTCCCAAGACATACGGATTTTCTCTCTTCATTGCAATCATCAGCATTTCTATTTCCGGCCCGGCCCTGCTGCTTCTGCATGCGTTCATACTAAATATTTGGATTTGCAAAGTCTTGGTTGCCGGCACCACCTTCGTTGTGCTATTTTGGATACGAAAGAGGTGGGTTTTTACGCATTCAGACCATATATAACATGGACGCTCCCATTCGCATGATTTTCTACGGCACGCAACAATTTGCCGTAACCGTTTTACAGGTTCTCCTCAAGAGCCCAATGATTGAGGTTGGACTCGTAGTGACGCAGCCTGACAAGCCGACAGGTCGGAAAAAAGAGGTTGTTTTTTCACCTATAAAAACAGTTGCCCTACAACATGATATCCCAATTGTGCAACCGGATTCTCTCAAATCATGGGTACCCGAGATGCAGGACGTTGATCTGGCTGTTGTTGCACAGTACGGCAATATTATTCCTGAGCGGTTGCTTTCACTTCCGGTATACGGGACACTCAATGTTCATACATCCTTGCTTCCAAAATATCGCGGCGCCTCCCCGATCCAGACTGCTATATTGCATGGTGAAACAAAAACCGGCGTTACTATTATGAAAATGGATAAAGGACTTGATACCGGACCAATTCTGATCCAAGAAGAAATTACGATTGATCCGGATGAGACATACCCCCAGCTGGATGCCCGGTTGGCGGTTGTGGGAGCAAATCTGCTTGCTCGCACCATACCCCCCTATATATCAGGATCGCTGGTGCTGGCAGAACAAGACAATAGCGCGGCGACAACATGCACGCAGCTGACGCGTGATGATGGATTGGTCGACTGGCAAAAAAGTGCGCAACACATCTATAATCAATATAGAGCAATGACACCGTGGCCGGGAATTTGGACCACGTGGAATGGACGGCGGCTCAAACTGCTCCGGGTGAAACCGGCCGATCTTGGCTCATCGCGGCCGGGGAGGGCGTCTGCACATGACAATGCATTTTTTGTTGAAACAGCGGACGGAGCTCTTGAAATTGTAGAATTGCAAATGGAAGGAAAAACAGTAATGACTGCATCTCAATTTTTGTCCGGTAACCATCGCATTGTTGGTGCTGATCTTGGCATATGATATCGCTTCCGGACATAAAAATATCTTCCTCTGCCTTTCACCACGGGCAAACAGTCGCGTTCGTCTTTCTATTTTTTTTGCTTCGCCTTCTTTCATTTTGGATGGCGCCCCACCCTGTTTTGCAGGGTTTTTTTGTGTCCGGATTGATCCTGGCGTTTGCCGCGGCAACATACCACAATGAGCATATAGGGTGGTACATGCTTGTCAGTGAATTGCTCCTGGGCGGCTCCGGACATTTTTTTGAACTTGGAGGCCTCGCAATTCGAACCCTCCTTATCTATACATTTCTTGTTATCTGGACTATCCGCTCGCTGAGCAATCCCGATCTTCGCCACCGATTGATTGTCCCGCACCGCCTTTTTTATATTTTAGTGCCGGTTTTGCTTGTTACGGTGTTTGCTTCTGTGAGGGGTATTGTCATGGGCAATGAATTTCGCGCGGTCGCAGCCGATATTATTCCTTTTAGCTTCTTTGGCTTGCTGCTGCCGGCCTATCACCTCTTGCACGATAGGCATCATGTGCCAAAAATAGTAATTCGATTATTTATTGCCTTTGTACTGGGATCCGCGCTCTTTGCCCTACTTAATTTTACGCTTTTTGCGGGCGGGTTTGAGATAGTGCATGGGCCGTATTATAACTGGTACCGTGATTTCGCGCTCGGAAAAATTACAGACATGGGCAATGGCTTTTTTCGTGTCGTCGCCCCGGAGCATTTGCTCATTGTTCCAACACTTATTATCACTGCATCACTGCTGATGCGCGATGAAAAACATCACGTGTTATGGCGAGTCATGATCATCCTCTCCGGCCTCGTTTTGGCCATTAACTTCTCACGATCATATCTGATTGCTATTGCGATTTCATTGTTGCTTCTCAAATACAAGCACTCCGTATCCAAGTGGATAAAAGAATCAGCGTTTGCCGTGCTTACGCTTCTTGTCCTCTTTGTTGGGCTGAATCTTGCCGGTAGTGGTGGGCAATCTTTTGGCACAGAGCTGATTGCTGGAAGGTTTGGCGGGATTGCAGATGTATCATCTGAAGCAAGCGCCTACACCAGATCCGCGCTCTTGGAGCCAATATACACAAAGATATTTAAGCATCCGATTGCCGGGAACGGTCTTGGATCTTCTGTTACTTTTTTTGAGCCGGTACTTGGCAGCACCATCACGACGCGTCAATTTGATTGGGGGTATTTGGAGCTTCTGGCAGAACTCGGCATGTTTGGATTTACTATTTTTATCATCTTTCTTGGCTATATCGTGGCCGAACTCCTTCGGCACATCCGTGCTGCGCATGAATATCATGATTTTCACGTTGGACTTCTTGCGAGCGTCACTGCCTTTGGCATCATGACCATGTTCATGCCGGCTTTTTTTCACGTATTTGGTGTTTTATTTCTTGTAGGCACGCTTGCGGTTGCAGCCCAGCCGGTATTATTTTTAGATCGATTCGTCGATATATTGTATTCGGTGTTTCATAAACGCTAGTTCTTATTCACGACAAAAAAAGTCCGGCGTACCCGGACTTTTATAAACTATGTTTTTTTTCTATAACGCTGCGCGCTTTTTCATAGGCTATGACCTGCTTGTGAATCCCGGGGAACCACCGCCATGGCGGTTTGTACGCAAACGATGGGAGCCATGTGCTGATGCCACCGTGGCCGCGCGGCTCTATGGTGAATAAATACTCAGGAATCCAGATACCCTTACTCCCCTGCTCTGCCATTGTCAGCCACACATCCCAATCTTGAAAACGATGGAGGGTTTCGTCCCAAGGAATGACCGATTCCCGTCGAATGAGTGATGTTGATGTTATATAATTGGTTATTTTAAGTGCCTCGATGTCAAACACTTTCGCCGGCATTTTTCTCTCTCCAAAGCAAAAATTGCTATAGGCGTACGCAGCCTCGGGATGCAACTGCAGCACGTGATGCATTTTTTCAAGCATTTCAGCTTCTGCCGTAATATCAGCATCCCAAAAAATAACAAAAGCCCCTTTTGAAAGCGCAAATCCTTTGTTTCGTGCCGCAGGCGCGCCGGCATTTTCTTGCCGCACAACCGTCATGCCGTCAGCATCCACGGTCACCGGTACATCGCTTCCATCATCTACAACAATTACCTCAATATTTGCGTATGACTGTTTTGCAATAGAAGCACGCGCGCGCTCCAGCGCATCGGCATGATTATACACAGGAATGATAATGGAGATAAGATCGTTCATATAATATGTCACACTCTGCGCATTGTCCAAGATCGGCTTTACAGCCATCGGTCTATCGCTTTCAGCTGCTCTTTCCAAATGAATTGCTTTTTTATTCTCTCCTGGCCTGCCTCTCCCAGTGTTTGCGCGTAGGCCGGTTGCTTGAGCATTTTGACAATCCCGTCTACAATTCCCTCCGGATCTTGCTTTAGGTTAATCACCAGACCTGTTTTTTCATGCAGCACTGCTTCCGCCACCCCCCCACTTCTTCCGGCCACTACCGGCAACCCGGCCGCGGCGGCCTCTAAAAACACCAGGCCGAGCCCCTCTTCTTTTCCATTATCAGGATGCGTCAAGAGGACAAACACATCGGCCAAATGATAATATTTCCTTAAATCCGCGTGCGGTATCTCTCCAATAAATCGAACCACGTTCTGCAAATTGTGTTTTTGAATGTCTTGCAAAATGACGTCCTTTTTGGGACCGTCCCCCACAATAAACCAAACCAAATGCGGTATATGCTCCAAAATAGATGGCAGCAGACGAATCAAGTGCGGGAATCCTTTTCCATCATCAAGCCGAGAGACGGATAGGAGTACCTGTTTGCCCTCCAGCGCGTACTGATGCCTCAACGAGGTGATAATTTCTTCTGCCGGCCCGGTCAAAAAAGCTTGATCCGGGCACGGATACAGGACAGCGGTTTTCTCTGCCAATTCAGGAAACTCTTTAAGCAGTCTCTCTTTTAAATTTTCGCTGTTAACAAGTATTTGATCCGCGCCCTTTGCCACCAGCATGGTTTTTTTTCTTTTGCCCTTTTGCGCGGCATAGGCAATGTCTGTGCCGTGTGAAAAAATAAGATATGGAATGCCAAATTTACGCTTTATCATGCGAGCAACGTAGCCCACCGGCAAAATATGATGAAGATGGATCACATCCACCTCATAGGTCTTTACAATTTTCTTTATGACAACATACAATTTGAGCCAGCGAGGCCAGAAAAATTTGTAATAAAACGTACGCCGAAATATATTTATTGGTTGTTGACTATCAAATTCCGTATCTCCTTTTATGGGTGGCGCCAGAACAATCACATCGTCACGTTCAAGCGACAAAGAGAATTGGTGCGCGTATGTGGCAATGCCGCCAATTTGTGGCGGGTATTCAAGTGTGATGATAAGTGTTTTTTTCACAGTGGTATGAAATAAGAACGAAGCTATAAGAACTAGGAACTAAGCAATAGGCATTTGTGAGTCGGCTTCTCTTGTGATGTCTTATGCCATTTTAACACTCAGGGCCGGTCGCGGCAATGAAAAAAATCATTCGGGCGTAATCACTACCTCGCGCCGCAGTAAACCTCGCAGACTCCGCACGTCATGTGCTGTCAACGCCCGTGTGACAGACAGCATGACCGGATACACAATCGCTCCAATCAAAATACTCAATAAAAATGAAGAAGACAGATTGATATACCAAACTGCGGCGGCCATGACCAGGGCAGATGCACCTACCTGTAGCAGCGTCTTAAACAAAAACCAATGTCGAATCTTTGTGACGCCGGGCACCACTGCGTACCCAAATGCGGCAAGAAGCACATTGCCAATAAACGCGGCTCCCGCAGCACCGGCCACGCCATATGGAGGAATAAGGAGCAGATTGAGAATGATGTTCACCACCATGACACAGCCTACAATGGCTGTCTGATGCACCTGCTTGTGACAGGCGTTCAAAAATGCGCCAATTGGAAAGCTGACAAAAGAAAAGATAAGACTCAAAATAAGAATTTGAAGCGCACGCACGGAAGGCATGTATTCCACAGTGTACAACGTAAGCACAATATCCTTGGCAAGAACCGCGATGCCCACGGCAATGGGAAACGCGACAGCGAGCAAATACTTCATAGAAAGCTCAAACATGCGAGCGAGTTTCTCTTTGTTTGTTTCGCAATATTCACTAAAGCGCGGATAAAACACCGCTACCAACGCAAGCGGAACAAACTGAAAAGCAAACGTTATTTTATAGGCAATTGAATACCAACCGACCGCAGCGTCCCCGGCCAATTTTGATAATATGAGAGAGTCGGCATACGAATATACACGCGCGAACACCGCTGCCAACGCAAAGGGCACGGCAATCCGCGCGACATGAAAAAAAATCCGCTTGTCATACGCCGGCCGCAACACAATGCCATGCTTGCGACTAAGCACTGCCGCGGCAAACAGCGCGTTCAGCGCGCTTGAAACAGTAAACGCAAATATCAAATAGATAATGGGCATGCCCAGCCAGAGGAATAGAGACCCAAGAACAAGCGTGATCAACTGCGATCCAACAACGCTAATGGCTTCCCACTTTATATCTCCTATCGCGCGCAACACGCCAAAAATGCTTAAGTGGAGGGAATCAAACAGCATCGTGATGCCAGAGAGATACACCAAATGCCGAATATCCACAGAGTATCCTGCCAGATTTATAACAATAACCGCTGTGATATATGACAGGACTCCCAGTATAATTTTTGAAAAAAGGATGGTAGAAAAAAATGACTGAATCGTATCCAGAGACTTGGCCGACTCCCTGATAAGGACATTGGTGAGCCCCAAGTCCACAAACACAACAAACACCGTGGTAAACGACAGTGCGAAAAAATACTGCCCTGTTCCCTCGGCGCCAAGCGATCTGGCAATGAGCGTGAAATATAAAAAAGCGACAATCTTCTGTCCGACCGACGCAAGTGTCATAAAAGTTGTCTTCCTGGCTAACGACATAATCATTGATTACACCGATGAGGTGGATTACGCTCATGTTATCAGTAGAACTGATAATTCAAAAATCAATGTGTATTTTAGCCAATTTTAGCGGCTTTTACAACTCCATTGACAATTTGCATACGTATTGTTACACTACAGACACTCATTTCAACAAAAAGCCACGAGAGTGTCGAGAGGACTTTTGACCAAAGAGGGATAAAAAAGCGGTCAATTAAGCCAAATATCCATCCAGTTCAACTATATTTATGATTCAATTTTGTCACAGTAGAAAGCATTTCCAAATGGCGTTGCTTTAGATTGCGTGTGGCAAAACGGATGGTTCTTGATGCTCCTATGGTTGTAATAGGAGTTTTTTATGGAAAAAATAATTTTAAGTCTTGCCGGTTCCGCACTTTTGGGCGTGGCCCTTGGGTATTTTTTGCGAATGCAAATGGCCCAAGCAAAAGCAAACTCGGTTGAGGCGCTGGCGGAAAAGCGCCTTATAGAAGCAAAAAATAAAGAGCAAGAAATTATTCTCAAGGCAAAGGAAAAGTCAATCGCGCTTATTGACGACGCGAAAAAGGAGGAGGAAAGACGAAGACAAGAAGTGGATAAAACGCGCGCCCGACTGGAGCAGCGTGAAAGCATGTTTGACAAAAAAATTAGCGAGTTCGATGACCGAAAAGCGAAGCTGGAGGAAAAAGTAAAAGAAATCCAAGAGATAAAAGTTACAGTCGAGCAGGCACGCGATCAGGCGGTCACAAAGCTTGAAACCATTTCCGGCTATTCAAAGGATGAAGCAAAGGGTGAGCTTATGTCAGTGGTTGAAGAGTCCTCTAAGGATGACTTGCTGCATTTGCGCATGAAGCTGGATCAGCGAACACGGGAAGAAATAGAGGAAAAGGCAAAAGATATTGTTGTGGGCGCCATGCAACGAACCGCCTGCAATCACGCGGCAGAGACAACCGGCACCGTGGTCAATTTGCCGTCCGAAGAAATGAAAGGGCGTATCATTGGAAAAGAAGGCCGCAATATCAAAACAATTGAACGGATGACCGGATGCGAGCTGATCATTGATGAAACACCGGAAGTGTTGGTCATCTCCAGCTTCTCCCCCATCCGCAGACGCGTTTGCCAACTGGCTGTTGAAAAATTAATCACAGATGGCCGCATTCAGCCGGCAAAAATTGAAGAGTATATTGAAGAGGCAAAAAAAGATCTTGCTATTGATTTGCGAAAATCGGGTGAGGAAGCGCTCCACAAAATGGGCATCGTGGGTATTGATCCAAAACTGACATCCATTGTCGGTCGGCTCAAATACCGAACCAGTTATGGCCAAAATGTTTTGAACCATTCACTGGAGGTCGGATACTTGTCCGCGCTCATGGCGGAAGAAATCGGCATAGACCCTTCCAAAGCAAAGAGAGCCGGCTTTTTTCACGACATTGGAAAAGCAATTGATCACGAAACGCAAGGTGCTCATACGGAACTTGGATACCAAATCCTCAAAAAATTCAACATGGATGAGGACACGGCGCAAGTCGCCCTGACACACCACGATACCAATCCCCCACTGCTGCTCACCAAGCTCTGCATGGCCGGAGACGCCATCTCCGCCTCGCGCGTGGGTGCCCGCCGCGATACATATGAGCAGTATGTTGCGCGCCTTGAAGAACTTGAAAAAACAGCCAAAGACTTCCCCGGGGTTGATAAGGTCTACGCCATTCAGGCCGGCCGCGAAGTGCGCATTTTTGTCAATCCGACAGAGGTGGATGACTATCAAGCGTACAATCTGGCAAAGGATATCGCCCGCAAAGTTGAGAGTGAATTGCAATACCCGGGTGAAATTAAGGTGAATGTCATCCGCGAGACACGAACAATAGAGTACGCACGGTAAGTAGAGTCAAAACATCCGAAACAACACTAGAGTCTAAAACGACACTAAATTTAAAACAATGCATCAACATATTTGTTTTGAATTTAGTGTCGTTTTGAATTTAAAGTTTGTTACATGTGGATAACAAATTCCGCTGTATTGACAGCAAAAAGCAACAAATGTATAATGGACGCACGATAGATTAAATTGAAATACTATGAATAAAGCAGCCCTGGCACAGGCCATTGCCGATAAAGTCGGCCTTTCAAAAAAGGAATCCGAGGACATGGTCAACTCGTTTGTTGCCATCGTCATTGAGCAGCTGAGCGCAGATAAAACCGTTAATATTGCCGGATTTGGTCAGTTTAGCGCAAAAACACGCGCCGGACGTGTTGGTGTCAACCCACAAAATCCAACAGAAAAAATCCAGATTCCGCCCGTCACTGTCCCAAAATTTAAAGCAGGAAAAGCACTGAAGGATGCATTGAAGGGGAAAAAAGATGCAGCACCTTCTCTTTCTCCGGTTTCGCCTGCCATACACACACCACCGCCTGCCATGCACTCAGACATGCAGTAATATCAAACAGGACCGTCCCCAACCCGGACGGTCTTCTTTCAAGGCCTCATCGTCTAATGGTTAGCCGGCCTCCGGCCGATCACCCGTAGGGTGAGACGCCTCTATCATTCTACATACATAGCAAAGCGCGGTATTACAATGGCCTCATCGTCTAATGGTTAGGACGCCTGGTTCTCATCCAGGTAATAGGGGTTCGATTCCCCTTGAGGCTACAATTCATTAATCTCACTGCCAAACTCCCCCTCCTTCCCTCCTTGGAGTGTGGGAGTTTTGTGTATAATTACGGGCACGCCCGATAATCCTTATGAATAATACTGCTCGAAAAGCGTATAGAAAAAAAATTCAGAGAGCAATTTTGGATAATATCAAAGATAGGTCGAGTGTTAGAAAAAATGAATTGATCGAAAAACTGTCAATGGATGAAGGATGGCCAACGCCGGATATCGTTCATAACGTGGACCTATTGGCAGAGGGTCACATGCTTGAAAAAGATGGCGATGTACTCAAAATACTTAATCTCGGCTACAGGCCCTATGAACCTCTGCATGTGAGAATGTACCTTTGGTTAATGGATGATTTTTCACGCATATTGTCTCTTGTGGCAACAAGTCTAAGCATAATAGCTGTCTTAAGCACACTTTACGGATAGTCTCAATTTGAGATTCCAGAAACTGCCATGCGTGCTGATCTATCGTTATTGTAGTCAATTATAGTCGGATAGAAAAAAAAAGTGTATAATTCTTTGGAGTTCACTTACATTTTATAAACAAAAAAACTTTCTTGTTGCAATATAATAGCGGCGGAATATCGAAATCAATCCGAACAATCCCCTCCAAATTCTATTTCCAACTGGAATAAAGATTGAACTTATCAAAGCTGTAAGTAGCGAAACTGGTGAAATCATTGAACTAAGCAATTTGTAGCTCTACCAATTGTATAACATGAAAAAAATTATTTTTATACTTTTCACGGTTCTTTTGAGTGGCGCAGGTTGCGGTGTTTCAACAATTAATACCAATTCTTTAGATGCAAGCCTGATCGCATCTATAAAATCAATGGAGATTACGGATAGCCCACAGCAAACTCAGCAGGAAACTGATACCGCTGTAGATACTCTGGTGGTTGTGAAACCGACGAGCACGACCGATTTAATTGAAGAAGAGCGTATTGATTCCTTTTTTGTGACACGCGTTATTGACGGCGATACTATTGACGTAATGATGGATGGTAAGACAGAACGCATTCGCTTGATTGGGATTGATACTCCTGAGACAGTTGATCCCCGTAAGTCTGTTCAATGTTTTGGCAAAGAGGCCAGCGAAAAAACCACTGAACTACTCTTGAACAAGTATGTTATTCTCGAAGCAGATGCCTCACAGGGCGACAAAGACATTTATGGTCGTCTGCTTCGCTATCCCTTTTTAGATGATGGACAGAATGTTGGGCTTACTCTAATTTCGGATGGATTCGCACACGAATATACCTATAACACGCCCTATAAATACCAGAAAGATTTTAAAAGCGCGGAACTTGCGGCTCGTGAGGGGAAAAAAGGGTTATGGGCTGATAACGCATGCGCGGAGGCTCAAACATCAATAGATTCATCTGTAATAATCATTGAGGTTCAGACCCCGACGGTTTCTCCAGCCGCTGAAATAGTTGAAACTCCTCCATCACCTAATCCTCCCACGGCTGAAATAGTTGATCCAGCTGTCAAAAAATCGACAACAGGCAAGTGCCATGCTAAAGGCACACAATACTATAATCAAACAAAGAAATTTACTGCTTACGATACTATTGTTGAATGCCTTGATAGCGGCGGCGTTTTACCTCTATAATAAAAGAACTTTTTTACTAATATGAATAAGATATTTTATATATTGTCTATTACCGCACTATCTTTAATTTCATTGCAACATTCGAACGCAGCTTTGTGCCCGACTCTTGAGCCGGGTGATTTATTTAAAATACCTGACAATCCAGCAGTATATCTAATAAACGATGATCTTAATCGCCTGTACTTTCCAACATCAGAAGTATTCCATAGCTGGTATGATGGATTTGAAAATATTATTGAAATACCACCTGAATGCACCAACAATTATCCTCTACCATCAGAGGCTCCTTATGCTGTGAACTACAGACCAGGATCTCGACTAGTCAAACTTGTTATCTCTCCCGATGTATTTGTTATAGAACACGGAAACAAACTCAGAAGAATTAACAGTGAAAATATTGCTGAAGAGTTATACGGGAATAACTGGAAAACCCTAGTGCGAGATGTTGACGATTCATTTTGGCCGAACTATACGGATCGCGGAGATGATATAAACCAATCGATACCGCACGATGGCATGTTTGTAAAAACACCGGGCAACAACAAGGTCTATTATGTTGAAAACAGAGAGCTTATCCAAGTAGATGGCGAACAAGTAGAAGATATTCGTATGATAGGCCATAGCATCTTTTATAAACTCACCTTACGCGAAGGGACAATTGGAAGACAGAAGGCTTTTGAGAAACCAGAACAACACGATAGAAACCAACAATCAGCAACGCCCGCTATACCAACCGATAGTGCTTCATCAACTCCAGCTGTGCCTGCAGTACCAGTAACTTCTACTCCAGCTACGCCTGCAATTCCAAACAGTGGTGGAGGTGGTGGTGCAGCGCCTGCAACTCCCGCTACTCCTGCGGTGTCTGCTACGACGACACCTGCTATACCAGAGAATACACCATCTTCAACACCGACACCGAATGATTCTACAGGTCCTTGGATTACAAGCCTTTCAATATCGCCTGCAACAGGGCAGGCTGGTCTCATTGTCACGTTTACTGTTACGGCGGAAGATCCCACAGGCATGGGAAATCTAATCTTTGATATACGCTACCCAAATGGTTATTATTTGAGACCGAACTGTAACTTTGAAGGTGCAACTACAGGATATTGTACTTTTTCTGAAACAATTGACCACGGAATTCAACCCACCATATTCGGAGATTATATAATAGAAACCATTCGCGCTGTAGATAATTTAGATAATATTTCTACTTACTATCCGAACGGGACAGTTACAAATAGTATCCAGGCAACCCATAACTTAGTCCTACCCTCCATAGCAATATCTCAAAAGGCCCCCTAACAACTATTTTGTGCGAAAAAGTATATTAACTCTCTTAATTCCTGTATGAATGCCTCCATTAAGTTCGAGTAACAAGAACTTGAGGCTACCGATGTTCTTCCTAAAAAGGGTTTCCTGCCTGCCGGCAGGGATTCCCCTTGAGGCTACACAAAAGGACTTTTTTCCGGAAAGGTTCTTTTTTTGTCTCAAATTTTTATCTCTCGTTTACGGCAACAAAGTATGGTAAAATACATCAGGTAAATGATTAGCCACGAAGATATTCAGAAAGTGCTCCAATTTTTCAGACGACAGGTGAGATAAAAAATGTTGATTACTACAAAGTACACAAAATTTAGTAAATATAAATGACCGTATGGATCCACAAATTCAAATTCCACCGGAAAGTCCTATAGAAAGTAATAAAAAATCATGGTTCGTTAAAGTACTCATAGGCGGTAGCATTGTCTTATTGCTAGCCGGCGCTGTATTGATTATTCAATTTTTTCGCTCATCAAAATTATCTTTACCCGGGGAAACAGACCCTGTATCCTCCGCATTACTATCTGATGCGAGCATAGATGGTGGTCCCCGCGTCCTATTTTTGGGACTTGATGGAGCCAATTGGCCGTATATACAAGAAATGATTACTCGGGGGGAACTTCCAAATTTCAAAAAGCTGCTCGACAGTGGAACCATGGGGAGAATAAAAACCTTTGAACCACCTGTCTCCCCTCCCCAGTGGACATCCGTGGCAACAGGCAAGCTGCCGGCCAAACATGGGATTAATAATTTTGTGGCGGGCGATGATGGATCCGGCACATACAACCTGGTGGGTTCTGACCATCGCCAGGCAAAGGCAATCTGGAATATTTTAGAGGAAAAAGGATTTAAAATAGGATTATTCGGCTGGACAGCAAGTTACCCGATTGAAATAAAAAATGGCTACACGATCTCTGATATTGCTGTTATAAACCCGACAAAAGGAATAGAGCCAGCGTCCGTACGGAACGGCATTTTTGCAAATACGGCAAAAATTCTTGGCCTGACATCTTTTATCAATGGTGTTGCACTCGATTTGCCGGATGCTCAGGATATTAACGATGCGAATTATTTTGCCGCCGCGCATAAAAAATTCACACTTTTCAATGAATTGTTTAATACAAACAGCCTGTACGCGTTTAACAAGGAAAAACCGGACTTCTTGTTTCAAGAAGATGACGTGTTGGACGGGACGCAACACATTTTTTTGAAATTTAAAAAGCCGGAAGAGTTCAAAGAACCGATCAATCCTGAACTGCAAGCCAAGTATGGTGACTTTGTCGATGAGATATACCGATCCAAAGACGTCCTGCTTGGTGAGTATCTGAACCTGGCGACGCCAAACACACATGTGATTCTGTTCGCAGATTCAGGTTTTTTTGTGGACCCGGTTTCCGGATGGCGATTTGATAGGTTTAACATTATTCTTGAAATACTTGGATTTTTGAAGAAAAATGAGGCCGGACAGATTGACTATGCCAACAGCATCGCATTTGAATGTGGCAACAATGATTTTGACTGGGACAGAAGGCTCTGTATCAATTTGGAGGGAAGGCAAGTGAATGGTATTGTGCCGCAGGGTGACTATGAAAAAAACGTGGATAAAATTTTGTCTGCCTTAAAAGCCTTAAAAACAACCGATGGAGATAGTTTGTTTAACTCCATTGATAGAACGTATTCCACAAATGGGGACATTAGGTATGACTTGAAGCGATCTTCTGTTGATAAAGAAATTGAAATAAATGGTAAAGTCTATCCCATACGACTCTTTTTGACCCTCTCCATTGAATCCGGCGCGCACTATGCCAATCCGGATGGTCCGCCGGGATTTTTTATCTGGTCCGGACCAAATATACGAAAAGGATATGTCATCCGCGATTTTACATTCATGGACTTTGTTCCAAACATACTTCACTCCCTTGGCTATCCGATTGGTGAGGATATGGATGGAAAGTATTTGCGCGGCTTGTACACCAATCCTGTGGAGCCAGCGTATACCCCCAGCTATGAAGAAAATAGTAATAAAATTTAGGTAATTAGTGGGAAACGTAACCAAAATAGATATTCATAAACTCTTTAAACAAGTTTTCATTTCTGTGATTGTACCTGTATTCCA
>PFCB01000006.1 GCA_002773135.1 Candidatus Magasanikbacteria bacterium CG10_big_fil_rev_8_21_14_0_10_47_10
CTAAACATTCTATTTGACCGGCTCCGGGCCTCCGGGCAGCGGGTCACGGATCACAAATCACCCATACCATCACAGCGTATCCGCCAGCTCATGCAGGCGCGTAAACTCCCCCATAATCAGCGGGAAATAGTACTGGTCCATTGCCGCCGCCTGCCGCACTGCCACCCGGGCCTTCACTGGATCCGCGGTATACACCTCGCTGACCTGCGCCAGCGCGTCCGTCTGCGCCTGCGAGTAGGCCAACAGCAGCGTTTGCAGCGGCAGAGCCGCCTCCGGCACGGGCACATGTTTGAGCCGTTCCTGGTACGATGCAAACCGTTGCTGCATAACGGCGAAACCGCCGGGGTTAGCGTTTAGAAATAATGCCGACTGTGCACTGGTAAATTGCGCCTGATCGGCTAGAACAGTGTAATCTTCAGCTACGTCTAAATATTGACGCAGCAGTGCCGGCGTTGTGGACTGCGCTGCCGGCAGCGATCCAGGGCGCGGCAGCGCCGTTTCTATCGGCTGTGCTAAAGCGAAATCAATCCGGCCGGCCTTCGATCGCTGCCCCTCCGGCACCTTCTTTTCATAAGCTTCTGTCAGGTTCCCCCCGCCGATCTCATAGGATATATCATCCCGTAAATAAGGGTCTATCGTCGGCGCTCGCTGCAGTGCCGCCAGCCTCTCCTGGTTACTCACAGGCCCAGCAGCCGGCCGGCCCGAATCGCCGTCCAGTTTATCGTTCGGTCCTGCAATACGCGGGTCATGCCCGGCCCGCACTTCCTCCCCGTCCAAATACCCGTCTCCGTCCGTGTCTGCCTTTAAGGGATCGGATCCCCACGCCAACTCATCCCCGTTCGCCAGCCCGTCTTTATCATCATCAGCCGATAGCGCGGACCGTCGTGAAGTATCGGCCCCCGGGGCCGCCGGTAAACCCGCTGCCGGTGTTGCTGCCGGCGTCGCCCCGCCCTGCCCCCGGGAGACGAGGAAATACACCCCGACGCCTGCTCCGACGAGGACCAATACTGCAATGCCCAGCTTCATCCAGAGCCGCATACGACGTGGTTAGTATAACATGCAAGAGGGTCCATACCATACGAAACAAAGACACGTACAAATCACAGGTATACACAGTGTCAGAAAAGAACAGGGACTATCGGCAGTAAAGACACGCCAAGGCTGTGCTGTGCCTAAGCTTTTGAGTTCCTGTCCGTGTTCTGTACGTAAGTTTGTTCTGTTAAGTGATCTCAACGGGGTTCGGAGCGCATCGTCATACTGCCAGCGCCTCACGTCCCTGGATTTTTATCCATTCCTTTTCATCTATTGCGCCCTTCCTTGCTTATCGTCATACGTTAAGCACCGGACAAGCTCCCGCTCTATCCCGTCGCTTTGCTGACGGCAAGCCGAAGTGAATTGCTGCAATTCAACGGCGGAAGAATAGATTGCGTATGGCGTTATCGCTACCCTGGTGTTTTCCCGCTCGCCCTGCTCATTCACAAACACACCCCGCGCATTTATGTGACCGCGCGTTGTCGGATACGCCGCCTCTAGCGCTGACTGCAAGGTGGTACTGCGGACAAAGTTATCCGCCAGTTGGTCAAACGGACCGTCAAAATAATTATTCATTCGAATATTATATATATTCACTCCGAACAATATATGTCTTCGCAAACTATCTTCAAAAAACGCGAAGCCGGACAGTCGCCCGACAACGATGCGATCCGCCAGCGGCGTCAGCACGTCGGGTTTACTCGCGGTCGGATCCAGCAGGAAGCGGAAGGCCGGCTGCTGTTCGTCATAAACAAGAACCAGCTGCCAGCCGGATTCATCAAACGTCCGCGCGATAAACCGTTCCCCCTCCGCCAGCGGCAAACCTTCCGGCAGCGTTTGCGGCACATCGTGCAGTGCAAACACGACTCGCTTGCCGCGGTAAGTAACGGCATAGGCGAGGTCTGCGAGCCTCTCCACCTGCACGCCGTCAGAGCTCCCCAATTGCCGAAATTGGCTGGTCGCCTCCAGGTCATGAGCTTGCTCCGGATTGCCGTGCTGGCCGAAGTAGCCGAAGGAAAGTAACCCTTCATCCCGGTCGGCCGCATCCAGGCGCATATTGCCGTGGATTTCCTGACCGTTCGCCCAAAAGGTGAAGTAGTAATAATTCTCTGTCGGGTACACCTGCACCTGGGGCGGTAAATGGGAAAAAACAAAACCGAACACTGTCAACGGGTCGTCCAGCGCCATCTCATTGCTGCGGACATCTTCAATGATGTGTTGGTTGAATAACACCTGCCGCCCTGACGCCATGCCGTCCACCCCGTCCGGCACCGCTCCGCCGCTGCCGTGCAGCCAGAATGTTCCCGCCGCCCCGGCTGCCAAGCCAAGAACAAATATGCCCAGATACAGTGAGCGGTCTGTACGCATTGCTTTACTCTACCGCCAATAAATCAGAAATCACAAAATATATCAGCCATCTGTCAGGCATAAAACACGCAGGTGCCTGCTGAGCCATCTATCCGGATTCAGCAGAGGCTGATCAGCCGTCGCGATTGTGTTATTGCCCGTTGGGTGCTGTGGTCCGTTGATGCTTTATGTGTTCAGCTGTGTGTTTTTCCTTCGCTGCTGCCGATGGAGGTTTAATCTCCCGTCGTTCAAGTTCAGATGCCAGAGCTATCCACTTCGCCACCCCCACCTCCTGCGGCCGCTGTTGCGGGGCAATACCGGCCGCTGCCAGCACCGCCGCCGCCGCAGCTGCATCCAGCCCCAAAGTCCTGCGCACGCTTCCGCCCAGCTGCTTGCGCCGGCCGGCAAACAGCGGCCGCGCATAGGCCAGTATCCGCTCCCGAGCGGCGCTTTCCAGTGCCGATGGATGCGGCGTAATGTGCACCAGGACGGAATCAACCGCTGGCACCGGCCAGAACGATCCGCGCGGCACTGGCCGCACTCGGCGCGGCGCGCCCCACAATTGCACGGCCAGGCCGAGCAGCGAAAGGCGAGGCGGCCCAGCAATCAACCGCTGACCTACTTCCTTTTGCACCAGCAGCACCGCCCGCGCCGGAGAAAGCTGCACCATCCGCCGGAGGATGTATCCAGATACGTTATAGGGAATATTTCCAGCCAGCTGCCAGTCACCTTCACCCTCATACCAAGCTGCCTCCCGCAAGTCCGCCGGTACAACCGTCAGCTGAGCCGCTGCCGTTTGGGGCACAACGACTGATAATACGGCAACCAGCGCCCGGTCGCGCTCAATCGCCCGGACGGTGAATCCGGCCGCCAACAGCCGCACCGTCAGCCCGCCGGGCCCGGCGCCTAACTCTGTCACGCGGGGAATGTGCGGATCCAAGGCCGCCACCGCTGCATCAAACACAGCTCCGTTGCGCAAGAAATTTTGTCCGCTGCTTCGCCGCGGACGAATCCCGGCCTGAACCAACAGGGGTTTAAGCTGCTCCAAGTCTGCCGGATCCGGGTGCATTTTTCCACAGTACAGAAAAGAGGCAAATAGCCGCAAATAGCTGATAAGCGGCCAAGGTGCCTCTCCCCGGAAAGCCGGTCAGCCGTAGGCACCGCCATTGGTTTTCTGTCAAGATTGACTGACAAAAAATGAAGGGCTACTATTCAACCCACGTAAAAGCAGAGGTCAAACACCCACACATTGAATACCAACCGCCAATCCTTAATGGACCTGGTATTCCTTTCCACTCAAAAATTGAGCCGGAGCAGCCTTCTCTTCGGAACCGACAAAACCCGCTGCCGCTGGCCAAAAAATATGTTATTCACGTGGCGTTTCTGGCATTAGTCAGCGGCGCTGCTTGGCAAAGCCAGCATACGGTGTTATCCGACCACTCATCCCTGCTCTACAACCTGGTGGCCGGCGAAGAGATCACCGAAGGCCCGCTGGACCCGACTGCATATGCCAGCACGGATGTACCCGGCATCGGCGGGGCGCGCCTGGCCGCTCTCGACGGCAGCGCCGGCATCGGCCTGATCACCTTCGACGACCCTGAGGTAGATTTTGCTAACACGCTCGGCGGCAACGCTTTAGTTGCACCGCTCTCCCCACTGGTGCCGGAACCCGGCAGCAAAAACACTCTCGCTCCTCCCGCCGCTAAAAAATCAACGATTTACACCGTACAGGAAGGCGACACGATCGCCAGCATTGCCGCCCACTTTAATATCAGCACGAACACGGTACTGTGGGCGAATGGTATAGACGGCAGCGATGTATTAAAAGTCGGCGATTATCTGACGATCCTGCCCACTTCGGGCGTACTGCACACCGTCGAAAGCGGTGATACCTTGCTTGCCATCGCCGACACCTATGATGTTAATGCAAAAGAAATTGCCGAGTATAACGGCCTGGCTGATACCCACTCGCTGTCAATCGGCCAAAAGCTGATTATCCCTGACGGATATCTGAAGCCGAAACAGGCGCCGGCTATCGTACCGCGCAATACCGGCACCCAAGTTGCCACCGAAACTCCTCCCCCGCCGCTTGCTGCCGACGGCACCGTCGGCTTTGTCTGGCCCACCACCAGCAAGCACATCTCTCAGTACTTCCGCTGGGGACACACCGGTATAGACATAGATAACCGCTCCCGCCCGCCGGTATATGCCGCCACAGACGGCACCGTAGAATTCACCGGCTGGCTTGGCGGCTACGGCAACCTGATAATCCTCAACCACGGCAATGGTCTCACCACGTATTATGCGCACTTAGAAAAATTCTACGTTAGCAAGGGCCAACAAGTAACCAAAGGTGCAGCCATCGGCAAGATGGGCTCTACCGGACGCTCCACCGGCCCGCATGTGCACTTCGAAGTCCGCCGGAACGGCCAGCCAACTAACCCGCTTGCAGTGTATTAATAAACGGCCCGCCGGCCGTTTATGAAAAGCACCAAACCAGGATCGCTAAGACGCACAGAACAACGACGTACACAAAATCTAGTTATGAAGACTACACAGTTGCTCTGTGCGCATCTTCGCGCTATGCAATCCTATTCAATACCGCTCGTCCTGCGTTTCCAAAACAGCCATCCCCGTCGACGCCGGTATCTATGCTGCGGCCACGCAGCAATCGCCAGCGCCGCGCCTAACAGTCCCACATCGCGGATCAGCACCGCATCAATGCCATGAACAACAATAATGCCCAGCAAGTGCGCTGCTGCCAGCAAGCCCACCATGGCCGGCATAAAGCGGGTAAACAGCAGCACCCCCAACGCTGCATCAAAAAATCCAGCCAGCCGCAGCCCGGTATCCCGGCTCATACCGCCCGGCAGATGCGCCGGTATGTACCCGATCCAGGTCTCCGGGTGCCGGAACATGTCCAGACCGATCCACAGGAACACCGCCCCCAACCCGGCCCGGAGAAAAAGATATGACCAACCATAACGCCCGTATTTCATAAAGCAAGTGTCATTGGTAATGAGGAACAATTACAGCATCCGTAACGTCTACAATACAAAGCAAAGGTTATCCAATCACACCGCAATGTAATAGAAGTATACGTACGCTGCCGCCAAAGCAGATACGCCAAATGACACCAAAAAAGCTACCGTACAGTTACATTTTTTCATATCGTACGGTCATAATCGTACCACACGCCGCCCATCAAGACGCACCTCGAATTCCGTTGGCTTTTAGTGTACATCATACCCTTCCGCCGGAAGGCAATACCCAAGGGAGATTTAAGATACTGATTGAAAGCAGCTGCCTTCACCTCTGATTCGAAAGCAAAAAAACAAAATTAATCATTTCCAACGATGAGTTCTTCGGCAAACACTGGAGCGAGTGAGGGGAATCGAACCCCTGTCAGCAGCTTGGAAAGCTGCGGTATTACCACTATACGACACTCGCACTGTCGGGGTGCTGAGAATCGAACTCAGTCTACTTGGTCCCAAACCAAGCGTACTACCGGTATACTACACCCCGTCTTGAAAATCAGGCGTATCTCTATTGTGCAACATCCTATAGCAATGAGCGTAATGAACTTAGATTTGCTCATAATATTTTTAATCTTGCTAAAGCCATTGCCAAGAGAAAGAGCATCTTCTACCCAAAACTCCTAACTGCCATCATCAGAATGCTAAAAAACTCAATAAGCCGATAGCCGCTGTCACCATCCTCCGAGCTGTGCTGGGCTTTTTTGAACGCAACAATCCAAGCACGATTATTTCTCTTAAGCTTTTTGTTTGACGATAGCAGGTTCTGCATGTACGCCGCCGGTAAACGTATCTTTTGGTGGTAAGGGCAACTCCGGAGTGTGACTCTGGATAGCTTTCATCAATACCTGCATTATCGCTCCAGAAGAGTACCAGATCTCGAACCAAAAGAAAGATCCCTAATAACTACTTCACCGCTTCTTTTAATGTTTTCCCAGCCCTAAACTTTGCCACACGTACCGTCGGAATGTCAATGGGGGCTAAAGTGCGCGGATCCACCCCGCGCCGCCCTTTGCGTTCACGCACCTCAAAAATGCCAAATCCGGTTAAGTTTACCTTCTCTCCCCGCGACAGCTTGTCAATGACCACTTCCAGAAATGTATTCACAATCTCTTCCACATCCCGCCTTGCCAGACGGGTTATGTCAGCTGTTTGATCAATTAATGCATCTTTATTTCTCATGGAATTTCACCTCCTTTGGCTTAGTATAGCGAGGCTGAGTATAAAGCAACATAGCTTCTTCCGGGAAACTGAGCCGGATAAAAAGCTGTTGCGGACTTTCAGTTTTGATAAGATGAGCCGGAGTGAGGTATGAAATAAGTTCTAATCACGAGCAAAAACTCGCCGCACCTGCTGTATGTCGGTTGCGTGACCGCTCCGCGGATCAACGTCAATGACGACGGCATTCACCTCCAACGGTCCGTTTTCTTCCACGTCAAACTTCATCTTCAGCTGGGTAAGAAAGCTTTGTACCAACGCCCGCGATGCCCCGATTACCGAATGGTGGGCGCCTTGCATGCCCGCATCGGAAATATATCCGGTGCCGCCCGGCAGCACTTGTGCATCTGCCGTCGGCACATGCGTATGCGTACCCCACACAGCGCTGACCCGCCCGTCTGCGTGCCAACCGAACGCCCGCGCTTCACTGGTCGCCTCGCTGTGAAAATCCACGAGGATCATATCAGCCTGGCGGATGTCTTCCATCTCCAGCAGGCGATCCAGCGCGTGGAATGGATTATCCGGGTCGTTTTTAAAAAACACCTGGCCTTGCAAATTAATCACCGCCACCCGCCAGGCGCCGCTGGTGTAGGTAAGATAGCCGCGGCCCGGAACGCCCGTCGGATAGTTCGCCGGACGGATCAACGGAATATGCGGATCAGATAGCAGCGGCAAGCCTTTCTTGTTATCCCAGGCGTGGTCGCCGCTGGTATACGCATCCGCCCGCCATGCGAGCGCCTCCTGCATTGTTGCCGGTGATATGCCGGAGCCGTGGGCAATATTTTCAATATTAATAATCACGCTGTCCGGAGAAAATTCTTCCCGCAGCGCCGGCAGAGCGGCACTTACTGCCGCCCGCCCGGGAGCGCCCACCACATCGCCAAAGATTAAGAAACGCATAATGGAATTCAGACTACACAGAACACAAAATCCAATAACGACCGCCGCCGCACTCGTGCTGTATATCTTGTTTGGGTATTGTACATGTCTGTGCTTTGTGCAATTTAGCTGCTGCCTGAACTCGCTGCGGAAACAATTCTCCAGCTCCCATTCTGTTTAATAATACGCCCTTCTATCTCAAAGCCGGCAGCTAATTTATGCCCGCCGCCGCCTAGCGCTTTGGCAATGGCGCTCACATCGGTATGTTTATGCGGCTCGCTCCTCAGGCTGCCTTTAATTTTCCCTGGTACATGCTCACACAGCAGCAGAGCAAATGAAGTATCCGGCAGCGTATTGAGCATGTTCACCACGCCGGATAAATCATCAAGCGTTGCCCGGCACTCCTGTAGATCCCGTTGCGTCACCACCGAAACTGCCGCTCCCCCCTTTGGGGTGATCATGATGCGCGACAATGCCCGTCCCCAAATTTGCAGTGCCGACAATTCCTTCTTTTGGTATGTTTCGTGGGCAATATGGGATAAGCGCGCTCCCCGGCTCATCAGGAATGATGCCAACTGTAAAATATCCGGCGAAGTTGAATCATGCATGAATGACCCCGTATCGGTGAAAATACCTGTTAGCAGACAGGTGGCCATGTCCGTTGTAATAGCCACGTCCGTCTCCAGAAAGAACACAGCCAGGATATGTGCCGTTGCTGCCGCCTCCGGCACGACCAAGTTCAGCTGACCCTCGCCCTGGTTATCGTAATGGTGGTCAATGCAGATTACCGCCGGGTGCTGCGCCAGGGCCTCGGCCAGATGTGTCCGGGCCACATACGTTGCGTCTAGCACCACTACCGTATCAAACTGGGCCGGGTCAGGTATGTCGCACGTTAACTGGGCAAACGCCGGCAGAAAAGAAAGCATGTCCGGTGCCGGGTCGGGAATATACGCGACCACCTGTTTGCCGGCATACCGCAGCGCGTGCAGCAACGCCAGGCTGCTGCCGGCTGCATCGCCGTCAGGGTGCTCATGGGTGGCAATCAGCACCCGCTGCGCTCCCTTCAAGCGCCGATGGATCTCCCGGACAGTATCCGTCTGGTCGGCTAACAGAGACGACCGAAAAGGGTTAGCGGGTGCTGCCAGCGGTATGGTGTTTTGGAAGATGGACTGCATAAGCGGCGCTCACATCCAGCGCCAGGGTAATCCGCGGGAGCGGATGGAGCGCAATCCGTCCGTTAAAAGACCCCTGCAGATCATACAGTTGCGCCTGCAGTGCCGCCAAAACCGCTGCGCTCCGCTCGGCTGGCAGCACTGACAGCCGCACCGTCACCGACCGTAAATTGCGCGTTGCCTCGGCTCGGGTGATGGTAACTAAGACATCTGACGGCAACGCCGCCTCTTGGCTCACCACCTGCCCAACGACGCGCAGAATTTCCTTATTCACTTTCTCCATCCGATCTACCATAAATTCCTGGTTACCGGTTACCAATCACTGCTTATCGATGACCGACCCCTTCCGCACCTTTTCTTCGCGGTAGATCTTCAGCACGTCCCCTTCCTTAATTTTACCCTTGCCGTCCACCGTCAGGCCGATCTGATCGCCGTGCTCGGCACGTTGCAGTTTCTTTTTTTCCCGTTCCATTTCCACAATTTCTCCCGAACCGATTTCCGTACGATCCCCGCTCCCGCCGACCGGCTGCCGCATCACTATCACCTTCGCACCGGGAACTATGGTTCCCTCCGTCACTTCCCCGCCGACAATCTTCCGCTTCTGGGTCGAGAAAAAAACTTTCATAACCTTCAGTATTCCCAAATCTTCCCGAACCAGTTCCGTCGGTAATCGCTCCTCAATTTCTTTGCGTACGTCCTCTGTCAGGTGATAGATAACCGAAAATTCGCGCACCGGCACATGTTCTTTATCGGCCAGCCGGCGGGACATACCCTCCACCGTTGTATGAAAAGCGTAAATTATCGCCCCAGCCGCCTGGGCGGTCAGCACATCAGAATCCGACACCGTACCCACATCAGCCCGGATAACAGAGAGGCGCACCTCCGGCGGCGTCATTGCTTCAATCGTCTGCAACAACGCCTCTAGCGAGCCGTGCGAATCCGCCTTAATCACCAGCGGCAGCGCCTGCCGCTCATCGTCATCTAAACCGCTCATCACCCGTTTAACTATGCCGCGACGCGCCGCTGCTTTCGACTTCGCCTCGCTAGTTGCCTCTACCGCTTGCAGCACTTCGCCTGCTTGCGGCACATCGGTAAGGCCCACGATTGTCGCCGGCATAGACGGCCCGGCAGCTGCAAGAGGTTTGCCGCGGAAATCCAGCAGCCGCCGCACCCGTCCGGCTGCCCGGCCCACCACGACGTCGTCTCCCACCTTCAACGTACCCGTGTGAACGAGCACCGCCGCCAGCGGACCCAAATGCTTGTCCAGCCGGCTCTCAATCACGCTGCCCAGCGCCGCCCGCTCGGCAATTGCCTTCGGTGGGTCCACATCAGCTGTCAGCAGCACCATATCCAGCAAATCATCAATACCTTTCTTCTTCAGTGCTGACACCGGCACGGTCACCGTCTTCCCGCCCCAATCTTCCGGAGTCAAGTCTAATTCTGCCAATTCGCCCTTCACCCGATCCACATTTGCCGCCGGTTTATCCACCTTATTAATGGCCACTACGATCGGCACACCCGCTGCCCGTGCATGCTTTACTGCTTCCTTCGTCTGCGGCTTCACCCCGTCATCGGCAGCCACTACTAAAATAGCAATATCTGCTAAGCTGGCTCCGCGGCGGCGCATAAATTCAAAAGTCTCATGGCCTGGCGTATCAATAAACGTAATCAGCCGCTGTTTGTATTTCACTTGGTAGCTGCTGATCGTCTGCGTAATGCCGCCCGCCTCACCTGCCGCTACGTTCGCAGAGCGGATAGTATCGAGCAGCGTGGTCTTGCCGTGGTCCACATGCCCCATAATCGTCACCACCGGCGGCCGCTCATGCTGCAGCTTCGGGTCCTCCTTCTTTAAAATCTCATCCAGCTTCTCCGGGGTCAGCACGTCCTTCTCCAACTCCTCCACCCGCTCTTCCGTATTGTATCCCAGCTCCGTAGCGATTATCGCCGCCGTCTCGTAATCGACGTCGTCGTTCAGCGTCGCCATAACGCCCATTTTGAGCAGCGTTGACTGCACTATCCCGATCGGCAGCTCCATCCGTTCTGCCAGCTCACTCACCTTTATAATTGGCGGCAAGGCGATAGTTTGCTTCTGCAACTCCGCCCGCCGTCGCTGCGTATTCAAAAACCCGCGCACCCGCGCCGCCTCTTGCTGGTCCAGGTTCTTCTGGCCCTCTTCCATGCGGATTCTCAGCTCACGCAATATCCGCGCCAGCTCCATCTCGGAGATACCGATTTCCTTGATGAAATCGAGAATCTTGACGTTATTCCGTGATCGAATCTTAGCCATAGCTTAAGGTATAGAGGATAACGAAAAAACTGCCATCTGTCCAATGATAACATGAAAATGGCGTAAAAAATGTGTCGCCTTATCAAATTTCCTCTTTCCTGCACACTGCTGCTTGCAGCGGCAAGAGATAGGCACGTGAATACTTTTCTGAGAAAATAAACGTCTTCCAACTAGTCTTGCCCATAGGCGCCCTAATCGGCAGTGCGCTCCAACGTCGGCTCCTTTCCCCTAATGTATATCTGATTTCCATTGGTTAATTTTTCTGCGGCATCACGAAATGCTCACCGGACATACCAGGATAAAGCCACTGTTGCTCGTATTTTATACTGTTTTTTCAGCATATAACTGTACCCTCATAATTATATCTCGGCGGTATCCCGCGGTTGGAATATTTGAATCGTCCAGTCAGAAACAACTCGCAACCGCCGGCTCCAACTGTGCATGTTCATTAAGAACACCGTCCGGCGCAGCCACCACGCAACCCTACCGCTAAAACATAGATTGTCTTTTTCGTAAATGGCATACCAGTCTCCGATAGGAACAATATCGCCCTTGTTCTTGAAGCGGTGCGGGCGCAGAGATAGGCCGCTCAGTTGAGCGACCACATTGTCGGCTACCGCAGCAGCTGCCTGGACAGCCGCTTGAGCAGTAGCGGGTACTCGAGACATATCTTTTTCGTCCTGAGCGCAATCGCCGAGGGCAAAAACATTTGATGAGCCTATGACTTGCTGGGCGTCATTAATAACAAGCAACCCTTTATCATTGAGGATTGCCTGCGGAAAAAGTTTGTCTAAACCAGATTCCGTTCCTGCTGTCCAAAACACATTCTTGGTAGCAACCTCTCTGCCTGACATTAAAACAACAGTATCTGCCGAAACTGATGCTACCGGATCATTAAGGATAACCTGTACTCCCATATGTTGCAGGCGTGCCAGCGCCTTGTGTGCGCAACGACGTGAAAATAATTCAAGTATTCTTGAGCCAGCGTGCACGAGCGTAATCTTAGCTACTGCGTGCGGCACATCACCATATAACTTCTTGAGCTCATTGCGCATCAGATCAGCCATTTGCCCTGTCAGCTCAACTCCGCTGGCGCCGCCGCCCACGATAACAAAATGGAGATACCTGGCAGCATTATCTGCTTCCTGACGAGCATGGGACTCAGACGCATGCTCATACGCTCGCAAAATTTGGTTTCGAATTTTGACTGCATCTTCCAGTTGCTTGAGCGGCAGAGTAAATTCACGTGCACCTGGAATATCGAAGTAAGCCTGCCGCACGCCCAGCGCAACAACTAAAATATCATAGGTATGAATGCCTTCGGTGGTGTGAACCTCCTTTGTTTTCGGATCGACTTTAAGAATTTCTGCCTGATGAAAGTCATTTCCGCAGCACGCCATTATCTCCCGTATGGGCTGCACTACGTGTTCGCGCGCCACCGACCCAGTGGCAACCTCATGCAACATCGGGGTAAACGTTAGATAGTTGGTGCGGTTAATCAGTTCAATCCTAATGTCGCTACCGGCCATCGAGTGAAGACGCTTGTGCAGCTGCCGGTATGTTTCGATGCCGCCAAAACCGCCGCCGAGGATGAGTATCCTTTTAAGTGACGGGTTTATCGGATATGTCATGCGTGGGTTGTGTTGGACGAAAAAGCAAGGAAAATATAAACCCTAGTATGAGGCCATAGATAAGGTGTCCCCACAGACTGGGCAGGGCCGCATGGATACCAGCGGCTGACAACTGCGGTCCCATTCCAAGCAAAATGGGCATAATGAGGAGCGGACCGAGTACCCACCAGATAGCACCGTAAACCAATCCCCAACCAACACCGCTACCCATGCCGGTGATTTGCGAGTTAAGCACAGCGGCAAACATTACACCAATCATGGCACTGATAATCATGTGCACAATAAACCCTGCCCCGGCCGATTGACTGCCGATGAGCAGAGCGACCATGGGCAGCATGCCCATCATGCCCATCATAATTCCAAAAACTGCTCCGCCGGCGAGGCCGCCCCAGATACCCGCCTTGATAGCACTAACTTGAAATGACTCCATAAGATGAATGAGTTAAAATTAAGGTATTTAGCAATACCTTAAGCATATTCTTCGGCAGGACACAGTCAATGGAGCGGGCTAAATTCTATCACCGTGGGGCTGGTTCTCCGTGTTGAATGATTTTCAAATTACAGCTCTGGTGTTCTTGACACCACGCCTCACACTTTTCCGCCCATTCTTTATTACGATAGAGATAACCACATTCCTCGCACTGGTAGAGAGGTGATTCTCCTCTTTGTATATTATTTACCATAGCTTAAGCAGCGGAAGACTTACAAAACAGTCGCTTGTTATATATCACCGCGGCGATGATGAATATAGCGCCCAACCCCCAAATCGGCCAGTAGCCGAAATCCGCGCCGACAAAAACATAGCGTCCTACATACAAAAGGACAGCGCCGATAACCAGCAGCACCATGGGCCAGATATTTTTATGCGAGCGATAATCAAAGATAAAGCCGATAATGCCCAAGCCAAGAAAGACAAACACAATGCCCTGCCACACGGGGATAAGAGCACCTAAGCCCACGTATGTGAGCAGTGCCGCTGACCCTGCCCAGCAGAGCGGACATACCCCAATGGCTCCCGCGCCCAGAATCGGAGCCAGCCACGAAGGGATGTATTTTCGCAACGTGTTCATGGGCCGCATTCAGTGCATTTCTTCTCGCAATAGGTCTCAATGTGCCGGTGAACCATTTTGAGCAAGGGTTGAATAGTTTTTTCGTTGAGCGAATACACCCGCTCGGTGCCATTCGGCTGGACATGCACAAAACCGCACATAAGCAGGCGTTTTAGATGGTGAGAGATTAGACTTTGCTCATGGCCAAGTTTTTCCGCAATTTCCGTTGCCCGGCGTGGGCCATCTTCCAGCAATGTAATAATCTCCCAGCGTTTCTGGTTACCCAGCGTTTTAAAGAAAATACGATGTGGATCTTGGAGTTCTTCTATCATAATATGAATTTTACTTCATACTGTAATCAGGTCAAGAGAGAAAAACAAAAAAAATTACTTCACGCCTCTCCTCATTCTTTGACCACCGAGGTTGCGTACTGGCACAAATGGCAACCGCTGTAATACTTCGTAGGAGAGTAGTGACAGAATAGGCAGTTGCAACAGTGGCGTCAGGCCCACACCAGAAACTAACGGCATCCTTTCTCCGTAGGCCCAGCGACCATCCCGCAGCGCATCAAGCTCAATCCACCACGCTACCAGCAAACTTACGCCAATGATGAGCAGATAATTTTTAGCCTGCCGTTGCCGTATCCAGAAGAAGTCATTGTTCAAAAACGCGATGCCCAAATACAGCGCCGTGATATAGCCAGCATCCCAAAGACTCGCACGGGCGCAAACGGGAAAGTGTTGCCAAAAAGATCCGTATGACTGATACAGTGTCATTTGCACATTTTCCCATACCAGATTAAGTACCAGCGCAACGGCGAATAATCCAAACAAGAAAACTCCGCTATTCCGTAGGTTCATTGCGGGCATAAAATTCACGGAGTCCGGCCTGCTGCACATCCTGGAGATGGATAGATGTGCGTTTGGACCTCAGGAACTTTACCGCCTCGATCGGTGTCTTGCCTTGCTTGATAAGATATGCTGCTACCAAAGTTGGCGCCCGCCCATGGCCGTTCTTGCAATGGACATACACCTTCTTTTTTAATCGTACTAACGTCTCCAACATATTCACACCAACTGCTAACTGTTCGTTACTTGGCGCTGTGTGATCTTCCACCGGCAGCCACAGGTAAAACTGAACACCGAACGGAGCATCCACCCGATCCGCCTCTAACGAGATGTCCGCCTCAATTACTTCTTGTTCCAATGGAGTGCTGTGTGCCTGGCAACAAAAGTTGGTTCCGACGTAAATGCCGTCGGTGATATAATCGTAATCGAGCGGCTTGTGGTCGGGGTGATTGTTCATCGGTACTCCGGATTTACGTTTTCGGCATTCGTAACCTGCCGCCAATTATCAACAACATTGCCAATCGCAGAAATACCTTTGTTCTTCTTGAACATCTTGGCTAAATGCATAAGGTTCCAAGCCATGAATGTGGTATTGCGGTTGGTGAATTCATTATCAAAGCCAACTGGATGTTTTCCATCACCGATAGGCTTGCCCTGCCACTCGGTGTCGCCATAGCTGGGACCGGGACCTGCCTCCCCGATCCAGCCGGCATCCGCTTGCGGAGGAACAGTGTAACCAATGTGCTGCAGAGCATAGAGAATATCCATAGCGCAATGTTTGATGCCGTCTTCATTGCCGGTAATAATGCAGCCGCCGGTTTTTCCATAGTAGAGGTACTGCCCCATCTCATTGCGGTCGCCGCTATAGGCATACATTCTTTCAATAACTTGCGTCGCCACGCTGGACTTCACCCCCAGCCAAATCGGCGTGCCGATAACTAAGATATCAGCCGCCATAATCTTTTTCTGTAATTTCGGCCAGTCATCCTTAATACCTGCCTCTTTCTTGCCATCCTTAACCATACCGAACGCAATCGTGTGATCCAAAGCATAGATTTTCTCAACCGTAACACCTTCATCGGTCATAATAGCCGCTGCCTTGTTCATGAGCAGCTGTGTATGCGATTCCTTTTTATTTTTCTTAATTGAGCAATTAATGAATAGGGCAGAAATCCCTGCAAATCGTGTTGTTTTCCGCTGCTTGCTCATGCTTCTACTGATACTCGCGGGTCAAAAGCAAGATACCCGCGAATATGTTCTGCTGCTGGCTTTGGATCCGGGTACGCCCAAGCCATATCCTTGCCAATCGTCTCTCCGTCAACCAAGTTGTAATACTGACACTCACCCTTCCACGGACACGTATACGGCGTATCACTTTTCTGAAGAAATTCTTGTTTAACCGAATCCGGCGGAAAGTAGTGATTTCCCTCTACTACCTCGGTGGCGTCGCTTTCAGCTATGATTTTGTTTTGCCACGTTGCTTTCATAATAAAAATATTTAAAAAATAGTTACCCCCAGATGCCGAGCCAAAGACCAATTAACTCAACCCCGACATATAACCATAGAATATACCCGATAACGCCAACGCTTAAGACAATCAATGCTAAATTAATGATTTCATTACGTCTCTGCTTGGCTTGATCAATCGTACAAATACCCTTTGATCGTCGCAGATAGATCACAAACGAAATCGTTAACAAAATCAGTCCGACCAGGCGAAACCACCATTTGTATTGGCCATAAAGAACATCCGAAAGCGAGGCGGCAAATGCAACGGTGCTTAACCCAAAGAGCACTAAAATAACTGGAGCAAAACAGCATAGTGACGCTATCAGCACCGGAAACCACGTAATCTTGAAAATGTCTTTTTTGGTCAACACAATAATTAAAGTATTTAGCAATACTTTAATCGTATCATCCAGCAAGGCATTGTCAACGTTGGGGGCACCGGTACACCCTATAGCTTATACTGGTCAATGGCTGAATAAGCATTGATATTATACGTCGGGTACACCTCTACCTTCGGAGCCGGCAGGTTTAGCTTTTTCATCGCCGGCATCAGGCGTTCGTTCACGAACTGATTCATCAGGTCACCCGATTCCCATACATCAGCCACGTGGATACCATCATCATTATCGAAACTGGCCACATGCATGATTCCCCCCGCTGGCTGCTGGTGTTCCCAGTCTACTTCCTTCCGCAAAGACTCATACCCATCTTTGCTAATGGGACCGGTAAAAATTGCTAAAATTGGCATTACAATCACCTCCTTAAATAGTGTTAAAGATATTCTAATAGTGTGTCATAGTTGAGAAATTCTAGCCACTGATAGGAATATCCGATCCAGGCCGCCAGTCTGTTAGTAAGCAGCAAAACGCCAACAAACACTAAAAAGATACCGCCGACAATTGATACCCATTTGAGATATTTCTCCAGCTTGGTCAACCGATGCGCTACCGAACCAATACCCGCGGCGATCAACAAGAAAGGCACCGCTAAACCAAGAGAGAAAATGGTCAGCAAAAACGCACCTTGCCAAATAGTGGTGGTGGTTGCCGCCAAGGCTAATATTGAACCTAGCACCGGCCCCACGCAGGGTGTCCAGCCCGCCGCGAACGCCACGCCAAATAGAAAAGAACTCGTGGGGTGACCAGGTTTGAGCCACCGCGCAGGCAGGAAGTGCTTTTCAGCGCTCAATACCGGCAGCTTCACAATGTGCATCATGTACAAACCGAAGAAGATGACGAGTGCGCCGCCTATTCGCGTCAACCATAAACGGTACTGACCAAGCAATGCTCCGGCAAAGCTAACCAGTGATCCAAGAATAATGAAGACAATACTAAAACCGAGAACATAGAGAAGTCCGTTTAAGAAAATGCGACGACGAACACGCGGAGCCTTTAACGGATCGCGCAGATCATCCAGCGAAACACCGCTGATAAACCCTAAGTAACCGGGCACGAGCGGGAGAGTGCAGGGAACTAAAAAGGTCAGTATGCCAGCGATAAATGACGGGATGATCAGAGATAATTCCATAGTTAGTTTTTAAATTCTTTAGTCAGTCCGCTATGTTCAAACACCGGCCGGCTGCCAGAGGATATTTCATCATAGAGAAATTCCGGGATGCCGATATCGGCTATAAAAATTCTACCGCACGCCGCTCTTGATTTTTTTATCCTAAATGCGCGCTTCGGCAAGGCGAGGGAGAGCGTGGCATACGCCTGAACGCAAAGACTCCGGCACTCACCGCTTGTCGCGTCAATACCGGACGGCAGATCATAGGCGATAATTTTCTTCCCCGTGGCGTTAATTAATTTAATGACTTCCTTGAATACTCCCCGTGGCGTGCCATCCAGGTGATAGCCGATCAACGCGTCAATCAAAATGTCACTGATACCAATCAATCGGCAAGCTTTTTCTTTATTTTTGGAGTATAGCATGATGGGTACCTTCATCATTGTAATCATCTGGAGATGATGTTCGGCGTCCGGGCTAATCTCCCGAGACAGCAAGAGCGCCGAAACATCCCAGCCGTTATTTACCAAGTGCCGCGCCGCAGACAGCCCATCACCGCCCTTGTTGCCTTTGCCAACAACAATGACGATCTTCGCGCGTGTTGATATTTTCAACCCAGCTAACAAGGAAAACATGTGCCAACCGGCAAGCTCCATCATTTGACGTATCTCTAAGCCGTTTTGTACGGCAAGATTATCTAATCGCTCCATTTCTTTTGCGGTCGCGTAATACATATTAGGAATGATTTTGCTTTAGTATTTCTAATGCTCCATAAAGGCCACCGATATCACCGAGTTCCGCTTTTGCTAAACGCGGGCGATCTGGAAAT
>PFCB01000016.1 GCA_002773135.1 Candidatus Magasanikbacteria bacterium CG10_big_fil_rev_8_21_14_0_10_47_10
ATATTCTTCTCAACCACGGCCGGTTCAATTCTCTCGACAGGATCAGTTTTTACCGGTTGGATTTTTTTCACACCGTCAACAGGATTTGAAAGCGGGAGAATTTTCTTCTTTGCGAGCTGCTCACGCCATGTCTCACGTGTAAACAAGGTATCGCGCTCTGTTTCTTTACCGGTTTTGCTGGGACTTAGCCGAAGCATGCCAAGATCATTAAGACCTACGACAGTGGCAATCTTGATGTTACCGTCGTCATCTTTCAAATAAAACTGGTCACCAATTTGTAGTTTTCCTTCATATCGATCAAGCGTGACCTTAGCGCGCTCCGCGTTTTTCGTGACTGACAAATCCGTTGAGGAACTTCCTCCGACGTCTCCGGCGCCTTTCACATTTCCTTTGGCTTCAGTCTCCTTCCTGCTATACAATTCAGCGTCCGAAAGCGATATTGGCACGCGCAGATTTTTATCCACAGCGTCCGAATTTGATGGCCAAAACTCCTTTTTCGCAACAATAACAAATCTATCAGCCAGTTGTTCTGGAGTAACACCTCGCCCTGTTAGATCAGCTGTTAAGGCAGGCATCTGCCGAATTTTGTAGAGCAAATCTGACAATGGGTAGGTATTTTTACCCACCTGTACATAGCAGACACCGTCCTTTAAACTTGTCTTTCCGCCAAACTGTGATTTGATCCATTCATCGATAAATGTCTCCGTTTCGGCCTGCTCTTCTATACCATCGGTCTTTCCCTCGGTTCCACTACTGTCCGCCTGTTTCTCTGCCATTTCCTCCTGCGTACGTGCCGGCGGATGGAGCTTCATGCGCCGTAATGCGCCAACATCTGAAATCAAAAACGGCCGGCCTTTACCATCTTTTCTCTTTAATCTCACAGAACGCGCACCAGTATCAACAGCAACTATAATATACTCCCCTGTTCTGCCGCCTGTCGTTGTATAATCAACTTCATCGCCTGCATGCAAATCTTCCATGGGAAACGAAGTCTGCTCAGTCCCACTATCAGGGGGCGCCTCTGATGGTTCAATTGCAAGCTCCGCATCCGGTTGATCTTTTGGAGCAGCCACTCCGGGCTGTATATCCGCCTCACCTTCAAGGATAAAACGCTTCACGTCTCTCACAGTAATAGTGGTCCTTTTCTCGGCAATTTCCTCTAACAAAGATACTGCTGTTTTAAGACGATCCGCCCTGTCCATGAGGAGATCAAATTTTCTTCTTAAATCCTGCACATCATGATCTTCAAAATCAACATTGTCGAAACGGTCAATGTCCTTTTTGAGCCGGTCAATCACAGGAATAAGTGATCGTGTACTTATTTTTTTTGTGAGTTCACGCGACATTGCAGTCAGAGCAGGCGGCAGCTGCTTGAGACTTTCCAGCATCCTGCGGTAATCCGGAGCAGCCGGCGGAACGCCGCGCGCCTCGGTAACTTTTTGTAATCCGGATTCAAATCGTTGATGTGGAGTTAGTTGAGCCATATATAAAAATTAATCTTCTTCTATCTCCAAAATATGTTCAAGCGTCCGCTTGGTTTCTATTTTTTCCTTATACGAACGAACGCGCTCGGATAGAGCGAGCGCGTCATCTGCCAACTGATCAATCTCGTCAGACAGCTGTGTATACAGCTTAGCGAGCTGCACTTTGTCTTCTTCTGTCAATGTTTGAGAAGGCATAGAACACTACTTTGCCAAAAGCCGTTTTACATCTTCTGCAAACGACAGCAATATCATTTTTATTTTTTCATCAAAATTTGGTACTGCCATATACCAAAACTCTTGCCACTCTTCTGTGGTGGCGGCCGGCCTATCTAAAAGCTGACTAAAAGCATCCATTTTTTCTGTGTCCAATGTTGGAAGCAACTCAATGCCAATGCGCTGCTCCAGCTGTGACAAAAGCTGTGGAACATAAAAGTTCATCTGTTCTTCTGAAAGTTTCATGTCATTTTCTTGAAGCAGCTGAACTATGTACTCGCCTAAAAAATCTACCTGTGTCTGTGCCATAAAAATATATTAAAGGACATTCTTTTTTCTCAATGAAATAGCAGCCATTGCAGCAGCCCCAACAAGAAAGCCAAGCACCGTATTCAATAGCAGGTTTGGCCGCACCGGCAGTTTGCTAACAACAGCATCATTAACCACCTTAATGGTTACATCGCCACCAACATATTCCCACCCTTTTTCAACAAGCGCAGTAACAGCGGCAGTAGCGTACCGACGTGCCTGCTCTTGATTGGTGTGGTATGCGCTTACATTTAATACCCCTGTTCCAAATACAACAGATGCATCAATTGTTTTTTCCCAACGCTGTCTGCGTGTTAACTCCGGAACATTTTCAAACCGACTGGTATCTAACCCAAGCTGGCGCTGTTCAACCACCTTTTCAAAAAAGTCAGTTGTTTTGACAACTTGTGAAATGTTTTGTCCGACTCGCTCTGCAGAACGGACAACCGTATATGGATCAACACCATAGCGGGATTGCGAAATAATCAGCACTTGCGCGTCTGCACGGTACTGCAGCGGAAACAGCAAGCTAATAAGCAACGTAACAAGCGCGACAATAACACCTGTCATAAAAATGACCTTACTGCGTTTTTTTAAAACGCGAGCCGGATTGGTGTGAAACATAAAAATATGCAAAAAATACAGATATAAAAATATGAGCAATAAGGATACTCTCTACAAAAAAATCCTTATAAAGAAACGTATTGTTGTGCCACAACAACAGTGGTCGATTCTCCTTTTCGAAGTATACCAAACTTCACAGGATCTGTCGCCTCAAGAAGATACTTTGCTGTGAATTCACTATCAAACGGTTGATCATCAACGTGTGTAATAATGTCACCCACAGCAAGTGTTGATGCAGATGCTTTGCCAACAGCATGTGTCACAAAAAAAGCCGGCGCATGTATCACCCGATCGCCCTGCTGATATGCCTCAACAGATGAACCGCTTACCGGGACAGCAAAATACGAAACAATTTTATTTTCAAAAAGTGAAGGAACTTGCAGATTAATCTGCCAACTTTCTACAATCGTTCCATCTTCTGACACAATGCCAACCAGTACACCGGACGAATTCAATAGTAAATCTCCCGAGTGAATTTCATCGCCAATGACTTTCAGAAATGATTGTGGTTCCCAAATAGGAAGTGTTTGTACTGAATCTTTCAGGTGTCGTGTACTAACGGACACGCCTGCAAAGTGCTGAATATCAAATGCGTAAAACTGACCAGACGGATCGTCCTTCCAATCAAAAAATGATATATCCCCACGAAATCCATCACCAACGATCTTAAAATACACAAGATCATTCAATGTATCATGAATAGCTTGCTGCACTTTTACGATATCACCTTGCGCAGTTACAACAAGCCACTTTTTTCCCGCCCCAATACGATATTCTGGAATGTATGCGACTGACCAGCCTTCTGCATTTAATACAGCTGCCGGCGCAATAAATGAATCCGGCAAAAAAACTCCTTCCGGTGTTTGTTTGTCTGCATTGTAAATACCGACGCTACGCTGGCGGACCTGTTGCTCTATAAGTAGATCAAGCGGAGAAATTTCTGTTGACGCAGGAGATGCCTGTCGTAAAAACGTATTTGTTCGAACTGTGCTTCCACCACTTGGTGTAATCCATGCGACTGTGGCAAGTGTTCCGGCGATTGCACTAGAAAAGGCCAAAAAAGCAATCATTACGAATAAAAAAATAACACGCGGTGAGTCGATATCAAAATCTTTTTTTGGTAAATGTGGTGCTTGCTTCATACACGTTTAAACGACACGAAACATCCAAAACGACACTAGAGTCTAGACTTGTGTTTAGGTTCTAGATTCTTGGAGTTTTGACTCTTTCTCTTACACCCAGCGAACAAAAAATACAAGGAGGGCGATATACAGAATACTATTGACAATAAGAAACTTTATTTGACTCTTCCAAAGAATGCCCTTTGTACTAAAATGAAACCGTACAAGGAGCTGGATAATATACCAAATCCATACTAAAAGCAACCCCAGCACTGTATAGGCAAATGGCAGCAAATGAAGCACCCACATGAGCTCCATTGTGGCAATCGAAACAATAACCGTCCAAATGAAAAATGACTGCACTTTTGCGGCAAAATACTCACTCCAAATCATAATTGTGACAGCAGCAATGAAAAAACCTGAGAAAATATTAAGGACAATAAATAGTATGCTTGAAGGGAAAAAAGCTCCAAGAGCAAAAATAAAGGTAAACAATGCATACACATCAAAAACCCAAAGCATCATGGCAAAACGCCGCAACGGTTTGTGTGAGTATGATATTTCAGGTGGGCTGATAAGATACCAGCCAAACAAAATTGCCAAAATACCGGCTGTTAACAGAGACAAAAATACGCGAACCTGTGTCACTTCAACCACAATAATAAGACCTGTCATGCACAGAATGGTCGTTATTGATTGCCAAAAAACGTCCTTGGGAATCCTATCTGCTCGCTGAAAAATCCATGCAATGCTCGCCACGATGCACACCCAAACAAAAAGAACAGGAAGCATAACCTTGGCTGTGCTGAAACGCTCCAGCACAGTAAGCGCAGCAAGGCTGATGGTGCCAATAAATATGCCAAGCGCGTATGGCTGATATTTTCTCATATTGTGTAATTTTGCTTGAAAAAGGGGCGTAGATAGTATACAGTAAATAACGCAATGGCCAAATAGACGAATGACCAAGTATCAAGCACAAATGACAAAAATGTACTTGAAGATTGATCATTCATTTGTTCATTTGAATTTGGTCATTTGAATTTCTTTTTTTATGCCCGTTTACGCAAAGAACAAAAAAGCCTACCACGACTATGAAATTCTCGAAACACTTGAGGCTGGCTTAGTGCTAGACGGCCACGAGGTAAAAGCTGTACGAAATGGGCAAATGAAGCTCTCTGGCGGCTATGTGACCTTTCACAATGAAGAAGCCTACCTGACTAACGCACATATTTCAAGATACAAATTTACCGGGACTCTTGAGGCATATGATCCTGATAAAAGTAGAAAATTACTGCTAAAAAAGTCAGAAATAGCTTATTTAAGCGGAAAATCCAAAGAAAGAGGCTTGACAATTGTACCACTTTCAGTATATACTAGCGGTCGTCATATCAAGCTTCAAATTGGGGTTGCCCGAGGAAAAAAGCTATATGACAAGCGCGAAAAGATCAAAGAACGTGATCTCAAACGCCAGGAGCAAATATTCCTTAAAAAACAGCACTAGATGTCAAAACGACACTAGAATCTAGATAATTGTTTAGGTTGTAGTGTTGTCTTGAGATCTTGAATCTCAAAACAATGGGGATGACAGGCTTCGATAGACGGATCCTGTTATCTGTATTTGCGTGTCGAGGGTGGCTTCCCTCGTACTCCAAAGCCAATCGATACGTGCAAACGTTATCACCCGAGCAAAGAACGCGTTGGCGCAAGCTTTTAGCGTTCCACAACTCGCAGCTGTTGTCGCGTAATTGCCACAACCATCGCTCTGATCATACTCGATAGTCAGAAACCGGTGTCAACCCAATCGAGCGTAGATGCGTGTGCCGCCTGATCACACCCATTGAACTCCTATTCGGGCGCCTCTTGCACATTTTGTCACTTTCCAAAGTGTTAAGAGTACACAAATTGACTACACACGTAGACGGTACAGATAACCCGCGCTAGACCCGAGTTCAATTCTCGGCATCTCCACGAAAAATGGCGCAGCCATTTTGAGTGTCACGTGAGACCCGCAGGGTCTTTTACGTGACATCGTTACAATATTGACCAACGGCGCCATCTCGTGGCTCGCCGTGTGTATCAAAGAAGGGGCTATGTATTATATTGTTTATGTACTTCAATCAAAAAAATACCCACACCGCAAGTACATTGGCTACACGGCAAATTTACAAAAAAGAGTGAAGATACATAATAGCGGGATGGTACACTCCACAAAAAAATGGAAACCTTGGATTCCTATTTATGCAGAGATGTACCTGGAAAAGCTGGACGCTCTTGGTAGAGAAAGATTTTTGAAGAGCGGATCAGGATGGAAATATATAAAAAAACAATTACGACACTATTTGAAACACCATGAGAATCTCACGAAAGAAGCGACCAAAAAAACTATTGATCCCACACTACGCGATCAATAGCAAAATTAGAACTGAACATGTTCGCGTTATTGACGTTGACGGAAAAAATTTGGGTGTCATGTCAACAGCAGATGCCATTGCGCTGGCAAAAGAAAAAGAATTTGATTTGGTTGAAATCAACCCAAAGTCAGACCCACCTGTCGCGCAGATTACGGATTTTACGCATTTGAAATATCAAAAGGAAAAAGAAGCGCGCAAGCAGAAACAAAATACACGCTTGGGAGAAATCAAAGGAATCCGGCTATCCGTTCGCATTGGTAAGGGTGACATTGAGACCAGACGAAAACAATCGGAACGATTTCTGGAACGGGGTGACAAAGTCAAGCTGGAAATTATACTGCGCGGCGCGGAACGGTTCAAAACCCCACTGGCCTACGAGGTCATCAGAAATTTCTATGCCCTCTTAAACGAAACATTTCCGGTCAAATATGAACAAGAGGCCACCCGCCAAGGAAACAAAATCACGGCAATTCTAGTAAAGAAATAAGTGGATAGATAGGCTTGACGGATTGATCATTTTGCTATATAATCATGCAACCTTACGACAATGACCTTTTGGTATTAGTGTCGTTTTAGCTGTTTTGAATCTCTACAGGTATGCCAAAAATGAAGACCCACAAAGCAACAGCCAAGCGATTTGTGATCAAACGATCAAAATCAGGCACAAAGATTATCAAAAGAATGGATGGCCAGGATCATTTTAATTCACGAGAATCCGGAAAAATAAAGCGCAATAAGCGCTCTGACGTTGTCATGTCCAATGCAAATCGTAAAACCATTGAACGGGCCATGCCAAACAGCTAACATATGTCTAGAGTAAAACGGGGTACAACCCATACAAAAAAAAGGCGCGCACTGATGAAACGCGTGAAGGGATTCCGAGGAAGACGAGGAAACCTTTTGAAGCTGGCAAAAACAGCAGATATTCGCGCTGGCATGCATGCCTACCGCGACAGACGCGTAAAAAAACGCACCTTCCGCCAGCTGTGGCAAGTCCGCATCAATGCAGCTGCCAGAGCAGCCGGTACCAGCTACAGCAAGCTAATGGGAGCGTTCAAAGAAAAGAATGTCGGTTTGGACAGAAAAGTTTTGTCTGAAATCGCAGACAAATATCCTGCAGTCTTTACAAAACTGGTGGACCACACAAAATAAATTGAAACAAACGGCCTTTACTGTGTTCGGTGCTGAGCGGAGGTACCCCCTCCTTTACCTCTATGCTCGTGCCGAACACCGTGAAGGTCGTTTTTTTGTTGTGCTATAATGGATGTGCTATGTCTAAGCTGAACTACAACAAAAGCAATCGAATACAAAAAATAAAATTCCGTATCTCAGATCGCGCTCAGATGCTCACAACACGTCTACTTTGTTCCAATGAAACCAACCTGAGACAAGCACTTTCTACAGATTTGCTTGATGAGCTTTGTGACTTTGCCGAAATTGGTATTTGTAATGCAAAAATATCCGACGCAAAGCAATATCATAAAAAAAGAAATGGCCGCGTCAGCTTTAAGCAGTATGGGTATTACAAACCGGGCTCCAAGTACATTTATATCAATAACAGAACCGCTGTCCGTGGCAGTCTATTGGCCCCCAAAACCTTTGTTGATACATTGCTGCATGAATGGATGCACCACTACGACTTTGAAAAGCTGGGGCTCAACTCAATTCATACAGCCGGCTTTTATGCTCGGCTCAAAGATATTAAGGAAAAACTGGGGTATTTTGACGCTTGACAAACAGCATTTACCGTAGTATCATGTGGAGGCTACTTTACAAATTGGTTCTTTTTCATAGTCCCACACGTGCATTATGAATGTCGGCTTTCTATGAAATAAGAACTTCAAACTATGAACGTATATGGGAATGAGAAAAAAGAACAACCAAAAAGAGGCGCAGCGACGCCTTGTTGCCAAGAAAAAACGCAACAAAAAAAAGATTAAACGCGCTGCCAAGGCGCCAACAGCTGGACAAACACTGCACAAAACCATGCATAGTACAAAATAACAGGTATCCCCTGTTATCCTGGACCGGTAGTTCCCGCCAGAGGCGGAGCCGTCCTTCAGCGGACAACAGGTCATTAAGATAGAGAAAAAGGCGGACCGGTAGTTCAACTGGTTAGAGCACCGCCCTGTCACGGCGGAAGTTGCGAGTTCGAGTCTCGTCCGGTCCGCCTTTTTCTCTAAACGAGCCCTGCCTGCCCCGCCAACCGACCGAAGGGAGGTTCGGCAGGGCCCGGTCCGCAAATCAAATGACCCCTTTGGGGTCTTTTTGATTTATTAAAGGATGGGGCTTGATGCACAACATTGACAAATCCCCTAAAAACAACTATACTACTGCCTCCTCATATAGAATATGTCAGCAGAAAACGTCATCATTCGATTTGACAACGTATCATTTCATTATACTGAAGACAAACCAATTTTGGATTCAGTCAATTTTTCAGTACGCGAAGATGCAAAAATTACCATCATGGGACAAAACGGTGCCGGAAAAAGTACTATTTTCAAACTGATTTGTGGCGCAGCAGACATTCCTGAAGTTGAAAAACTCAAACCTGCGGAAGGTCTTATCCACATTCGCAATAACGCAAGCATTGGTATTGCGCTCCAAGTAATGCCAAAACGCTTCTTTGGACTAACCATCACAGAGTATTTTGCCACGGCTTTCAGTGAACAGACATACAATTTGGATAAACGTATTGCCGATGTCTTGGCAATTGTTGATCTTTCTATACCCCTTTCCAAAAGAATAGAAGAAATGTCCGGTGGCCAGCAGGCACGTCTATTGCTCGCGTATGCGCTTATTCAAAAGCCTGATATTCTTCTATTGGACGAACCCACGAACAATCTGGATTCAGCCGGAATTGAACATTTAACCGGCTTCCTCATGATGTATGACAAAACGGTTATTGTCATTTCCCATGATGCTGATTTTTTGAACGCCTTTACGGAAGGCGTTTTGAATGTCGATTTTCAAACAAAAAAAGTTGAGCAATATGTAGGCAACTACTTTAATGTAGTGGAGCAAATCCAAGCACAAATAGAACGGGAAGAAAAAAAGAACGCGCAACTGCGCAAAAGCATCCAAGACCGAAAGGACAAAGTCAACTTTTTTGCTCACAAAGGTGGAAAGATGCGAAAACTGGCGAGCAAGCTGAAAGAAGAAGTATCAGAAGCAGAGGAGGAGATGGTGAACGTGAAACAAGATGATAAAACCATTCGTGATTTTACTATTCCTGCGCAACCCTGGTCTGATATTCTTGTTCATATAACATCGGTCGGGACTATTCAACATCATGAAATTGTTACAAAGCCGGTTGATATCACACTATGGAAAAAAGATCGACTGCAAATTGTTGGACCAAATGGCATTGGTAAAAGTACACTTTTAAAAACACTTGCCCTTGAGAAAACAGAGAGTGCCGTTATCAATCCGGCAATCAAAGTCGGGTATTATCAGCAGGATTTTTCAGGATTAGATTTTGATAAATCTGTCTATGAATCGTTGGCCGACATGATGGATGTGCCCGACAACCAGACAATTTACGCGACAGGCGCTGCATTTTTACTTACAGCAGAGCTGATGAAAAACACGGTTGGCTCTCTATCCGAAGGGCAAAAAGGTCTTCTGTGCTATGCACGATTCGTTTTGCAGAAGCCGGGTTTGCTTATTTTGGATGAGCCCACCAACCATATTAACTTTCGGCATCTGCCTGTTATCGCCAAGGCGATAGATAATTTTGATGGGGCGATCATAATTGTCTCTCACATGCCGGAATTTATGGAGCATATCACTATTACCCAGACACTCGACCTCGGACGATAGTGTTCCTCTTTCAAAAAAAAGAACCGCCTCAGGCGGTTCTTTTTTTATTTGGTATCATTCATCATTTATCTCCCCGGTCCGCTGCAATAGCTCTATTATTTCCTCCTGCGCTTCACTGCGGATATTACCGTCATTTACATCAAACAGCTGCATATGAAGCTCTGTGGTGCCGGCTGTCTTATTATTAAAACATAATTGATTTTCCTCAAAAAAGAGCGGCGAATTGATTTGTGCATCGAACGCACCTGACGCGGAGTACTTAAAGCTCTGAATATATACATTTTTATCTTCATTCCCCACAAATTCATCGTTATCGTACCAGAATTCAACAACGCCCGGGCCCGGTATCGCAGTGTCATATGTTTCATAACGATTTGAAAGGATTGTAATGTCGCCAACATGATTTTTGTTGAGCAAGACATTGATATGCGGATATCTCCCTTCAACGGCGTCACCGCGAGCGGTAATACGCATCACGCCTGCGCCTGCCACTTTGGTAGAAACTGAGACATTTGACCACATTCCCAGATACGTCGGTCTTGTAATGTCGAGGGGGACAGAAATCCGATAGAGGTTGTCAGCATCCGGTGGATATTTTATGTCTTTTATATTGATCGGATGAATATCTGTGCGGGGAAAACTGCTCAATAAAACGTCCCGTACGAAAGGAATCGTTCCTGTTACTGCGGGATTGTCCCACGCGACAAAGTTTTTCACAATGCTCGGTACATGTTCAAAACGCTGCACCTTTGCTCTCTTGTCACCCGGCGCAACCTCAAAACAAAACCTATCACCACTATCACCTTCATCCAGCACAGAGTGGATATACAACTCATTATTTTCTGTTATGAATTGATCATTTTCTTCCAACTTTTCATGATTCCCCGAATAAAATTGCTGGGGTGAATCTTCATACGAATCAATATATGTAGGCTCGGTTGGATGCTCATAAAAATCACCAAAATAGTCGCCTTCCATATCGCGTGGGATAGGGAGACCGAGCGCGTGCAAAATATTTGGTGCAATGTCTGTATAATCAAAACCCGAAACACGTACTCCTTTACGAATATTAGGGCCAACCCAGACAAAGATACCCAGAGGGCCTGTTGGATCTGCATAGTGATTGCCCGACTCGATGGATAATTTCAAAAAATCTTTAAATGCTATTTCTCGGTCGCCAATCACAATGATATCGTCTACAATTGATCGTTTTATATCATACACAACATCGGCCTCATCTCTCTCGGATTTACCCACCGACACAAACATACTTTGCCCATCCCGCGTCTTCACGCTCTCCAGTGCCGTAACAATACGATCTCTCATTGCTTCATACTGCTGCTGTGGGACAATACCGTCCTGGTATTTACCCTGAATATTAATGCAAAGCCGTCTCTGCCAATCAAACGTATTATTATTGCATTCAAACGCGACGCTTTTAGCAAAGTCCACTTTACCATTTGGGAGATACTGAAGCAGACCAAGATATGAAAGCAACACATTAAATTTTTCAACGCGATAGCCTCCGGCAGGATCAGCAAAATGTCCATGGTCAGACATGACGATAATATTGGTGTTCGGACCTGATCTTTTTATGTATTCCCCGAGCAGTTTATCCTGCTCAATGTATATTTCTTCAATAAAATTGCCATACTCCTGAACCAAAGTGGGGTCAACATCATTAAATTTTTCCGGCCACAAAAATTTCAAAAAAAGGTGCTGTGACGCGTCCACAGTACCGGCAATTTGAAACAAAACATCCGGTTTTTCTTTATCAAAAAGCGCAAGACTGATCGGGCTAAACAACCGGGTCAACAACGCGAACTGGTCGTGTGCGACTTTAAAAAATGCAGCGTCATTTAAGCTTTTTGGCTCGGGAAATGTCACTTCCAAATCCTTCCCCAAGACAGAAAAGCCCAGCTCCTTCGCAGCGGACAGCATGATATCATTCTTCAGACGATCCGGGCTCACGCCACGATCCACGCTAAACAATGATTGTTCTGTCACGACATATCCATTGATTTGTTCCGCTGGCCATGTGGCCCAATAACTGAATACACCCACTTTCAAACCGGCTTCCGACAAAATATTCCACAATGCCTTTACCCTCCGATCTTCCGAAGTAATAAGTTGCGTTGTGTAGTCCTCTTCGTTCAACGAGATAAAATTATTCACACCATGCCGCTGCGGCGACACGCCTGTTACCGCAGTAGTCCATATGGCCGGAGAAATGGTCGGATTGAGCGTTGGCGGTGATGATCGAACACCATTTTTTATCAAATATTGCAAATTGGGCATCTTCCCCTGTTCTATCAGCGGGTCAATAACCTGCCACATTGCCGCGTCTATCCCAAGCAAAAGTAATGTTGGCTCGTCTCCGGGCTCAAGCTGCGGTACCGTGCTATCGGTATCCCAATACAGCCAAGCGGCGACAGCACCGACGCTGATGGACACAAGAAGGACAAATGTAATGATGATTTTTTTCCAAGGCATATGTGTTATTTCTTTTTTCTATTCTCACGTCCGGCTGAATCGATATCAGGCGTTGTAAATGGATTCATATACGGCCGTTTTTTCATCTTAGGCGCTTTCTTTTGGTCCGGCGCCACTGTTTTTTTCCATTTATATCTCCAAAGCGCGTACATAAAAAGAACGGTAAAGAGGAAAATGAGTAACACCAATATATAATACAACCAGCTCCATTTGTTCAAACTCTGCCATTTTTTCAGCGTGAAAGAACCATTTGTCCCCTGCTCGTAATCAACTTCATTGTTAAATAGATCGCGTGCTTTTATATTCAAAAATCCATTTGCAAATGATAAATAATTCAATTCAACAGCGAAACAGCCCTCGCATCCGCCCGGAACAATATCTCCACGCCCATACTGAAAACCATATGGGGTCTCTATCTTAAGGGATGACCGATCCATCCCTATCCCGCGAAGTTTATGATCATTCCAATAATACTCGGGATCTTTTACCACAACGGTTAACTGGTGATTCCACAATGACTTCAGTTCATCGTGGACATCCACAATTTCAGGAACCGTCACATCCATGAGCATTGCCACCTGACCGATGGAAAAGCATGTTTTTCTAAATTGAGATAGATTCACATAAAAGCCATAGGGCGCGTTCCGGTCCCAAAACCGCAATATATCTTTTTGCCACAGTCGAACCGCCTCATCCCTAAATTTTTCTTCCCCTGTTTGCGACCACTCCACCAGCTCCATTGCAAGCATTTTATCATAGAAATCTCTCCCATTGTCCGAGAGTTCACCAATAGTGGTCGGGTCAAACTGCTTAAAGTCATCGTGACCGGATCGGCCATACAGCAAATGAAGCTGCTTTCCCTCGGCATAGGCAGCCTCGCTTCCTAAAAGGTAGCCATAAAATAATTTTTCAAAAGCCGCTGTTCCATGATAGTAGGTATACTGAGACTGACCCGTCTTTACCAGCTCCCGGGCATACACCCCCCTGTACAGCGCGTCATAGCGCTGTACATAATCCAATGCATCTATATTGCCGGTCAGCACATACTCTTCATACTGGCCCATGTGCTCTGCAAATCGATACCCAATATCCGGATATGGCTCAAATTCAGCAAAAATACGACCATCAGGATTTTTTTTGCGTTGTGCCGCGTTTGTGTCCTTCGCAATGGCCAAGTATGCTTCATCCCCCGTAATGCGATACGCCTCCAGCAGGGCGTACGAAATGAAAGAATCCGAACGAGGATTCCAAAAAAATTCAACTCTTGCGTTGGTCTCGGGATCATAATAGTCATACCACTCTCCGTTTCCAACGTATAACTCTGTAATCAAATAATCCGCGGCTGATCGAATCATTTCCACGTTGACACTATCGGGCACCTGCGAATCCAAACCACCAAGCCACAATATAATATTTGCCTGAAAAATAGAAAACTTCCTTGGGTCGGCAACAGTCCCGTCCCTGTCAACCCAATAATAAAACCCTCCGCGGTCATGATCCCACACGTATTGTCGCAAAAATTCACGTTCTTCTATAAAAATCTCTTGGGCGGGACTTTCTTCAATTGGAGCGATCTGTGCCGACGCGGGCTGGATCGTAAGAGCATCTGCCTGGGTAAAATCCGACAATATAAAAAAACTTATACCAAAAACAAGTCCAATTGAAAAAAAAATTTTTCTCATACGGTAAACTACAGGCTAGTATACAATACCATGGCCAAAACGTACATTGCTTGCCCGGGCAATTGAACCTCGGTATTACGCCAGACATCAGATCGCTGCCAGTCAAATCCCTTTTCGTCAGGGCCGTTTATGAGTGCGCCGGATAAATCGCACGCACTAAAAAAATGACAGGGATGATACACATCGTCGTACTCAGTAAAATTTACCGCATATTCATTTTCCCCATGCAAATACGCGTACAGGCGACTGGACAAGTCAGAAAATTCATTACTGCCAAATCGCTTTTTATACAATCGTTCCAGAGCAATGGTTCCCGCGATATCATAATTTCCGCCAATATAGTCAAAGACCTTTGTGTCACTATCAAATCGATCACCCACTTTCGTAAGCACACGCGCAATGGTTCGCTCTTCTTCTTGCTCAATATTAAGGAGCGCGGCAAACCGAATGCCCCAAAGGTCCGGCAGCGATGTAGCATCAACATCTTTTATGTCAGCCAAGTCAAGCAGCCCCTCGTATTCTCCCTCGCGCAACGAAAGTGGCCCCTCTTCACAGCAATTCTCTGAAACGGTCATATTTTCAAGCGTGCGCGCCGTGTCGCGCATCCGCCGGCTGAGTCCTTCATTGCCGAGATTAGCATACACAAGACTCAACATGGCATAAATATCTCGCCCTTCGCCATCCCGAAAAAAATACGTCTGCTGCGGATACACGCGTTCATTCCATGATGGTGGAAGGTTGACTCCATGAACATCTTGATCACGAAATTGTTTATACCCCGCGGCAATCATTTGCTCCACGCACCCAAGCTGCTGATCAATTACTTTTTTTAGATCTTTTTTCACTTCTTCTCCCTCTGCATATTGATAGGCCATTGAGAGATATACCAATGCTTGCGTATTTCTTTGAATAAACACGATATAGTCCCCCGCGTCGTACCAGCAGCCCTTCACAGGGTCATTGTGTTGACTTTGATTCAGTACAAATACGCGCAATGCCGACCCAATGTCCGATGAAAAAGATATTGACCGATTGGCGGTGCGGTATCCTTGCGTACTATAAAAAAACAGTACCCAGTACAGGAGAACACCAATACATACCAGCAGGATACTGCCGATGGCAATACTAAATTTTTTTCTTTTCAAGAAATTCGCTAAGTTCTTTGGCATATTCAGGAACACTGAGACCATAGTCAATAAGAGATTTCATATAACTCACCGGGTTCCCGCAATCAAAGTACCGCGCGCCGGGTATTATTTTTGCGTGGAGCCCTGTCACGGGCTTCATGGTATTGAGCAAATCCGTAATGCATAACTCACCATCCACGCCCGGCGCGGTTATTGCAAATGCATCAAAAATTTCAGGGGTCAAAACATACGCGCCATGCGTCGCATATGACGACGGTTCCGTGCCAAAAGCGGGCTTTTCAACAATACGGACGATTTTTTTTATGGTGGGATCACTCTGTCCATCAATGTCATCCAGCTCGGCCATCCCGTAGCGTTGCCGTTCCTTTGGATCAACAATTTCCACTGCGGAAATCACAGGGCTACCCACTTTTTCAAACGTATCGATGCACTGCTTCACTCGCGGTTCGCCGTCAGAGAGCATGATTTCATCGGACCAAACCAAGACAAATGGATCGTCGCGCAGCAAATGTTCTGCGGCCAAAAGTGCTCCTCCGTTTCCATATGGCGGTTTTTTGTACACGTATGTAAAGTTAGCCATTTGTGTAATACCACGCATCTCCGCGACTAATCCGGGCTTCCCCTTATCCGTTAAAAATTTCTCAAAGGTTTCATCGGATGAAAAAAAATGTTCAATCGCCTCTTTTTCCGGAGAAACGACAAAAATAATATTTTCAATACCCGACGCCACAACCTCTTCAACAACATGCATAATAATAGGTTTGCTCCCCAGTGGGAACATTTCTTTCGGCACTGTTTTTGACGCCGGTAAAAATCGCGTTCCATACCCACCCGCCGGAATAATTGCTGTTTTGATTGACATATTAACGTTAATCTAAATATCCAATAATTTTGGTAATAATAATCTGCTTTTGTTTTATATTGTCCATGAGACGTTCTGCGTCTTCATCACGGAACTCAACCGTTCGTATCAGTCCAATGACATCTTCTTCAATGAGGACAAGATCCCGCAGCCTTGATTTTAGGTCATCACTGGTCATCATAAATATTTATCAAAGATATACCTATTTTCAAGTGTGAGCTTTTTTAATTGGTCGATAAAGCCGAGTATTTCTCTTTCTCTCCCTTTCCCGACTTTTTGAAAATGAAAGACGGATGAGAGGCTAAATTCAAGTTGATCAAAAAAAAGTCCTTCCAATACTTTAGCTTTTTCTATTAATTCCTTTTGCATACAGTAAAATAAGAAAGTAAGTAAGCAAAAACGCATGATAGGCACTCCAAAAAACGTTAATGGCGAGGGATGGCTCAAACCCATTTAATAAAAGATCCATCATCCCCCACAGCACGGATGCGATAACCAATAAAATAAGCGAGTACTGCGGTAAAATCCGCATCCAGTCAACAGTATCTATTTCAACATCTTTTTGTGTTGTTGTAAAATCGGCTTTCCGATTTAACAAGGCGTCAACAGATCCCCGAAAGTACACCGGGACTGTAATCAAAACGAGTGACTGAGATTTTAACCAGTCAAGAAAATGATACCGGCGAGAGACAATCGAATGGATAAATAGCGCGAACGAAAATACAAAATACGGGCCATATGAAAGAACATACAAAAAAGGATCGGCAAAATACGCGGGAACCTTAAAAAAAATATAAAACACCGGAAACAAAATAAAAAGCATCCAAACAATACCGATAAAATAATAGGTGCCCGATAAAAAATACTCATACCGCTGGCGAAACCGCAACGAACTGAAGGGAGAGAGAATCGGAATGAGATTATGCATAAAAACGCCAAGCGTCCCCCGCGCCCACCGGTATTGCTGCGAAAAAAATTGCTGCATGTTGAGTGGCCCGTCTCCAAAAGCGGTCGTATAATCGTAATACCGACCTTCCCACCCATTTTTTATTAATGTCAGTGACGTTGAAAAATCTTCGGTTATTGAATTTTCATCAAACCCGCCAACCGCTCGCAAAGCTTCTGTCCGCACAATGAGATTTGTTCCGCACATAAACATACCTCCATTAACACTTTTCCCTTCGCAAATAAATTCATAAAAAATGGATTGCTGCAGTTGCGCGGCACGGCTAATCAAGGAATTGCTTAAATTACCATAAAACTGCGGGGTCTGAATAAAAGCCACGTCCGGGTGATCTTCCATTTGCGGAACCAACAATTTCACGAAATTGCGGCTGGGCCGGTAGTCTGCGTCCAAAATAATGATGTAGGGGGTTGTTGCATGCGCCAAATACTCGTTTATGGCGCCGGCCTTGGCACCATGGCGGGGTTGCGGCACATGAAAATGCTCTATGCCCATATCTTTCGCAAGCTCTGTCGTTTGGGAGCATGACTCCTCTGTCGTGCAGGAATCGAGCAGCACGACCTTATAGTTATAATAATCAACGTATTTGCAGGCAATGATGGTCTTGCGCAATATTTTTATCGGTTCATCATGTGCGGCGATAAGAATGGTAACAGCGGCTTCGTCTTTTAACGCGTATTCAACGTACGGCCGCCGATACCCGAACGTGGAAACGAGCAATGTAAAAAAATAGCCGAGTGAATGAAACACCAAAAACATTTCCGATATCCAAAAAACGATGATAAACACGGTATTTACGACCCGCTGAAATGTGGAATAGTCCGCCAGCGCGTGGAGAGTAAACGCAACAGTCCACACGCGAAATATGGAATACACGCCAATCGCCCCAATCGTCAAAAATGAGAAAAGAAGAACTATCTTTTCCCGATGCATGGGACTTGTTTTCATAGGCACTCTTGTTCGCACGTGTGCAGACGATCGAGCAACTGTTCAGGCGTTGTATCCGATTTTACCAAAAAATGATTGGCTCCGTGTCGCTTTGTATCCTCTTTATCCGTGTTGCCCTCCAATGTTGTCAGCACTATCACATGCTCCCCATTCGGCTGTCGTTGTTTCAAAAAGGATAATCCCGAAATGATGGGCATAATAAGATCAAGCAATAAAAACGTATACTGCTCTTCCTCCATTTCTTTGAGTGCTTCCTCGCCGTCTTTGACATAGTCAATGTGATAGCCGGCGTCTTCCAGCACTTTTCCGTATGCTTTTTGATAATATGCTTCATCTTCCACAAAGAGAATTCGCTTGCCTTTTCCCCGCGCGGAATCGTCATCATCAAACGTATCCGGCGCAAACCCCGGCATTTTGGGGACGTCGGTTGCGGGTGGTGTTTGCTGTTCATCGATCATACAAGCATTTGGATACCTAAACGGAATAATCTACGGCAACACAAAAAAGTTTTTCTAAATCGTCACTTTTTTCTATACGCAAGCGTCCACCGGCTCGCTCCATAATCTGCCCCGCAACATACAGTGGAAGCGAAACACGTGACCATACTGATTGAGCATCTGCAAACAACTGCTTCTTATTCAAGGGATCATCAGGAACCATCATTGGCTGTTTACACGCAAAACGAGCTTCACAAACGAATACTGCTCCGTCACGAAGGCTCACATGTAACATAAACGGACCGTCGCACTCATAAAATTGGTATAAATCAGCAAACGCAAAAAGTATATTTTCAAATAAAACCAATCCATACTTTTCATCAAGCATCACAGGGAGTGTCCGAATCCCTTCCGCTATCTCCACCTCGTTAGGCAAAATAAGCGGATGCATATTCGTAATCGCTCGCTCTAATGCTTCGTGAAAAGAAAGGATGTGTTCTCCGTCTTTCCACGAGCCAAGTTCAAGTTTTGACAAAATGGAAATATTGCGAATAAAAAGAGAACCGGCCACAGAAATATCAGCAAGGTCGTGAATTGGATCCTTTATGGCACTTCGCAGGGTTCCATATTCGCCGGACAATAAATTGTCCGTATAAAATCGAAACATGGTCATATATTTGAGCGCATCGTGCCACATGACACGAGAACGCTCCGGGTCTGCCATAATAGAAAAATCGTTGGAGGTATTGTCCATATCGGATAGAAGAGAAAGTGCGTCTATTGTACCAAATTCGGACTATATCAACAAGGAACCCGTTGAAATATCCATAGGAGCTATTGATCTTGAAAAAAATTGCCATATCCTGTATACTTTCCTTGTCCGGATTTCCATATATCCGGATTCATTATTTGGATACTTTTATATGAATATTCACGTTCTTGTCCCCCGATTGCCAAAGGAGTCAACCGATTCCGCTGTTGCAAGTAACATCCAGCTTCTTCAAGATGCTGCCACGCATCGCGGACACACGCTCAGTGTCATCGCGACCGAAGATTGTACGTTTACGTTTGGAAAGAAGCCTTCCATCTTGGTTAATAATAAAAAGCCGCGCTTCAAATTAATGCTTACGCAACCCGGATTTTTAACAAAAAACGTCGAAGTACACGCCTCATTAATTCGACAATTTGAACTGTCCGGCATCCGCTGCGTAAATTCATTCCAATCAATTGTTAAGGCAAAAAACAAAATTCGGATGACGCAAAAGCTAAGCAAGCATGGAATACCAATGCCAAAAACGTATATTGTTCATTCGTCCATGCATTTATCCGAAATCATGAGTAGTATTGGAAGCTTTCCGGTTATTTTGAAAAGCGTTGTAGGTTCACTGGGTATTGGAGTGGCCATTGTTGAAAGTAAGCAAGGACTTAAGTCTGTTGTTGAAATGATGCTGGCAGATGACCATTCGACACCGCTGATGATCCAAGGGTATGTTCGTGAGTCGCGCGGAAAAGATATTCGTGTATTCGTGGTTGGAGGCAAGATTGTTGCTGCCATGGAACGTATCGCGAGAAAACGAGATGAGTTCAGATCCAATTTTTCGCTTGGCGGAAAAGTAAAAGTGGCCTCTCTTTCCGCCAAGGAAAAAAGACTGGCTCTCAAAGCGGCTGAAGCACTCGGTCTGGAAATTGCCGGGGTCGATATTATTCGATCCAACGCAGGTCCGCAAATTCTGGAGGTAAACTCAAACCCGGGCATGAAAGGAATTACCCAGGCGACCGGTATCGATGTTGCCGGGGCGGTCATTGATTATATTGTGAAGAGAGCGAAACGGATAAAATAGTACTTACTTCAGCTGTGTAAAAAGCATTGGAATCCCCACGCGCCGCCGTGGGGATTCTCCTTTTATAGATGTTTGCTTGCGGTGTGCTTTTTCACCCCGGTTCCCCGTATGCTGATCTGCACGATTCGCGTATACGCTACCCCCCAGATGAATGGCATGCTTACCAAACCGTCCGGCTGTCTCATCAACAGCCGCGTATACCCGTTTCATCTTCTCCAACTGCACCGGCTGCTCAAACAATGTTGACTGAATGGCACGATCCTCCTGCAATGCAGACATTGTCACCCCGGTCGCGCGATACAACATGCCGGGCTGAACTATTTGGTTAAATCCTTTTACCAAAACCCCTGTCATATCATTTGGATATGCCGACGCCCTACTCAAATCAATCTCTATGCCATGCGTCTCAAAATCTTGCGTCTTGAGAAATATGTGCAACCGTTTCCCCACTAACTGGTACCTGCGCGCCTTGATACAGGCATTTTCTAAATTTTTTACCAGCTGCGAAAAAATGAAAGACGTTGTTGTGCTTGGGGGCGTGAATGTTTTTGTCTTTGAAATGGACGCGTATCGTTGTTTCTCTTCTGCCATCACGTCATAAACGCTGTTTCCATTGAGCTCCTGCCAAATCTCCTGCTGTGGTTTGGTAAAGACTGTTTCTACTTTTTCAAAAGGGATATCAGCAAATTGCTGCGCCGTGTGAATATTCATACCATGCATATGCGCCGCGGTATTCGCCCCAATCCCCCACACAAACTCAACCGGGCGCTCGGCTAAGTACTTTTCCCTATTGCGATTTGATATGACAGTTAACCCATTCGGCTTTTTGTATTTTGACGCAAACTTTGCCAACACTTTTGTGCCGGCCAAACCAACCGATACCGTGATATCCAATTCCTTTTGAACTTGAATCTTAATAGAGTCTGCAATCTGCCGATAACTCATATTAAGAGGCCTTTGCATACCGGTAATATCCACGAATCCTTCATCAATACCGTATTCTTCCACAACCCCGCTAAATTGGCGCATAATGGAAAACATACGTTTTGAAAATAAACTGTATGTTTCATAATCGCTTGGCAACATAACCGCCCCTGGACACATCGTGTGAACATCTGACAAACGGACCCCCCGCTGAATACCCAGTGCCTTTGCTTCGTAGCTGGCGGACGAAACAATTCCCCGTTCCTTTCCGGTAATCACAGGAACCCCTTTTAACTCGGGATGAATAGCCTGCTCGCAGCTGGCAAAAAAAGCATCCCCATCGATATGGAGAATAGCGCGTGGAAAAGACGCTATGTTAGGATTTTGCCAAAACATAGGTTACAACGTGACACTGAATTTCCTCCCTTTCGGATTAGTATTTGCGCACCACACTCGTCACGACCCCGCCAATTGTAAGTTCATCGCTTGGATGAATATCCGGATACTTACTGTTGGCAGCGCGTAAAAAAATCCCGTTTCCCCGTTTCATAAAGTACTTCATGGTCCACTCATTATCCACCTGCGCGATCACAATATCACCAACTGTTGGATCTTTACTTCTGTCGACAATCACCATGTCGCCTTCTACAATGCCGGCATTTATCATAGAGTCGCCCGATACCTGCAATAAATAGGACGCGTCCGGATTTTCAATCAGCCATGCGTCCATACTCATGGTATCCACCAATTCCTCTTCAGCGGGCGACGGGAACCCGGCTTGTACGGAGCCAAGTACCCGCAGCCCATACAACTTTGTTGTTGGAATAAGCCGCCCTGTGTCACTTTTTGCAATCAGGTCGTCATGAATAAATTTATCAACATACTTGTATATGGATCCTTTTGACCGCACACCAAACAATTCTGCCAAATCATCATATGTGGGCAACTGTTTGTGACGACGGTAATACGCGATAAGTAATTCCCTCCTTCTATGATAGAGCTGTTCTGACATAGAAGTAATAAATTACTAATAAATACCAAATTCTAAATTCTAATTCACAAAATAAATTTCAATAATCAACATTATCCACTGATCACTGAACAATTGTTATTTCATTTGTTCATTTGGATTTTGTCATTGACATTTTTTATTAGCATTTATTAGTATAGAGAACAAACGTTCTCTCATCAAGAGAACAACTATCCCCAATCAAAAAAAATTCGGCCTCGGGCCGATTTTTATGCTGTGCTCTTTCAATTTCACATGTCCCCCTCGTCACAGACAGACCAACTCTCCGGAATGTCACACGGGGTGGGGAATGCCTGACACGTCCCTGTTTGCGACTCACGCGCGTAGGTCAAAACCGGCACACAGGTTCTTTTCTCACGAATATCCCAATGTGTTAATTCACGATCTGTGATGGCACCATCGTCTACAACCTGCACGCTTTCCAAAACAGTGTCAAACGCAGCGGCATTGCCCTGTACCACCAACACAACATCGTTGACGGGAATTTCAACAAAACTTTCACCATCATAGTCATATCTCAAAGCGACGATACCCCCCACCAGAACCTTTTTCTTCTGCGCTTTGTCAATTGGAGGCACAATAAGCTCTTTGTATAGACTGATGTACTCTTCCGGGCCTGCTGCGCTATTGTGTAATGTCAGACCACCATTCCAGTGCTCCACTTCCCACGCCGCAGGATAGGTTACGTCAAAACTGAGAAAATCTCGCTCGCGAAGCACCCTGGTTTCCTTGGAATATTCCTCTTGCGTTTGCGCGACGGCAATGGCGACTTGTTGCATGGCGGCTTCTCGGATGTCAGCGGCAGAGACGTCACGAACCTCTGTTGATGGAGCTGAAAACGTTGCCGAGCCTGTGGCACATCCCGCGCCAAGCCCCATCAGCCCTATCGCAATACCTGCCATACCAATGACATAACTCAGATACTTCTTATTGGTTTGTTTATTTCCACTTTTGGATCGCTGCTCTGCCGCGGCAATGACACGGCGCGCGTCCACAACCGTATCCGGATTAAGCGAAATACTGTCAATGCCATGCTGTATCAAAAATTTCGTAAAATCAGGATAATCACTTGGTGCCTGCCCACAAATACCAACGGGCTTGCCGGCAGCATGCGCCACGGTGATAACCTGGGCGATCAGTCGCTTTACCGCCTCATTATTCTCATTCCCAATGTGCGCCAACGCTGTGGTATCTCTGTCCAAACCAAGTGTCAGCTGTGTGAGATCATTTGTGCCAATGCTAAACCCATCAAACAATTCGGCAAATTCTTTTGCCAAAATTACATTGGATGGAATTTCACACATCACATATACTTTCAATCCATTTTTCCCCCGCTCCAAACCGAATTCTTTCATGGTCGCCAGTACTTTTTCTCCTTCTTCCGGTGTTCGGCAAAACGGAATCATGACAATCACGTTATCCAAACCCCATTCATCACGAACCTTCTTAATTGCCTCACATTCCAGCTGAAAACCGGCTTTATACGCCTCGGAATAATACCGTGACGCTCCACGCCAACCTATCATTGGATTTTCTTCTTTTGGTTCAAAATCTTTTCCACCAGTCAGGGTTGCGTACTCGTTTGTTTTAAAATCGCTCAAACGCACCACAACAGGACGCTTGTACGAGGACGCGGCGATACGCGCAATTCCCTCCGCAAGCTTATCAATACAAAATTGCGCTTTATCTTTATATCCACGCGTCATGAGCGCGATTTTTTTCTTTACGACTTTGTCCTTTAATGTTTTATAATGAAGAAGCGCGAGTGGATGAATGCGTATAAAATTTGAAAAAATAAATTCCAATCGCGCAAGGCCAATACCGTCATGGGGCAAGAATGATAGAGAAAACGCATTATCAGGATCACCAACATTCATCATGACCTTTGTCTTTGTCTGTGCGATATTTTTTATTTCCGTCCGCTTTACCTCAAACGGCAGGATTCCTTTATAGATAGTCGCTTCGTCTCCCTTGGCGCAGCTGACCGTTACTTTTTGATTATTTTTTAATACCTTTCTCGCCCCCTCCGCACCGACAACACACGGTACGCCAAGTTCTCGCGACACTATGGCGGCATGGGATGTTTTTCCACCTTGCTCCGTCACAATCGCCGCGGCCTTTTGCATGATTGGTTCCCAATCCGGATCAGTAATACGGGTCACCAAAACATCACCTTTTTTAAATACGCCCGCGTCTTTTGGATTTTCAATAATGCGCACTGTCCCGGCGCCGATTTTTTGTCCTACCGCCACACCCGTTAATAAAACGTCTCCTTCTTTATTGAGTTGGTATCGTTCTATAACAGCATGGGCGCTTCGCGCCTTCACTGTCTCAGGCCGCGCCTGGACAATGTACAACCGGCCGCTTGTTTTCTCTTTTGCCCACTCAATGTCCTGCGGGCATCCATAGTGTTTTTCAATAATCAGTGCCGCCTTGGTAAGATCAAGAACATCGGCATCCGATATGGCGTATTTATTTCTATCTGTCACAGATACCTTTTTCTGACGCGTCCCTCCATTTTTCCCGTAATCCAATTGAACTTCTTTTGTTCCAAGAGAACGGCTGATAATGGCCGGTTTTCCTTTTTCAAACGTTGGCTTAAACACATAGTATTGATCCGGATTGATCCTTCCTTTTACAACATATTCCCCAAGACCATACGACGCGTTGATAAGTACCACATCACGAAAGCCGGATTCGGTATCCAGTGTAAACATGACACCGCTTGCTCCGCCACCGGCATGCACCATGACCTGTACACTGACCGAAAGCGCAATACTCAGATGGTCAAACCCCTGTTTTTCTCTATATGAAATCGCGCGATCCGTAAACAATGACGCAATGCACTTATGCACGGCTTCAATAACAGCCGCGTCACCCCGGACATTCAAATAGCTTTCCTGTTGGCCGGCAAAGCTGGCCTCCGGCAAATCCTCCGCCGTGGCACTTGAACGAACCGCAACCGGCAGATGCTTTTCTTTTTTTGTTGAAGATAATTGATGATAATTTTTGGCAACCTCGCGTTGCAGCGACTCGGGAAGCGGGGTTGCTAAAACAAGTTTTCTAATTTGTTTCCCTCTTTTTTTTAATTCTGCGACGTCACCGACGTCCAAATCTTTAAGAAGCACCTTGATTTGAGCGCGCAGACCTGTGCTCTTCATAAAATCCCTGTATGCTTTGGCTGTTATCGCGAAACCATTGGGAACGGTCACGCCTTTGCCATTGAGATGTTGATACATCTCTCCCAATGACGCGTTCTTTCCGCCAACAAGACTGATATCGTTTTTTGAAATGTCTTTAAACCACAAAACGAGCGTTTGTTTTTTTTGAATCGCCTGTTTTTGTGTTACCGGCTGTATTTTTTTCCGCTGCTTTCCCATATTTTTTGGCTATGAAACTTCTCGTACTTCAATCAAATTGACATGACCCGCCTGCCCGACCGGTTCGCCCGCAACCACGATAATATTGTCACCGGGCTTTACAATTTTCTCCGCCTTCAAATATGTTACGGATCGCTCCACCAATTCCTCAATGGTACGGCAATCCGGCAGCACAAACGGGTGCACTCCCCAAGAAACATTGAGCTGATGGCGCGTCCGCTCATTATTGGTTGCCACAACAATGGGGAGCTCCGGTCTGTGTCGGCTAATCAGCCGACCGGTCTCTCCTGAAATGGACGCTGCCAATATAATTTTTGAATCGACTCGCTCCGCAATCAAACGCGACATTTCGCTGATTACGGTATCTATTTGATGCTTTTTTTCTTTATAATTACGAACTTGCAAATCGTCATAGTGCGACTTTTCTGTTTCTGCGATAATGTTTGCCATGGTTTCTACGGTCAAAACAGGATACTTCCCCACTGCTGTCTCATTTGAAAGCATGACAGCGTCAGTGTGATCAATCACGGCGTTCGCCACGTCAGAGACTTCCGCGCGAGTAGGCCGCGGATTTTCTCTCATGGAATCAAGCAATTGTGTGGCGACAATCACCGGCTTTGCCGCTTCCAACGCGACATCAATGAGCCGTTTTTGTGTCAGTGGAACTTCTTGCGCCGGAATTTCAACCCCCAAATCACCCCGCGCAACCATGATACCATCCACAACATCAATGATTGCCTTTATATTTTTAACAGCCTCAAATCGTTCAATTTTGGCCACAATACGTATTGGTTGCTCAGGATTGAGCGCCATTTTTTTCTCCTGTTCTTTTATATGATACCGCAGGTCAAGGACGTCTTCCGGGGTCATGACAAAGGAAAGCGCCATCATATCAACACCCTGTTCAATGCCAAAAATCGCGTCTTTTTTGTCTTTTTCGGTCAACGCGCGAATTTCCAATTTTGTATCAGGAACATTCATCCCCTTATGAGATGTAATATTTCCACCCACGGTGACCACTCCGTGAATACGTGTCCCCTCAATTTTTTTTACTTCTATTTCACTGCGTCCATCATTGATTAATATACGCTCACCCGGCTTTAAAAATTCGTGCAGCTGTTCGTAGTCTACCGGCATCACGCCATCCGCGAATTCTTTTATACCGGTATCAAGCATGATTTCTTTTCCCTCAACCAAATCAAACCCCTCTTCCGGCATCACCCCAATACGAATCTTAGGACCTTGCAAATCCTGTAATATTGTTATTGCTTCTCCGGTTTTTTTACTTACGGCACGAATATTTTTTATGAGCGTGGCATGATTTTCGTACGTTCCATGAGAAAAATTCAGACGAGCAACGTTCATGCCGGCTGTTACCATTTCTTCCAAAATGTCCTGCGTTTCACAAGCCGGACCAAGTGTACAAACAATTTTGGTTCGTTTTTTCATATATTAATTAATAGGAAATTCATCAAGTATCAACCGAAGTACCCGCTCTTCCCCTTTTCGCACAAAACGTATTACTATTTCTTCTCCCACCTCATGACGCGCCACAAGCTGCGCCAATGAATCTTTATCCTCTAACTTTTCACCGTTTATTTCCAAAATAATGTCCCCCTCTTGCAGCCCTGCTGCGGCTGCCGGAGAATTTGGTAATACGCCGCGCTCATCATCTGAGGTGCCGTCAATAATCAACGCGCCATACAAAACAGGCAATTGCATTTCATCCGCCAGTCGCGGCGTAACGGGAACGTATCGAACACCAAGCCATGGACGAATAATCCGCCCGTGCCGCACAACGCTTTCTATTGTTTTTTTTGCATCATTGATGGGAATTGCAAATCCCACAGACTGTCCCCGACTTGAAATGGCGGTATTGATCCCAACAACTTCGCCGCTAAGATTTAAAAGAGGACCGCCGGAATTCCCCGGATTGATGGCCGCGTCAGTTTGAATGGCATGATCCAATATTTCGTTTCTCCCATTACCATCTCCCGCTTCAACGCGCCGACCAATCGCGCTCACCACGCCACGCGTGACACTATTGCCAAGCTCTGCAAGCGCGTTGCCGATGGCAATCACCGTTTGACCCGGCCTTAGCGTATCAGAATCACCAAGCGGTACTGTTGGCAAATTATTTCCATCCACCTTTAACAACGCTATATCCAAAACCGGATCTTTTGCCAACACCTGCGCCTCAAATGATTGGCCGCTGGCATACACAATGGAATACACGGCATCTTCATCTTCAACCACATGTCGGTTCGTGACAATAAGTCCGTCCTCACTGATAACAAATCCGCTGCCTCCTCCCACTTCAAGCAATTGCCCGGACACATCCAGATTCTCACTCACATCCAAATTGGACGGGACGCTCCGCGAAATTTTCTTTGAAACAGTAATATTCACCACGGCCTCATTTGCCGTTTGAACCAGATCAATAACCTGTTCATCAACACGGGCAAATGTGTTGAGCGGGCGATCAACCTGTGTGCTATCGGTTGGAGGAAAAAGGCCAACAACAGCAAGCGTCAGCATGGTAGCCGTGATCCCAAAAAAAGCTCCATACGCGCTCGCCGCAATAATAATTTGTGTTTTTTCGCGCATACTCATTTTTTATTGACCGCTGATAAGATCCAAAATACTCTGAAATTGCCCTTCCGGAATGTTTGAAATTATTTTTTGTATGCCCGTGTCATTTTGGATCGGCGGACGAAGTAACTGGTACACTTGTGACGCATCATCCAAAAAACGCGGCAAATAGATAAGCCCCAAAATAATAGGGATAAGAATAATGGCAAGTCGAATATATGACCCGATGGTCATAAGGGTGAGCCGCCGCTTGATCTTTTCGTTCTGTTCGTAGATGGCTTTCAAAAATGAAAGCGTATCTCGCGGAGAAGCGGACGCCTGCGCATTGGTCTCTTTTTGCTCTTTTTTGGATGATTTCTGCTCTGGCATACATTATTTTTTTGTCTCAAGAGAGCGGATCTCGGTTTTAAAGGTATTCACGTCTTCGAACGCGCGATAAATAGACGCAAACCTGATATACGCGACTTTATCGAATTTTTTCAAATGCTTCATCACAATCTCACCAAGCTGTTCTGTTGTAATTTCTCTATTTCTTTTCTTTTGGATATCTCTTTCAATAGCGTTGATGAGCCTATGAAATTTCTCCTGCGTATACGGACGTTTTGTCAGAGAATGAATAATGCCCTGTTTCAGCTTATCTCTGGAGTACGATTCACGCCGTCCATCATTTTTTACGACGACCAAATCAAGCAACTCCAATTCTTCTATCGTAGAAAATCGATAGCGACATAGCACACACTCTCTGCGCCTGCGGACTGACATGCCATCTCCGGGAACTCGGGAGTCCACCACCTTTGTTTCTTTTGACCGACAAACCGGGCAATGCATAATGAAAAAAAATCAAGACAGTCAAGAATCGAAAGTCTAGAACCTAAACACACGTCTAGACTCTCGTGTCGTTTGGAGCTTCTTGATTCTGTATCGACACAGTATACCACGCAAGAGCGCAAATGGAAAAATAACACAAAAAGCCCGATCGCCGGTACTCCCCATTACATGCCCATTTTTTTTCGGATGAAGGCCGGTATTTCCAAATCTTCTTCACCATCCCCGGATTGGCTATCATCATTGTTCAATGAATCCTTCTTTATAAAACTGCTTGGCTGCGCAGACACCGACCGTGAAAAAAAGTTTCTGTCCTCATCATCCACGACATTTTCCTCTGCTTCCTCAATGTGGATGGGGACGACAGGTTTTTTCTTAAATGTTGATGCGGAATACAGACTCTTCTTCCTGGAAAAAACAGACGCGATTTCATCATCCGGAACGCCATGCAATATACTCCTATCCCCCTCCTCAAATCCGGTTGCAATAACAGTAACACGCACATCTTCACCCATACTTTCATCAATAACCGCACCAAAAATAACCTTGACATCATGATCCGCTGAGCCGGTAATGATTTTTGCCGCCTCTGAAACCTCCTGCATGCCAAGATTTGACCCGCCGGTGATAGTAAACAAAATACCCTTTGCTCCCTCGATAGACACCTCCAAAAGGGGGCTTGATATGGCGGCGTTTGCCGCGTCCGCCGCTCTGGTCTCCCCGGAACCGATGCCAATTCCCATCAAGGCGGAACCGGTTTCACTCATGATTGTTTTTACATCCGCAAAATCAACATTAATCAGACCGGGGACCGTAATCAGTTCAGAAATACCACGGACACCATCGTGCAGGATGTCATCGACAATCTTAAACGCCTGGAGTAATGAGGTTTTTTTGTCGATAATTTGTAATACGCGATCATTTGGAATTGTAATAATAGTATCCACATACCGCGCCATTTCCTGGTACGCGCCTTCGGCAATGCTCGCTCGCTGCGGTCCTTCAAATGAAAATGGTTTTGTCACAACGGCCACTGTCAGTGCTCCCAGTTCCTTTGCTATCTGCGCGATAATTGGTCCTGCGCCCGATCCTGTCCCGCCGCCAAGCCCGCAGGTTACAAACACCATGTCAGACCCTTTGAGTGCTTCGCGTATTTCATTTTGTGATTCTTCGGCGCTTCGTTTTCCCATGTCAGGATCCATGCCGGCTCCCAAACCGCGCGTCACACCTTTGCCGATATGAAGCTTATTGGCCGCGCTGTTATGGTGCAGCGCCTGAACATCGGTATTCATCGCCATAAATTCAACGCCACGAATGCCGCTTTTGACCATCCGGTCAACCGCAGCTCCGCCAGAGCCACCAACTCCAATAACTTTTATCTTTGCGAATGTTTCAATATCCGGTTTCACTTGGGGCATACGCTGAGTTTACTGTACTGACTAAATTGATGGGATTTTCCGACGCCGAGTAAATTTGCTACTCGACAGATTTTTCTGATTCACTGATTGAACACAATTTGTGTTCAAATTTGGCTAAGCTATAATACTTTTACCCATATTCATAGTGTAACCCGATGCTATATATCGGTCAAGCAATCATAAATGTGTATAAAAAAAAACACCAGGCGGTGCATTCAAATAAACAAATGTTTCCCTTTTATTTAAGGGACAAGAAACTTAAACAATTGCCGGACTTTATCTACTGCCTGCTTTCCGCCCGGAACCCGCACCTTTGATTTGGTTCCCCGTGTTCTCAAATTCATGGAACTTCCCCATGCGACAAGAGAAATTGCTGCGGCAAACGCCAGGTCGTTGATGCTCTCCGTGGCGCTGCGAATTCCCATAGGCAGCCCATGCGCCGCGTTCATGTGAGTCACTTGCTTGGCAACCTCAACCAAATCTTGGAGTTTCGCGCCGCCACCCGTAAAAACGATGCCCGCTGGCAATAGCCCCAACCGATCAATGCTACGAAGCTCATCGTTGATTTTTTCCAAAATTTCAACAACGCGCGCGGCAATTATTTCTCTAACAAACTTCTTTGGTACTGCTTGAGATGCTAAACCAAATTCGGCAAGGTCGATGCAATCTTTTGCCGTCATACCTTTTACAAGGCAGCCCCCGTACAACAATTTGATTTTTTCAGCCACATCAATATCGGTTTGTAAACCAAGCGCCAAATCATTTGTTACATGATTGGAGCCTATTGGAATGACCGCGGTATGGATAATATTTCCCTCTTCATACACAGCCAGTGTTGTGGTGGAGCCCCCTATGTCTACCAGGCCGACACCCAGCTGCTTTTGTCTGTCAGTCAGCACCGTATCCCCTGTTGCAATCAGGGACAGTACCAAATCATCAATGTCTACCCCTGTTCTATAAATCGCTTTCGTAATATTTTTTACATGCGGTGTGGATCCGTAAATCATCTGCGCATCCACTTCCAGTCGCACACCGGTCATACCGGATGGATCTTTTATTCCGGTTTGGCCATCTACTACATATCCACGCGGTAAGACATGCAGCACCTCATAGTTGAGCGGCGCGGCAACCGTTTGAGCGGCTTCAATTACCCGATCCACATCTTCATATGAAATTTCCCCGTCTGTTTTGGCAACAGCAACAACGCCTCGGGATTCATTCGCGATAATATGATTGCTTGACACTCCCACCCACACATGCTCAATTGGCACCCCGACAAGCCGTTCCACTTCTTCAAGCACATGTGAAATGGACGAAACAGCTTCCTCTATACTCGTGATGGTCCCTTTTTCTATTCCCAGCGACGCGACCTGCGCCGTACCGATGATCTGCACATCCGCGCCAAGCCGTTCGTCCGGTACCACTTGTCCCACGGCAATTCGAATACCGGTTGATCCAATATCAAGTCCGGTAACAATTTCAACTTGTCTGTTTCGTCTTGCCATAACAGATAGTGTACCACTATTTTAGCATGATCTCAAGAAACGGTGGAGCTAAAATCAGTATACCAATTACGATTGAAAAGAAGGACGCGATAAGCACCATGGCCGCCATCATATCCTTTACCACCTGCACTTGGTACGCAAGCCGCGGCTTGATAATGTCAACAAATTTTTCCAACACGCTATTGAGCACTTCCAGCGTTAACACGGTTGCAATGAGCAGCAATACAATAATTTGCTGATTTGGTGCGATGTCCAACCATACCATGACGCCAAGAACAAAAAAAGCGATCCAAAGCTGAATCCTGAAATTTTGTTCATGAACATAAATATACTGCAATCCACGCATAGCATGCGCAATACTTCGGGATACACTCCGTACACTCATACTATTTTCTTTACGATTGACTCTTGAAGAAAAAACATGCGCTCTGCATCATTTTTTTGTTCATGATCATATCCAACAAGATGAAGAACGCCGTGGACCAGCATTCTGTAAAATTCATCACGAAAGGTAATCCCAAATCGCTTGGCCTGACGCTTGATAACGGGGATGGCAATAAAAATATCTCCAATATCCGTCTCGTCGGGATCTGCCACAGGGGGCATTCCCTCCAACGCGGAAAACGACAGCACATCTGTTGGTCTATCAACCCCGCGATGCAATCGATTCAAACCGCGCATTCGTTTCTCTCCAATACAATGGACACTAACGGATCCCTCATGGCCGGTTTTTTTTAATGTAAAAAAAACAACCTGCTGTATTGTTTTTTTTGAAATCCCAAATGGGAGAACAGTCACATACACAGTACAGCGACTCATACAATCGGTTAATGTATTAAATCGTTGGCACTTCCGGTTCTGCATTCGGCAACGGTGACAAAACGTCCGTATCTGCCGCGTTATCTGTTGTTGATGCATCCTCGGTGCTGGTTACTATCTCCGGCTCTCGCGGCAACACGATCTGTTCCGGTATTTCAACAAATATTTGGGTTGGACGAAAACTCTGTGAGACCATTTCCATGACGTGCGGATAGCTGATGGTTGCCTCGGGTCCTGTGTGATATATCAATACAAAGACAAACTGGTCGGATTCATAGTATGAAACCAGCCGATCTTGACGAATGTACCCATTTACCTGGAATCTGTTCGTCTCATTTCTTAGCACGCCAAATTGCTCGCCAGAAACAGCACGCGCGAACCAGGAAGAAAATGCTTCGTTATTTACTTTTTTAAATGATCTGATTTCAATGAAATCACCACGGGCGGTGCTCATTAACACTTGTCCGGCCTGCGCATCTACCGCGTCAATTGACCAGGTAACCGGATAGTACACGCGGTATTGCCAAATCGGATTGACGTACTCTTGTACAAGACCGGAATCAATGATTTTGTTTGGAGCAAACCCAAGCGGGCTATACAAATTGCGCACCTCAAGGCCATCGATATACCCATCTCCGTCTGAGTCCGCGCCTATAGCATCCGTATTAAACGTTTCTTCTTCTGCATCCGTTAAATCATCTTGATCCGTGTCCACCGCCGGCACGATCAATACCCGCGGTAACCTGAGAAGATCATCATCCAACGACGTTGGCAAGTCAATAGCAGCGATTGGTTCCGGTATAGGAACCACGGGCGGTGGCACTGTTACGGGTTCCTCAACCACAACGGGCGGTGGTGGCACAGGCGGCACGATTGGCTGCTGCGGCCGAAATAATCGCAAATAATACCACACGATCCCGGCAATGCCAGCGATAAAAATAAAAATGATAAAAACAATCATCCCTTTGTTCCCTTTTTTTTCAGGTTCATGCCTCACCGTTGCCGGCTTTTGCAACCCACCCGACTGCGCTTTTGCCAATATTGGTTTTTCTTCTACCTGCGCGTGACGAACCGGCGCGGGCACAGGTTCTTTATCTAACAGCTCTTGCTTTCGCTCTGCAATCATTTGCTCTGCCGGTGATGGCACGGCCTTTTGCGGCGCTTGCTCCATGTGCGCGTGATAAATATTCGGGTCTTTTCCGCCGTAAAAAATATCAGGCATGGCTGTCACCGATGCTTGCACCGATGGTTGCGCCGGTGCCTGTTGTTTGTCAATTTTATTCTTTTTTCCAAACATAGACTATTCTAGACAGCCGGCTGTCTGCAATGCGGTACGAACCTGCCCGGCAATCTCCGGGTCTCGCCACGTCGCAGCGCTTATGGTATATGTGCCTTCTGCTTCCAGCGCCACCAAATTGGCAAGCACTGCGGCCGCGGCCGTGTCGTACTGCTCTGGTGTACAGACTCCAATATCGCCAACAGTGAGCCTCAATTCATTATTTAACGCCTGCGCGAAATTTTGGATCACTTCGTTTTGTGATCTGGTTTCGTCGTCAGCCGGCGGAACAATAAACCGCCCCGGACCGGCAGGGTTATACCCCGCTTTGACCTCATCACCATCGGTGTAGCCATCTCCATCATGATCCGGATTTAACGGATCCGTCTTCCAGATAATAACTTCATCGCCATCGCTCAACCCATCGCCATCGCTATCCCAATTTCCCGGGTCTGTCCCCAGGTCTTGCTCTCGCACATCGTCCAGAGCGTCTCCGTCCGAATCAACCGGCTGGCCAAATAATATATTGTTGTCGGTATCTTCAACAATACTATCCGTGGGTTGCTGCGAATCTCCCGGTACAACCACCGGCGTCTCGTCAATATCATTAAAACCGCCCAGCTGATCCAACACAGGCTGCTGCACTACCGGTGCGGTATTTTTAACAAAGGCACTGTATACCCACCAACCACCACCGCCAACAATAGCCAACACAACAACAATAATGATCAATGTCATGATGCCTCTGGAAACGCCGGGTCCTTTCACCTCGTATGAAATTGGCGCGGCCGGCGCCCCGCCTGCCGGCTGGTTTCCGGGAATAGCAAAATCTCGTACAGTGGGAGCGGAAGGAGGAACCGGACCGGCCGGTGTAGCCGGAGGCGCGATGGTCACAGCACCGGGTGAACCGGCTGACGGATCAACACCGGCATACGGATCGTCCGGTTCGCGATCAATTTTTGGCCTCAAAACGCCCGCGCCCAGTGCTGATGACACCGGCGGCGTGACCGAAGCCGGAGCCGGCGCGTTGGCCAGCATGTCCGCAGGCTCACCGATTGGCAAATTTGGTGGCGGCTGCCCGCCCGCCGAGCTGCCCGAAAGTTGATCATCAAACATACAAACGAATCATTAATCTCAAAAATTTTCTATTTTTATAATTCTTCCTCAACAAAACCCTCCGGCGCCTCTTCCTGCAACTCAATCGTACCCTCTCCATTTGGGTTAAACCCATTGAGAACTTCATATCCATCGGCAAAACCGTCTCCATCCGTATCTGCGTTGGTTGGATCTGTTTTCCACTCGTTTATTTCCGCACTGTCGCTCAGCCCGTCACCGTCCGTATCAAAATCAAATTTACTCAGACCCATTTGTTCTTCCTCTGTATCATCAAGACCATCTCTGTCTATATCATTTGGAAAACGATCCGTATCGTTTGCAAAGCCGAGATTTTCTTCATTATTTGAGGGTGGTTGTTCCGTGGAAGAAGCCTGTCTCTTGCTGAGAAAGTACAGCCCGCCAAAGGCGATGATAAATAATACAATCAACGCTATCGCCAGCGCCAACAGCCGATTTTTTTTCTGTGGCGGACCGGACGGGTATGGCGTCTGCCGCGGCGGATATGAAACCTGTGTCGGTGCGTCCATAAGCGTTATTAGTATATCACAAACTGCTAAAGATTACTGCGCTCCTCTATTACAAATACCGTTTACCGGGATGTTACACTCCACGTCCACAATGTCTGTGGCGATGATACCGTTTTGATTGTTCGCGACAGAGACTCTTTCGTATCTTGGTGGATCATCCGGGCGATCACGACGAATGTTATCCAAATTAAATACATGCCAATAACGAGCCAGCGCCGGATTGGCACTCGGTCTGGCCAGGTTCATTTTGTACACCTGTACCGGTGGATATACGGACAAATCAGGAATTTGTTCGTCCCAATCTCCTGAATAAACCTCAACTGTTACGTTATGATTCCTAAAATTTGAAATCGGTTCACCCACACCGGCAGACACTGCCTGGACAAAAAAACCATACGATTTACTACGCCTATCGACACTGATATCAATGGTCGTCGCCTGAGCGTACGTCCGCGCAAGATGCGTTACATTATTCATGTACAAATCGCCACCATAGGTACGACAATCGTTAGTCCCATTTCCATCTGAATCAAATTTGGGCCACCAATAATTTGTCAACCGATTATTACCCTCTCTTTTGCTCATGGCCTCGCACCGGCCCCAACCGAGTGTCATATAGCTAACAAGGCCATTTTGCCCGATGGAGCCATCGGGATCGACTGCAAAATTTGGATTATACACATTCCCCACAAACTTTGTGGCGCCATTATCCACTGAACCATCCCATCTGATCACAACACGAATATACCCGGGCGGAATTGCCGGCGACACGATCATTTCGTCTCGCACGGCCTGTATTTCTCCATTGACCGGATAGTCAAAGACTCCGGTCTTTCTTGGGAACAGGGCGTTAACTGCTACCCCCTCGGCAGCAGTGCTGCCACGCGGAGTCAAATCAAGTGGAACTTCCTGACGCCCGAAAATTTCTTCCAACGCAAACGCGACTTTGTATTGACCGGAACACTGGGGCGACGCTTGGATGCGCCAGCCGGCATCAATTAAGTTACTTGAAAAGAAATTGGTATTTGGATAGTTAATACTAGTTACTTTTGCATAAAACTCCCATGGATTTTGTCTGAACAAAAATCGCCTCATGTTCTGGGACCACTCCCTATTCACGTTCTGATCATTATTCCCGGCAACATCTGTCAAAGGGTTGAGCATCTGCAGGGTTGGCACAGGCCCCGGCTGCCCTTGGGTGAGGCCACATTCAACACAGGTTGTTTCAATTTTTGTACAGTCATTGTTGCATGAAACTGTGCCAACATCACTACACTGTACATCAACCACTTGTTCCTCTGAAATAAATGCCGGTCCAACCTGAGAAGCAATTAATCTCGCAAAATCAGCTATGTCCACGACTGCCCCGTCTCGTGTATCGCACGCCTCATATTCGGCAATTTGAACACCACCAACTGTTGTGGAAGCGATTCTATCAATTTTACCATTCCCACAAAAACCAACAGGGTCTACAGTCAACACCGTGCGGCAATCAAACGAACAATAGGCACACGATTCACCATACGCCGGGTCGCAGGCAATGCCGTTTTTATTCCCCAAATCGCAGCGCTCCGGAACCCCATTGCCGTTTGGATTTTGGATCACACCATCACCGCACAAACCGGCTAATGCAATCTGCTCCGGCGCAGCGTCGCGCACCTGACACAGATTGTTGCACCCATCATTGTCAACCCTATTGCCATCGTCACATTGCTCACCTTCTTGATCCTGGACAATACCGTCGCCGCAGTATTCTCCCGGCCCTTGGCAGTCGATTCCACACGAAAAATCTTTTGAAATATTATATGGGGTACCAAAGGTCCCAGGTTCAAATGGAACGCAATTCCCATAATTATTCCAGTTACGACTTACGTATGAATTATCCCGAGGGTTAAAGTTAAACAAATTCAAAGCACGGTCAGGTGGCGCTCCCACGCAGTCGCTGTTATCTCGACACAAAAGTCCCGGATCTCCGCTACAATGCTTGGACGTATATTCCCCAAGTTTCTCAATAAATTCGCCATATATACCTTGCTGAGCAGCGTAACCCAAGCTAAAACATAAGAGCAAATCTTCCGGTCTCTCTGCTACTCCACCATCGCCAAAGACCCCGGCACATATGTCTGAGACAGTTTGTGTAATATTTTCTTGAATTGAATTCTTTTCTTCATCTGTTAACGTGTCGGCCAATGGAAGATACTGACTCAATCCAAGCGCTGACATTCTTATCTTTAATGAATTGTCAGCACCTATCGTCTCTGACATGAAATCCAAATTGTAAATATTCTCACACTGCTCCAGAATACCCCCCGCTTCGGTCAGATCAAGAACACCATTTCCACAATACTGCGGATGACGTGCCCCGCATGCCCTGGATACCTGGAGTTCATTTCTTTGCCCCCCTCCCAGGCCCCCACCCAATTGCACTACAATATCCGGCAGGCTGTCAGGCCCGGCACACTGTCCATACTTGCCATTCAAGTTACCGTCATCACACAACTCACCCGGCTCGACACTACCATTCCCGCAGACAGCGCCCGCTTCACACATGCCCACATCCCATCGGCATTCCGGCGTGCACAATCGCGGCGCAAGCGTGCCTCCCGGACACTGTGCCAAGCGAGCCTGTCCGCCGGGCACAAACCCTTGACACTGATCCGGTGCCGCCGGCTGACAGCCCGGCTGGTAGTCTCCACCGCCCGCGTACTGAGTTTCAAAAAATTTCGCAGGACTATTCGCGTAAATAATATCTCCTGTAATCCTGCTATACAGCTGCAAAGTAATAATACCATTGTAGGTGACCGCTTTTGTACAATCGTTCACCTGATTGCAGGCAATTCCGGCAAGCGCCTGCGGCGATGACGCGGTCTTATTGGCCAACGTAATAATTTCTCCTGTTCGGTTATTTCGTATGCCACAATAGCCATTTTTTGTGGTTGTTACCGGCATTCTATTGGAGGCAATTGTTTTAATGGTCCCAAACTTAGGACAATCCGCATTCGCAGAACACTGCCGCGCAGCATCCGCCGCGCAATTTCCCAGCACATCCAAAACGCCCACTTTCCCCTCATTTGTACGGACAACCGTACCGGCGGGATCACACTGCTCACCATCGTTCACAACACCATCACCACACCTGCCGCCAAACGGACTGTGAATACCGCCAACGCCGGGAACAAATTGACACCAGCGCTCGGTGGTAAAATGATTCGGGTCAACAAAGCCACCGTCTCCTGTAACAATATCTTCACCCGCCCCAAAATATTCCAGTTGCGCGTGAATCGTATAGTTGTTATTCCCCACAGCTTCGTATTCAAAGATGCTCATGGTTTGCGGACATGCGTACGTTTGCGCGTCCGCGCTCCAACATGTTAATGGATCCTGCGCCACGCAGGTGTCTCCGGCGCCGCGGCCGGCACAGTCCTCATTGCTAACGCACGACCATTCCTTGCCCTCACTGTCCGGCTGATTACACAGGCCACAACTTGACCATGTATTCACCGGGTCGGCTGGCAATACGCTGCTTACCTGATTTGCCAAAACCTCTCGCCAAGATGGCCACCGTGAATTGGTATACTTTGGAATAAATGTGCCACCGGCCAACTGCGGATACGGTTCAGAGACTCGTCCCGCAGAGTAGATATTTAACTGCGTCTGGACCTGCCGAAGCGCGTTTAGACGCTGCCAATCCCGTAAAAATTTTGTTTTTGCATTTGAACAGACACCATTTGTCCCCGGCAGGTCCACGCCAAACGGCGTTTGGCAATCAAAATCCGTGCTGCAGGCAGTATCTGACTCAGCTAAATGTGATAAGAAAATATCTGACCGAGGAAGATTTTCACCGGCCCTTGCCGCAACACCCTCCGCAAGGCAGTATCCAAAATCAGTTATATTCGTATTGAATGAAAGGGAATCAATAATTTGCCGAAACACCTGCTGTGTGTCGACAAGCGAATTTGGATTGACACTAAACAAATAAATGTTGTTATACACCTGCCGTGTACCCTGACCGGCCAGCACTTGATTAAACGCGTCAATATAAAACGTACTGCCATCCGTGACACCACGGTAGCCGTCAACAACGACATCCTGCATCGCGGCCAAATTCACTTGAGGGAATTCAGCGGCAATCCATGCTCTGGCGTTTTTGCGCTCAGGATTTTTGAAAATTTGTATCCCGATGATATCATCATTTTTCTCATTGAAAAAGAAGGCTTGAAGTAAAGAATCTTCGCGCACCACGCCACCCAGGACATTGTTTTCCGGTCGGCAATCAGGAATTCCATTTTGGTCGGCATCTATGATCAACGGCAACTGCCCTCGCTCAACCAGCAGCCGGATAAACTGTGACTCCACAAGCGTCAACCCCGGTCGACAGTCAACATCGGCTTGTTCAATCGGTATGGTCGCGCAGGCACTGTTGCCGGTCTGAGCGATCTGCGAATAACACAGAAAATCCGCTACGCCAAGACGTCCGTCACCATTGATATCACCAAATAACCGCGCGCCACCGGCAACACCGGTAATAACCGGACCTTTGAGATATGGTAAATCATCCACGGTTGTATCGGCGCGCCCGGCATCGGCGCAATAGCTCATGCTAAAATTATAGGCATTGTCCTGATATGGGTACCGGTCTCTCGCCGGCCATGGATTGGCACAAAACGCGGCTATTAAATTGGTAAATCCGCTGAATGTTTTGCCGGTATCGACTTCTGTTACGTCTTCTGTCACTGTCAGCCGAGCGACTGCCGGCAATGTACCCTCTACCGCCCGCGCGGCAATGGTTATGGTTGAACTGGCCGATGGACCGTTTTGCGCCGGAATATCAAACAGTGGATTTTCCCGCGGCCCCCAGCTCCATGCCCAGTTGTACACAGGTGAAATGGGCTGCAAGCGTTGCCCATTGGTACTTTCTATGACTGCGGTAAAGCCATGCGTCTCTCCGGGCTGTGTAAATAAATACCGGTTTGGTACCACTGCCACATCTTTCACACGGCAGATATCAGCTCCGGTAGTGAAGGTAACAAAATCATTTGTGGCGTATCGCGCGTCCGCACCGAGGTTATTGCTCCGAATGCTAACACCAAGATCATTTTTAACGCCATTTTCTCCACCCAAAACCACCACCGCGTACACGGTATTTGATTGTAAAATATTATCCAATGTCAAGGATATTGTACTTGTGGCGTGATCATTGGCAGACGCCACTTCCAATCCCGGATTTGGCGAGACACGGCCGGTACACCAAACACCCACATCTCCCACTTGGGCAAACACTTCACCGCCAAACAATCGCACAAAAAATCCTTTAATAGAGCGCCACAGTCGTCTGAAAAATCCCGGCGCGTCGGACTCTTCTCCGGCGTACGCGAGAATAGATGTCACCTGCGGCGTCACGTCTGTAAGCCCCTCGGCCGCGCAATCAAAGCCGGCCACATGTCCCTCTGCAAGCACCACATTGCCGGAGATGGAATTTTGGGCAAGAGCCGCGCCACCGTCGTAACTGACGGAAATCGCGGTGTTTAAACATACATTGCGAGCATTTTCAAGCGGATATTGGTCAACCCGCACAGGTCGCGGATAGCAGCAGGAGTTGGAGGCAACTCCAAACGCGTTGTCCAAATTATCAGGGCAATTATTAAATGCTGTTGCCAACCGATTGAGCGAACCGAATTCTCTAAATCCACACTGAAGCGTGTAGTCACCGGCTCCCCGGATTACGTCACCGGCACGCAACTGGCCCACCTGACCATCCGCGCCAAGAATTGACTCGGCAGAAGCGGCAATCTGCGTTTGTTGATTCGCGTTTGGATCAGCCGCCTGCGGGTCAAACGCTCCTCCAACAGCTCTGACAACCTGCACCGGCAGCTGACCCAACTGCTGCTGCGGCTCAATCGCGCGACCCGCCTCACAGGCGTCAATTTCGCCAATCCCCGCCCGCCCATCCCCGCAATACTGCGCTGTGCTGTACGCGACAGAAGAGCCAAGCAGATGACAGTCCCGAGAGCATCCCTCGCCACCGTCACAATACACACCGCCCTGATCTTTTGAAGGAATCGTATCCAATCCGCATAAATTACCAAGCAAACACTGAGAAGAACAATTAAATGTTGAGGTTGTCACGCCAACAGGTCCCACCGCGCCAACAACAAGCAGTCGATCCGCGAGCACGCCACCTTGTCCATCCGAAATAAATTCACATTCTTCTCCCGCGTCAAGAGTACCATCACCACAGACACTCTGTGCCGCGTTGCACGCTTGCCTGATACCCACAATTTGCCCCTGATCAACAAGCGCGCGATTGAGCGTGCACCACGACTGCGACAACGGTGTACCCACATGTAGACAGGATTGCGAACATCCAAGTGACGCCTGCGCAAGCACTGATGGATCTGCTCCGGCGGCAATCTGTGCCTCTACCTGCTCTATGGTCAACGCCAAATCGCAATCCTCTCCAACCGTTACACTGCCACTGCCACACCATGACTGCTGCAGCGCGCCGTCCGGTGGCTGACGGGTACTCCCAAGCCGTGTACAATTATTCGCGCACGAGACTTTTGTCGCTTCGTCCGCCGTATCGCATTCCTCACCCAGAAGTGGCTCCACGCGGCCATTTCCACACGACGCGTCAGACGCGCCCGGTCGCAGACAAGACAATGAACAACTAATGCCGGGATTTTCCCCTTGCCCGGCTTGGCCGGCAATTTCACAATCTTCTCCCGGCTCAAGGATACCGTTGCCACACAAAGACGGCACGCGGCTGTACCCAAGCGGCACGTCTGATCCACTATATAGGCATGATGATGACGCGCAGTACGCGGGTGGTATGGTTTCACGCTTAAACTGAGATATCGTGGCGACCCGCGCGTCTCCTGTTGACCAATTCCATCCGTACTTCCAAGGATCCAGCTCCTGGCCAAACGGACTACAGCTATCTGACGCGCTAAAAGGAATGGAACTATATTTTGTTTTTTGACCAATTTGCCGTGCCGTAAACGGATCCGGTGTGATGCGAGCTGATTCGATCTGGCATTCTCCATCAACTGATTTTGTTCTGAATTTCCAAGAAAATGGTATTAAGGGCTTGCCGTTCACCGGCTGACCGCCAACAATTCGCCCGATGGATACCACCTGATCGCTTGCCTGAACCAAATACCACGTATTTTCTTCCAATGGCAATACCGGCACAAATCTGGCCTCCAATGGTGTGGGGTTAAACGGTTCAAGCGCAATCACGTCCGGACTAAGCATATCGCAAAACTCGTCGTCACATTTTTGCACAGTGATTCCTGCTCGATAGGTAAATGGATTCATTGCCCTGTTAAAACGCATCCCAATCATGGCATTGGTACATGACTCACCGCAGTTTGGCCAATAACTGCTCACGCGCGGATCGCCCAAGTCAACGAACAAATCACTGGACGCGTCTTTTGGACCAAACCGATCTTGATCGTCCAGTGACGCAATAATGTCCACGCTTTGCGGCGCGGTATGCTCCAAGGCCTCCACAATGGCGCGCGAATCCGCGTACCTATTGTTGGGGAATACTTGCGCGGCCGCCTGCGGCCCACCTGTTCTCCAGTCCCAACCCAATCCGTCAACATTCAATGCCTGACAAACGCGGTTTCCTCTGCCCCAGACAAAATAGTACAGTGGGTTCCCCGGATTATTGACGTTGGGTAATTCTTGAAAAATGTCGCCACCATCCTGATACGCGCGCGGATCCTGAATCACACCCAAATACCGTGCCGTATAGGTGTTTGGGTTGACCGACGCCGCCGCAAGCTCGCACTCCCCGTTGCTTGTCTTAAATTCAAAACAATAGGCGGTTCCATCGCCGCATGGCCGTGTCTGTCGAAGGGGAAAATTTTCTTCTACCGGACGGCCGAGAACCTGCACAACTTGCTGCGACTGAATCGTGTTTGCCAATTCAACACGATACCACGTGTTTTCTTGCAATTGCGGATTTCCGTCGGAGATTATCACTGTTTGCGGCCCTTCCATGCGAGGTGCTGGCTGCCCATCGACCGGGACCTTATTGTTTCCCGTGCAGTCGGGCTGTCCGGCCGCTTCCGCACAGGTATACAGCCGTACTGTATTATTGTTAATACTGGCCTCATCCATTTCAATGCTGAACTGCGCAAGAACAGAGGCGTTCAGACAGACATTTTCTCCATCTCTGTTTTGTCTCCACGGTGATGGCGATGGGATGTCTATATTGGCAATATCCGGGTTATCCCAATCTACTTCATTACATTGCTCCACAACTTCCGGAATATTTGGAATTCTGCCGGTGGTAAACCGCCATACATAGCCGGCGTCACGAACCTCACCGGCGCAGACCAATCCGTCTTGTTTCCATTGCCCGGCTTCTTCACCTTCAATGCAACAGTGAAATCCTTGTGGCGCGTTTGCTTCTTCACGGCAATCCGTCACATTGTACGTTACCGTATTACTTTGAAGCAGGTCCGTACCCAGCTTAATGCTTGCCGCACCATGATTCATGGAAACCCCGGCACCATCGACAGGAATAAATGTTTGAACCAGTGTCGCGTCCGCATTGGCAACCACATCGCCGCCCCAAGGGTTTGCGTGAAGCGCAGAAGAAAGCCAGGTACTAATGTCACCCGGATCAAATCCTCGACGTGAAAAATAAATCGTTGGGTCGTTTAAAAAATTCAATCCCGTCAACGTCAATGGCGCAGCTTCCTGTGGCAATGGTGCCGGACCCTGATTTGGGACAAGTCTGCAAATCCCCGGAAGCGGCTCTCCGGCCTCCACGGCAAGTTCATTGCTTCCATCTGTCTGAAACCCCCTGGCATTCCGAATCGCTATTTTGTATTCCGTGACCGGTGTTCCTACCGGTATTTGAAAAATAATTTGCTGGTTGCTCCATGTGTCACCACAAGCAGCCGGCAACTGCAGTGAACCGCGGATACATCCGGCAGCCCCGGCCGCGCATTGCGCAAGCGTTTCAGCATTTTGAGCCAAGAAAATTTCTCCATCAATTTCTCCAAACTGTTCTCCTATTAACGTGACCAAACTGCCGGCTGTGGTTTTTCCCGGATCAACAGACGTAATAACCGGTAAAAGACCTCTGTCCGCAGGATCTCCGATGCTAAATGGTAGCCCATTGCTCACCTGATCGCCAACTTCGACTCGAACACCCACGCGACCCGGCGCCAACTGCGGCACCTGCGCAAAAATATTTGTATCATTCCATCCACTGACCTGCGCGTTAAAACCACCGAAATCAAGATTCCCGGGTATTTGGCCGAACGCGATTCCTCTGGCGACAATATCATCGCCCGAAAAACCGCCATTCACAGGCGCACCGTCACGTTCAAACGAGCACAACCCGGGTCGAAGCACATCGGTCACTAAAAAGAGGCCGGCGCGAGGACCGGGTTTTGGCCCATGATTATTAATTGTGGTGTCTGAAAACGGTTCACCTTGCGCCGGTGCCGCCTGCACAACACGAACCGCGCTTTGCGAACCTATTGGCAGCGCGTCCGGAACAGAAACGATGATCCAGTCACTGGTCCATGTGTCTGCAACACAATCCGCCGGAGCCGGCGCGTCAATCCATTCATCATCTTCAATGGCCTGATTTTGGTTTGCGTCAAAACCAAACGCCACCTGCCCGACATCATTACCAAAATTGCGTCCCAAAATTGTGATAAAATTCCCCGCCGCTCCATCCCACGGGTCAAGGCCGGTAATCATGGGCGCGGCTATACATTGCCCATTTTCGCACCTGCGTGACGCGCACTGCCAGTCCGCATTGCATGCGCCGACACCCAGGCACTCGCCGCCAATATCGACCCCGGCTTCTCCCTCATCTTGGATTCCGTTTTGACATAGGTCTCCTACAATGATAAAACTTGCCTGCTCTTCCACAAAGTGGCCGTCAAGATCAGTGGCACGCAGCGTGACAACATACCGCGCCGGAGCCGGCATGGCATTGCCCAAATTCAGTTCATAAAAGAATTGAAGCGGATCGTTTGTTCCCGCCTGCACTGTTGGTCCTGTGATATACGGACCCAACACGTCTGCCGGCGCGTCCGGCGGCAACTCCACTCGCTCCACCATCATACGCGCGGAAGATATACCACCCTGATTATTTTGCCTATCTGAAAAATCAGCCGTAATAGGGTACCGCTTTCCCTTGGACAACAATACACCATTTTGATCCTGGTTCGCGGCAATGAGACCATTTATTTCAATGGGCGCGCTAAAGACCGGATTGACCTGATCGAGCGCGTCGGCGTTGTTTGTAAACGACGCTACACGAGGAAAATCTCCACATCGATTTTGAATAACAAGCGGTCTGTTTTGCGCGTCTTTCAATTGATCGCTTACCTCCACCGTGTACGCGCCTTCCGCCAAGCACGACGCCTGTTCGTCTCCGGCGCCCGGCGCGCAGGCGGCTGTTTGGTCACCAAAATCCATTTCAATGACTGTACGCTCGGTAATACGTGATTGAACAGGCGCAACAGGCTGTCCGTCTCGCGATACTATCACGACTTGCTCGGGGACAGTATCCGGCGCAAGCGCGTTGTTGAATATGACGCGAATAACCGTATTGGTCATGCCACTGGCATCGGTATTTGGAGAGATACTTCGCACAACAAAAAATCCACCCTTTGCCAAACACTGATCCACTTGGTTTCCACCACCACCCGGGTTACACAGCCCGAGTCCGGGACAGTTGTTATCTCCCCCCGGCCCGCCTTGCTGCCCTGCGACCTGCCCGACACCCGTAGCGTCTGACAGCCGGCTGATAACAAATTGTGTAATGGCAAACGATGCCATAATTATCCCCAAACCAATTGCACCATTGATCAATATTTTTTTGCCCTGCGCGACTTTGTCTTCACTCCCGCCGGATGTCATGTAGACAAATCCGCCGTAGATCACAATTACAAGCGCGACTATGCCAAGCAGCCCCAGCGCGACACGAATAATGTTGGCAATGGTCACACGCAAATCCTGCGCACCGCCGCCCAAGGCAAGTCCGCCTTCAACCGCCTGCACGCCAAAGACATCCCCGCCGTCAACTTGCGCCTGAACGTGTCCTGGCACGCCACCAACAACGCCGACAATCAAAACCACACAGGCAATAGCCGCTATCAATCGTCGCATGTGAATAAAAAAGCGCATTCTCATATTATTGGACAGGTTGATCACTGACCGGACTTATCTCCGGCTGACGCAATATATTCAGACAGGTGTCCGTATCTGGCTGAAGTACTATATTATTAAATTGTGTTACGCATGATGTATCACGCACCGGATTCTCTTCCACACCCGTACAATGTTCGTAATTCCCATTGTCATCACGCGTGCAGTCGGACAACTCTTCTGCAGGACCACGCCCGGGATACAGACAATTCTGCTGCGCATCTTTAACCTGACTTGCAATAGATGGAAAATAGTATAAATCAAACCCGTTTGGGCCAAATTCTCTGTGCGATACAGTAACAACCGTTTGTCCGGCATCATTTTCACCCGAATCCAAGGCAAACCATATATCGTCCATGCCATTCAAGTTTGCCGGATGCTCGGTCACCCGCACATTCCTATGCAATGTGTGATACCACATGCGTTCACTAAACGTGATAGAGAGCGGCGCATCGCCGGGCACGCGGCCTTGATCAATATCAGGAGTCACGCGGCTGATAAATGGAGGCGTTCTATCGATGGTATTGCGAATACCAAAGGTCCACCACATATTGTCTTCAGCTCGTTCCTGATCGCCAATTGCTTTTATATCAATATTCCCCGCGTTATCGCGCAATCCAACCGGCGGTTTGCCATCGGCTTCACCGGCGTCATGCTCTACAATGTCACCACTGCGGCCATTCAATGCATTTCCTGATGCATCCATCACACCGGAAAATGGAATTGCCTCAAAAGATCGACCATCGGGGTTGATCACGTCTGCCGTACGAATCAACACTTCATAATCCTCTGCGCAGGCCTCGTCTGCGTCCGCGCATGATGGTGTTGGAAGGCAGTACATAACATCGCCGCAACTATTTTGGCCGCAAGCGATGTCAGAAACAAATTCAACTGTTTGATACCGATTCGTCAGCTTCCATTCACCGGTAACGGCACGATCACCAAAAATAATATGATTAAATTCTGTGTTTGGTCCTGAAAGACCCTGCACAACCGTTGGGTCCATTGGTTCACTGAACGAAACTTGAATAATACTGTTCCGTGGTGCTATTTGGTTCCTCCCCCTGCCGGGATAGACATTCGTTACAAAGGGCGGGACATCATCAATAGTGGTGTCCGTTTGAAACGTCCATTCATAATGATTTGATCGTGATCCTTCAAAAGCTCCTGTACCATCCTTTCTTAGAATGATAGGTTTGAGATCAACGATATATTGCATATTTTGTTCACCGCTACCAAGCAATTCAAGCGGCTTAAACGTAAACGTGTACGCATTTCTAGCGGCTCCGTCTTCGTATATGGTGAGCGCGGACGCCTGAATTGGCTGTCCGGCCGGCGCATCTCCTTGCGCGGCAGCCACAATAGTGACAGCATCCGTATCCAGCTGATCGCAATGAATCGCACGATTAAACACTTCGCCATCGGGGACAAAGCAATCACCATAAAACGGACTGCTCTCCGGGCCGCATAGATTGGTGGCCTGCCCATTGTCGCCAACACAGGTATTATTGCTGTTTACGATAATGCTCGCAGGATCGATTGGCTCGGAAAACGTAACAAGAATATTTGTGTTTCGTTTTACGCCTTGCTGACCACGTTCCGGATAATGATCTTGAACAATACCGGAACCCAACGATCCGCTGCCGGCAAAACTTTCAAAACCCGGGCCACGCCCGGCGCCCGCACCGCCAGCACCCGCGCCAACACCGGTTGCTTCTGACAACCGCGAGATAAAAAACTGCGTAATGGCAAATGAGGACATGATAATAAACAATCCAATGGCGCCATTGATAAGAATCTTTTTTGCCTGTGCTATTTTATCTTCACTGCCACCGGATGTCATGTAGACAAACCCTCCATATATGACAATAACCACGGCAATGATGCCAAGCAATCCCAAAAAGGCGCGAATAATCCCCGCAATAGTTAACCGAATATCCTGGGAACCCAAGGCAAGACCTGATTGATCCACCGTCCCAACTCCAAAGGTATCGCCGACATTGGCCTGCGCGCTGACCATGCTTGGCCGGACAAAAATAAAAATCGCCGCAATCAAAAAAAGTGCAACGATTAACAGTCCACCGTGTACATGGCGTTTGTGTTGTCGAATCCATGGAAGCATGGGACCGTGGATGACATTGATAAATTGGTACCTTGTGATTCCTGACTGGCAAAACCACCGCCGCCAATCACTATTCACAACCTACCAATTGGTAGACGCGGGAACCTACCCGGTTTCATTTATTATTTGTTCCAGCATGGCCTTCACTCTGCTGCCATCCGCTTGCCCATTCACCCGGGCCATGGCGGCCCCCATGAGCTGACCAAAGGACATACCGTCCGCCGCGGTTGCCATTGTTTCCTGCACAATCTTTCGCAACGCGTCGTCGTTCATCTGTGCCGGCAAAAACGTATTCAAAATACCGATTTCAAATCTGTTTTTTTCAGCCAAGTCCTCCCGGTTTGCGTTCTCAAAATCCACAAGTGCGTCTTTCAATTGTTTTACCTGCGTACGAATGACCGACAGAACATCGTCATCTGTCAACTCTCCTCCCTTTTCAATTTCTTTATTTTTAGCCTCTGAACACAAGATCCGCAGCGTGTCTAGAGCTGCGGTATCTCGGTTCTTTAAGGCTGAATCACGTGCTGTATATATCTGCTTCAGCAGTGACATAGAAAATAATGTTATCTTCGTCCTCTTTTTGGGATTTCTTCTTCCGGCAACCTGCCGATCTTACGCAAATATGCAGTCTTGGACTGCACCTTCGCGTAGGCGACAGCTTGCTTGCGGGAAACATTTTTACTTTTGTCTTTGGAAAAATGCTGTACTTTCCGCACTTGCAAGACTTTGCCAGAACGCATCCACTGCTGTTTCACGCGGCGAAAGAACGCCTCAAAGGATTCGTTTTTCTTTCGTTTCACTTCTGACACAACTATTCACCTCCCCGGTGATATTAGATAAATATTACCATAATAATACACACTTTTTTTTATTTTGTCAAACAATTCTCTTTATTTCATCAGCTTGCGCAGATGGTGTTCAATCTTCTTTTGATCAATGATTTCTTGAATTCCGGAGTCCATATCTCTGATAATAACAGTACCATCCTGAACCTCTTTTTGCCCCAAAATAATGGAATGCGTCGATTTCATTTTATCTGCCAATTCCAGCTGTGCTTTGAGAGAACCTTTTGCCAAGCTGGAGCCAAGCTGAATCCCGGACTTGCGAAGAGACTCAATAAGGGCAAGCGTTCGTCTGCGCGCCTGCTCTCCCAGTTGCGCAAAGAAAAATTGTCTTTCAATTCCTGCGGGATGTCGGGAGCCTGCAACGTCAGAACCTTCTTGCTCTTCTTTTTCTTTTTTGTTCAATGCAAGCATTACCCGTTCAAGACCGATAGCAAAGCCGCTGGCAGGGGTGGCTTCGCGAGCACCAATTTCTTCAAGTAACCCATCATATCGTCCGCCGCCGCCCAAGGCGCTCTGCGACTGTTCCTTTCCGCCGTCGACGAATAATTCAAAGACGGTGTCGGTATAATAGTCCAAACCTCTGACAAGAGTTGGTGTAAGCACATATGGAATCCGCAATTCATCGAGATATTCCAAAACGCTCATAAAAAAATCTTTTGACGCCGCGCTCAACCACTCAATAATCTGTGGCGCGTCTTCAAGTGCTTCCTGACAACCGAGTTCCTTACAATCAAGGACACGAAGCGGATTTTTGCTAATTCTCTTTTTGCAATTTTCACACAAATAGGATCGTTTACTTCGCAAATATCCCACAAGTTCCACAATATAATTTTGTCGATCTTCAAACGTGCCAATGCTATTGATGTGTATTTCCGCTTGAAGACCAAGATCTCGTAAAAAATTATACGCCATGCTGATCAACTCGGCGTCTGATACCGGATTTCTCTCACCAATCACCTCGCAGTTGAACTGGTGGAACTGACGATATCGTCCGGATTGAGGTCTGTCATGGCGAAACAAAGGACCCACTGTCCAAACTTTGACAGGTTGTGGAAGACTGAGCATGCCATGAGAAATATATGAACGCGCGATGCCGGCGGTAAACTCGGGACGCAGTGCTATTTTTGTGCCCTCGTTATCTTCAAAAACGTACATTTCTTTTTCAACCACATCAGTACCGCGCCCCAGGGATTTGACGAAAAGCTGTGCCTGTTCAACAATAGGTGTTTCCACATAGCCATAGCAATAGCTTTCCGCGATGCTTCGTGCGGCATCAAACATGCGCAGCCACTGGCCTCCTTGCGAGGGCACAATATCTTTCATGCCACGCACATTTTGATATGATTTTTGTGTTTTTTTTTCTTGCTTCGCAACAGCAGGACTCAACGCCTCCTTTTTGTCCGCAACTTTTTTCTTTGTTGCTGGTTTTTTTGCCGGCGCGGATTTCTTTTTTGGAGACATAGGGGTAAAAAATCAAGAGTGAAAAATGTAGGACGGTACGTCTAACGACAAACGAATAAAACACTATAAATTATAATCCGGTTTTTCAAACAACTGAACTCGTGTAACAGGCCAACCGCGTACCCAGGTGCGCCCTACAATAGAATCTCGCGCAATCGGACCAAAGCGCCGTGAATCAAAACTTGCGTCTCTGTTATCGCCGAGTACAAAATACTGATCGCTTCCCAGCGTGTAGGAAATATCTCCCGGCGTTTCCTCAGTCAGATACTCCTCGTGGACAACCACACCTTGCAGGTTATCACTATTGTAAATAATAACTTTATTGTCTTGTACTTTTACACGCTCACCCGGCAAACCTATGATTCTTTTTAAATAAAAATCTTTTTGCGAAACAGGCGGACGAAAGACAATCACTTCCCCGCGCGCAGGTTCGCGGAATCGATATGTTAATTCATCGATAATAAGATAATCACTTGGCTCATATGTCGGTTCCATTGACTCCCCCTTTACATAAAAGGGCTTAAACAAAAAATAACGGACAAGGCCAATCGTAATGGCCGCAAGGACAACAACCTTTATGAGCTCAAGAAAAAAAAGGCCGATAATACCAAAGACACTCCTGCCAACTTCTTGCTCTGTAATATCGTTTTGTTCGGACATAGCTTTTAGGCTCAATAGAGTGAAAAATAGGGCAATTTAGGTTCCCATTATACCCCCTTTCGGACAAAAATGCAAATATGAAAAAAAACAGCGAAATACTGCTTTTTTGGACATACTACAGCTCCTTTTCCCGTGTGGTAAACAGAGTCATGGAATCAAAAGTGGGACCTTCTTCTTACCAGATATACCCCCCCTGCATAGTGGGCGATCCAAGAATCCCTGCCTGCCGGCAGGCAGGGAACTTGGGACATTCCCGCATCACGTGCGGGACGCTCTGTCCATAGAGGCTATATAGTAGTCTATTAACTGAGGCGGCAGCTTCCTTTTCTTTTCTTTTGTTTTATTTTTTATTCGAATGATCTTGCGACAACAATAGAATCAAACCACCAACATCCTATCAAAACCATGGCCATTTTTTTCGCTTGCAAGCAGATAGAGAATCCCCCTCTTCATAGTGGGCGATCCAAGAATCGAACTTGGGACCTCTACATTATCAGTGTAGCGCTCTAACCATCTGAGCTAATCGCCCGCTTTACTTATGTTGTCGTCGATGGGACCTTCCCGCATCAAGCGCGGGACGCTCATCGCGCCGTGGACTTAAGTGGATTCGAACCACTGACCTCTACAATGTCAATGTAGCGCTCTAACCAACTGAGCTATAAGTCCATTGACCTTCCCGCAATTTCGCGGGACGCTCCAATTTGTGCCAATGAGTATACCGTATATGCTCGATCATTTCAAACGCCGCGTTCGACGTACAATACTGTGGAATTATCTTTTTGTCAACCAAAATCCCCCGATTCGGTCGGGGGATTGTTTGGATAACTCTTAAATGCTTAGGGTATCGACAGCGCTTGTGTCGATGTCCATATCACGATCTCGGTCTCGGTCATGATCATGACCGCGGTCTGATGCACCTCTGTCATGATGGTCACGATCCATGTCATGATTCCGATCCATGCCGGAGGATCGTGGCGCCGGGCCACGGCCACCTTCGGGTTCATTAATCTTAAGATTTACACGTGCGTTATTTTTTGCACCGACAACTTTCAAAAGGGTGCGAATCGCGCGGGCGGTCTGTCCACGTCGACCAATAACATAGCCCATATCACCCGGATTCAAATCCAACGTGATAAGGACACCTCTCTCGTCAACCGTTCGTGTTGATTTTACATCATCAGGATTGTTGACAATTGCCTTTACGACATACTCGAGAAACGCTTGGTCTTGTTCCATATCGAGCGAATTCTTTATTGAATAAAGGGCAAAGAACAATATGTTCTTGTGGCGACGAGTATAGCATGCAGGCAACGACCCGTCAACGAATATTACACACCTGTTTTTTCTTCTCCGGTCTGCTGCCCCTGCTCGGCAGGAGCAGCTTCTTCCTCCGGCGACTCCTCTTGCGTAGAGGGAGCCTCTTCAGGAGCTGATTCCACCGGCTGTTGCGACTCGTCTTCGTTTTCAGGGACATCTTGTTGTGCCACTTCCTCAGAAGCGGCAGCGGCACTCTTTGCCTCTTCATCAGCGGCTTTTTTTTCATCTAACTTTCCTCTCCGTCTTTTTGTAATGGTAATCGCTTTGGCTTTTTCTCCCGAAAGAATTCCCGCGTTCACAAGTAAATTATGAACGGTATTTGATGGCTGAGCGCCCATCGAAATCCAATGTTTGATGCGTTCAACATTCAAATCAATCACTTTATCTTTAAGAACAGGATTATATTTTCCCAACGTCTCAAGCGTCCCCGCCTGTGTGTCTTTTTCACGCTCAGACACAATCATGCGATATACCGGCGCTTTCTTTTTTCCAATTCTTTGAAGCCTTATTCGTAACATACCTATATAAAAATTACAAATGTCAAATAACCAATGACAAATGTCTCATGGATATTTGTCAATTGATAACACGTAGTGAACGGTAGGCAGCAGTATAGACCAGTAGCCGCCAAAAGTCAAGACTCATTGACACCAAGCCAAAAAATGAGTAATTTGTGTAAACAAACAGGTGGAGGAACAATGCAAGAGTGGAAACAGGGCGGAATCTACTGGTATCCCGCCCCTGCCATTGGTATGGACGTCATCGTCCAAATCATGCCGTCGCAGGGTGATGGACCCGCCTCTCACTACCAGGTTCTTGCCTACAAAGATCAGGCGACCGACCAAGTAGAGATTCCGCGAGAACCGCGCGTTTTTGCACTCACGCGCATGGAGGGGCGGACGGTCTATCCCGCGAACGAGGGACTTATCGTGCAGGTGGAACGTGCGATCACCGAGGCCGAGCAGGCCTAGCGGGATCACTTTTTTTGTGCAACAAAGCCGGCAGATTCTCTGCCGGCTTCACTTTTTTTATAGGATCAATACATACGCATACATCATATTGATTGATCCTATGCCGAGCTCTTCCAGCACTCGGCGTGCCTCCTTTTACCGGGCAGGATGATATGCTGTCCATCTAGATAAGGGTGCAAAAGCCGCTCTTGGATCTGGTGCTGATCACACCGGAACAGAACGTCCTCCCATTCGGGTCTTTGACCCACCGGTACACCTGCTGACAGGTTCCGGTGGCCATCTCACCCGACTCTTGCGCGACCATGACCGGTGCGCTTCCCCATCGGAGTGCCGCTTCACCAGAGTCCGTGGACTGCTGCACGTCTTCACGCCGAACACCCAGCGCTTCGTTCTTATCCGTCATGAATGTGATCACGTTCCGATTGGTCAAGACAGCCAATGAAATGGCGCGCATCTTTCCTCCACGATTGAACACATAGGGTACAAAATAAAAATGGACTGGTCAAGTCCATCTTTGGTATAGAGGTCCACCGACGCTCATGCATTTTCCATTTTTACGCTCAACAAGTGAGAAATACCGTCTTGGCCCATTGTTACCCCATACAATGCATCTGCCGCGTGCATGGTCGCGCGATTGTGCGTAATAATGATGAACTGAGACTCCTTGGACAAATCTTGCAAAATATTCACGACGCGCAATGTATTTGCCTCATCCAAGGCTGCCTCGACCTCGTCAAGAACAACAAATGGTGACGGATTTGTTTTTAATATGGCACACATGAGCGCAATGGACGTCATGGTACGCTCACCACCGGAAAGCGCCTGTAAATGTTTAATTTTTTTACCGGGCGGAGACGCATTGATATCAATGCCCTGCAATATTTTTTTTGACTGTTTTTTCTTTGGCGCGGCATCTCCTTCAGATACTTCTTCAGATGGTATGCCATCGTTTGGCATATCAAAACTGCTATTGTCATCCGCAGCATCTTCTGTTCCATAGACTTCTACCAATTCCGCTTTGCCCCCTTCAAACAAAATACTGAAATAGCGCGTAAACTCTTTTTGAATTTGCTTAAATGCCTTGCCTCGTTTTTTCTTCATCAACGAATCGAGCTCTGTAATCAATTTGGTTAAGTCTGTGTGCGCCTTTTTTAAATCATCAAGCTGCGCGGAAAGCCCTTCGTGTCGCGAACGTGTTTCCTCATACTCAGCTACTACTTCTTCATCAATACCGCCAATTAAACTAAGTTTATATTTTCTCTTTTGTATTTCATTTTGCGTATCTTCCAATGCCTCAAGTGAAAGTGGTGCTATGCCTCTGTCTAAAATGAGCTGAATCGACGTATGTATTTCCTGATATAATTCAGACTGTAAATCTTCCTGCTTTGTTTCATATTTTGCCAAATCCACCTGCTTTGTATTTTTCTTTTCAACAACAGCGTTCACCTTTTTTTGTTCTTCTTGCATGGCATCCTGCAGTGCAAATACCCGCTGCTTCTTTTGTTCTTCTTCACTGTTAAATGAATCAATATGGTTTGCGGCTTTTTCCACTTCTTTTACTGCCACGCGAATTTGCTTTTCCAAATCTGACTTTGTTTTTGCCAGTGACTGCATAACACCGCTCACCTGTTCCGGACTCATCTGTGACAGTGTTAGCTCTTGCTCAAGTGTTCCAAGCTCGCTATCAACCGTATGTTTTTGACCGACTAAAAGCTCCGCTTTATTGAGCATGCCTCCCACATGCGATTCTTTCTCACGCAACGCACTGCTTATTATATCGTATTCCTTTTCTGCGGCAGACAACGCATCGTGCTTGAATGAAATGGTCTGCTCACATTCTTCTGCTGCTCCGGCCGCGTACTCCGCCGTACTGCCGCCGGCAAAACTAATGCCATGCTGACGGATTTGTCTGTGACCACCCTTTACAGCACCCGATGTTTCAAACAGGTCACCGTCGAGCGTGACCATACGAACCCGACCGACACCGATCTCTTTTGCCGCAGCAAAGTCTTCAACGACAATGGTGGATCCAAATACAAAGGAATAAATATCTTCATATCGATCTTTGTACGACACCAAATCCCGTGCCAATCCATGTACCTTTGGATGACGCAACATATCATGGACAAAACCCGGAATCGGACGCGCTTTTATTTTACTGAGTGGCAAAAAAGTAGCCACACCAAACCTTCCTGAACGCAAATATTCAACACATGAGCGCGCATCATCTTCATCACCTACAACAATGGACGCCAAACTACCGCCGGCAGCAACATCGAGTGCCATGTGATATTTTTTATCAACCTGACCGAGTTGCGCCACCACACCGTGAATGTCTCCCAGCCGCTTTCCCGCTTCAAGCACGGCCTGAACGGCCTGGAAGCCGGTGATATGAAATTCAGACTGGACACTTTTAAGACGAAGTAACTCTGTTTCAAGTGATGAAATCTCTCCTTTGAGCGATGCTTTGTGAACACTGGCATCGTCAACAGTCGCGCGCAAATCATCGATCTGTGCTTCTGCTATTTTCTTTTGTGTTGACAGCTCCTCTACTTCATCGCCAAGCTTCTTCTGCTGCCGCTTTAAATCCGCCACCTTTGTTTCCAGCCAGCCAAGTTGCTGATGACCTGACCGAGAGTATTCCGTGTGCAACTTCCCGTCTAAAAGCGCGCACTCACGCTCGAGTGTATTCATATGCTCTTGCGCTTCTTGGTACGCGCGCTGCAGTTTGGCATATGCACTCTGACGAGATCCTTCGTGCGCAAGGGATGCCAACTCTTGTTGAATCCCATCAAGTGCTGTCTGCGACGTTTTTAATTCGTCCGCCAAATCAAAAATATCATTTCGCAGCGCATCGATATGCGACTGATGATGCTGCCAGAGTGTCACATAATATTGATCCTGCAATTCTTTCAATTCCACTTCAAGTTCTTGCCGCTGCTCCAATTTTTTTACTTGTCGCGAAAGCAGTTTGAGACGCGGCGATATTTCATTCAGCAATAAATCCGCTTGTGTTAGATTTTGATCGGTTCTATCAAGTCGCAACGCGGCTTGATGGCGTTTTATTTGAAATTCTTTAATTCCTGATGCTTCATCAAAAAAATCTTTTCGCTCTTGTGGTGATTGGAGCAGCAATCGATCGATCATGCCTTGCCCTATAACAGCGTAC
>PFCB01000036.1 GCA_002773135.1 Candidatus Magasanikbacteria bacterium CG10_big_fil_rev_8_21_14_0_10_47_10
GTTGTTGAGCGCGATGGTGGAGAAAGGGAATAACGAGTATGGAAAATCCTCGAGACAATCAAGGATTTTTGTATATACGACATTGCGTCCAACCTATCGGGTGGTATACTGGATGTACTAATATGTTTGTATGAAAAAATTTGTTATCGGTTTTATCATTATCAGTTTCTTTGTTGCTGTAGCCCTCGCGTATGTTTGGGGGAGGACACGATTGGGTTTGTCTGCTGCACTTTTGCCTCCGCCAAGAGATATTGCCAGTGAAATTGAGAATGCGCAGCTGGCACCGGGCATAAACGATACGGATTTTCCGCTGGCATTGCCGGACGGGTTTCGCATTGAAGTATTTGCAAAAAATATGGAGGGGGCGCGTGTGATGGCGATGGATCCTCGTGGTAACATGTGGGTCAGCAGACGATCTGAAGGTGTTATTACGCTACTAACAGTAGAAAATGGAGTAGTGGTGAGTCAAAACGATGTCATTCGCAATTTAAAAAATCCGCACGGTCTTGCATTTGATATTGCGGATCCATATTTGCTGTACATTGCCGAAGAAAATCAAATTATTAAAATAAGAACATACTCAGAGGCACCTTTGGAGAAAGTGGTGGACCTTCCAAGTGGGGGGAGACATGTCACGCGGACGCTTTTTTGGGGAGCTGACAACAGATTGTATGTTTCTATTGGTTCAACCTGCGATGTGTGTGAGGAACAGGATGCTAGAAATGGTTCCATACAGCGCGTGGATATTGAAAATGGGCGACTTGAACCTGTTGCAACCGGATTGCGCAATGCGGTATTTGGGACAATCAATCCGGTGGATGGAGGGTTGTGGGTAACCGAAATGGGGAGAGACCGCCTTGGTGATGATTTGCCGCCGGATGAAATAAATATTGTCCGCGCCGGTGCCAATTATGGCTGGCCTATTTGTTATGGAAAAAATATTCATGATACGGAGTTTGATAAAAAAACATATATTAGAAACCCATGTGAAGACACTATTCCTTCATACATTGACCTACCCGCGCATGTTGCACCACTCGGCTTGGCATTTGTGCCGGAGGAGGTCCATTCGGGTGCCTCAGGGCAGGGTTGGCCGGAGGAGTATTGGTATGATGTGCTGATTGCGTTTCATGGATCGTGGAACAGCACAGATCCGGTTGGGTATACCATTGCCCGAGTTGCCATTGATGCTGACGGAAATTTTGAACATGTTGATCAGGACGGGAATCCTCGCATAGAAAATTTTGTTTCCGGCTGGCTCACAGACGACGGTCGGGCGCTTGGACGGCCGGTCGATCTCATCGTCCGGCCGGGGGGCACACTGTATGTGTCAGATGATAAGGCCGGTTTGGTTTATAAAATTTCATACAGGGGAACTGAAATCAATGGTGATGACGTCCCTGCGGAAGACGCCCAAAGTTTGATTGAGATTACATACCCACAGGAGGGGCAGGGCATCGTGAGTCCACTGCGGTTTGAAGGGAGCGCACGCGGCACATGGTTTTTTGAGGCGGATTTTCCTGTTCGCGTCGTTGATACATTGGATCGGGAGATTGGTGTTGGCATAGCGCATGCGCAGAGTGAGTGGATGACACAGGAATTTGTTCCGTTTGTTGGTACTGTTGAGTTTGCTCAGCAGCCGGCAGGAGACGTGGGATACGTGATTTTTGAAAAAGACAATCCAAGCGGCTTGGCGCGGAACGCCGCGTCTGTGCGCGTGCCTGTGACATTTGTCGCTGCCGGGGAGCTGGGGCAACAGCAACAGGATGGATGTATTATTTCTGGCTGCAGCTCTCAGGTATGCGCTGATGAAGCGGTCGTTACGGATTGTCAGTACAAAGAGGAATATATTTGCTATCAAAAGGCTGTGTGTCAAAAGAATACAGCGGGCCAGTGCGCATGGGAAAGCACACGAGATCTTGCCGCGTGCCTGGAGCAGTTTGAATAGTATTGAAATGAAAGCGCGGGTGTGTTACCCTAGGCCGGTATGGAAAAATTGCAACGATTCAAAATAGCTATTGGAGTGGGGACAGTACTCCTTTTTCTTGTGACACTGTATTTCATTGATAGAGGTCGAGGCGTCTACAACGCACCGTCTATTCCTCGGGGTGTTAGCGATTCGCAGATGTTAACCGCAGAGCAGAAGGAACAGTATTTTAGAAAGGCTCCCGAAATTGAGCAGCCAAAAGGCTTTGTGAATTCAGATGGAATCACGCTTGGCGAGCTTGTTGGCCAAAAAGTAATTTTGGTCGATATGATGACCTATAGTTGTATCAACTGTCAGCGAACGTTTCCATACTTGAATGCTTGGTACAAAAAATATAAAGACCAGGGGTTGGAAATTGTGGGGATTCACGCGCCTGAATTTGCGTTTGAAGGGAACATCGAGAACGTACGAGATGCGATGAAAAAATATGGCATTGAGTTTCCTGTTGTTTTGGATAATGACTATGGGACATGGAACGCGTATGGCAACAGATTTTGGCCGCAGAAATATTTGATTGATATTGACGGATTTATTGTATACGAACATATTGGCGAGGGCGGATACGCAGAAAGTGAAAATAAAATTCAGGAACTGCTGCGTGAGCGAGCCGATCGGCTGCACGAGGAAGTGACATTTGACGATGGTATGGTTGACCCGTCGAACAAAGAATTTGTGAATCCGCTTGTCCGGAGAAGTCCGGAGACCTACTTTGGGAGTCGCAGAAATTTTTCACAAGGTATTGTTGAGTCAACAAAAGAAAATATTATCACGTTCGCGGAACCAACGAATCCTCAGCCGGACAAACTCTATTTGGTGGGAGATTGGAAAATAACGGACGAATACGCAGAAGCTGCTAGCCCAAATGCAAAAATCATATATCGGTATCAGGCACAAAAAGTGTTTCTTGTTGCATCCGCAGAGTCGGCTGTGAATGCCCAAATTTTGGTTGACGGCAAATCGCTAAGCGTCTACAACGCGGGCGTTGATACGAGTCAGAGTCGTGTTACGTTTGATGACGAAGCATTATACCGTTTGATTGAAGGCGAGGAATATGGGACACACGTTCTTGAGATAATTTTTGACAATCCGGGGGTTCGGGCATTTGCCTTTACCTTTGGCTAGATTGACAGAAACATTTTGCAGGGCTATACTCGGTGTCATTACGCGGATGTCGTCCCGCAACCCCTCCGCTCTGCTTTGGGGCGCGGGACTCGCATTCATGTACAATATGCGGATGTCGTATAATGGTATTACCTGCCTGCCGGCAGGCAGGTCTCGGCTCCCGTTTGCTGCGCTCTCGGGAATCGGTCAGCACGCTGTAGTTCGCTTCCAACACAACAAGATCAATAAGAGATATTCAACATGCGGATGTCGTATAATGGTATTATCTCGGCCTTCCAAGCCGATGACGCCGGTTCGATTCCGGTCATCCGCTCCACGCAAATAAAAAAGCATTCGTCGCGGCGAATGCTTTTTTATTCCTCAATCAATTTTACAGCGGTAAAATGGATAGTTGGGGTGAGGCGGGTAGGACGCCTCGGGGTGGGAAAGAACGGTGGGTTCGTCTCATCACTTCCTACCGGTGAGAGGGGGCTATTCGTCTTGTTCGAAAAATGCCTTGAAGAGTGGAAGTGCAGACTTTGCTGCGAGCTTTTCGGCATCTTTACTGCTCTTCGCGACACCTACCGCGTAGAAGTAGCCTCCAATGATCACTGCGACTGTATAGGTCCTGTCGTTGTCAGGTCCGTCTACGCACTGGAGCTTGTACTGTGGAGTACCAAGCCGTTGCGCCTGCGACAGCTCTTGCAGCTGCGACTTGTAGTCGCTGGTTCCCTGCTTTTCGATTTCAAGGAGTTTGTGCTCCGCGAAGGGCAGAAAGAACGTGCGCGCCGCATCCATCCCCTGGTCGAGGTAGATTGCGCCAACGACAGCCTCAAACACGTCAGCCGCCATCTTGTTGTAGCCCGTTTGCCTTTTCACATCTTCTCGCTGCCCGTTGCCCATCCGAACGTAGTTCATGAGGCCAAGGGCAGCGGTGATCTCCGCGAAGAACTTCCCGGATCTGAGATCACTCATCAGGCCCGTGATTCGTCCTTCTGTGTAGTCTGGACGGTTGCGGAATAGGAACTCGACCAGGGTCAGCTCGAGAACTGCATCTCCCAGGAGTTCCATTCGGTCGTAGTGCCCGAACTCACGCCAGTCGCGGTCCTCGTTTATGAACGAGCGGTGTGTGAGTGCATGTAGCAGCACGGCTTTGTCGTTGAACGCAACTCCCAGCTTCGATTCAATCTGCTGGAAATATTTTTCAGCCCGCATGGCTGGTTTCTTGCAGGCGTCGTCTGATGATCTTCAGGTCGATGTGTAGGTACGTGGACCGTGCAATTCTGGCCTCGATCTGGTCCAACTGCCCACGCGCCTCGCCTGCGTCGCGCGCAAGCCGCAGCTCAGCGAGTTGTCCATGAGTCAAGCCAAAGTCCTGCTGGAGGATGTGCATAGCGACCTGCCGCTGCTCGGTCAGGTAGCCGTCATCAGAGTCGTCCAACAGTATCTCAGGCGAGGTCCCGTAGAAGTCGGTGACCGCCCACAAGACGGCCGCGGCCCTGTCGACAGGTAGGTGCTCCATCTCCTGTTCGATCGGGATAGGAGGAGTGTGCTGCCTGCGCGGTGTGGTGTTGGCGTCAGTGTCCGTTTCGTCGGCGATGAAGCCAGTGATCTCCAGGGGGAGTGAGGCGTCATTCGGCAGCTTTGCGCTCCGATGAGGCTGTTGCCTCCTGTGTTTGGGGACTACACGGCCCGAACCCTTCTGCCCCTCGTCCTTGCGCTTCTTGGGCGGTCGGAGAGATTCAGAAGAGGCCGCGTTGTGTAGCGTCCGGAGTGCCATTGCTTCCAGCTGGCGAATGCGCTCACGCGTCACGTTCAGTTTGTCGCCGACCTGTTGGAGCGTTCGTTCACCCATGCCGTCGAGTCCGTATCGCATGACCAAGATCTCACGTTCCCTGTCGGTCAGGTTCGCGATCTCGAAGATGCGATCAAGCGTGCGTCTGGCCAGCACGATCGACTCAACATCCTGAGGCTTGTTGGTGTACTGAGCTGCAGCGCTCGTAGCTCTCAGCCCGCCGGGCCCGTCGCCCACTACGCCTTCGGCAAGGGCCTCTTCGGTGAGGCGCTTGTCGTAGACATCATTACCGAGGGCGTAACGAACGCGCAGCACGTGGGCTCGCTGCCATGTGAGGGCGGCCAGTACGCGCTGTAGCTTCCTTTGGTCCCAACCCAAGCTTTCGTTCACTTCGCCGCCGTGCGGCCAGTGACCGGTCTCCTTGAACATGCGGCGCTCCACCCGGATGTAGTCGGCGATTTCCGGCCAGACGTGAACCGGAATTCGGACGCGGCCAGAGTTCATCATCGCTCTACTGGTGGCTTGGCGCATCCAGTGGTATGCGTAGGTGCTGAACTGATTCCCCATCGTTGGGTCGAACTTGGCGACGCCCCTCAGAAGGCCGCCGAGTGCTTCCTGATGGAAGTCCTCGAGCTCCATCGCGGGGTCAAACTTCGGGTCATTTATCGCAGCAAGGTACCACCGCGCGTGCCACCACGCCATGGCGTCGTTCTCACGGACGAGCGTATCGAGTGCTCGATTGTCGCCGGACTGCTGGAAGGCCACCACCCCTGCGGTGAAAGATTGGCCTCTGGCTCCGGCCTCCTGAGCGACAACGTCGCCCTTGAAGCAGAGGCCGTGCTTACCGAGCAGCTTTCGCAAGAAACCAAGTCGCCGTCTGACGACTCCTTTGGCCTTGATTTCCGCCGTGGTGTGACTGGTCAGGTCACCCAGTGTGTGGATCTTCCGCTGGTTCAGGAAAATGACCTGTTCGGGCTTGAGGCCTGCCTCCAGCAGGCTGAGCCCTAGCGAATCCATATGAGCCGTGCTCCTTTAGTGAGAGGTTGTTGCCAGGTTGTTTCGCTAAAAACTCCTCAGTATTTGTAAAGATCTGTCCAAAACGGACATTTATGTATAGCATGATTAAGTCAAAGCGTCAAGTTGATGGTTAAAGGGTTTATTTGACAAAATTGTCTTTCAAATACACATTTTCACCTATACTGTAGTTGTGTAGAAATATTTTTTTTACACCAGTTTTAACTTCCTCCACCAGACAGCTCAAAGTAAATAAAAAAATCCGCCACGGCGGACTTTTTTATTCCTCAATCAATGTTATTTCTTATATGTCCTATCATCCCGTTTCTCTATGGCATAAAGTCTGTAATCTGTCTTCGATTTCAAAAAAATGATCCTTGTCTGTCCAACACGCACACGATACGCATTCTTCGTGCCAGACAATTTTTTTACATCCATACCATCGAGCTGCCCTTGTTCTATGTGATCCATGATACGCAACACATGCTTCAGCTCTTTCTTACTAAGCCTTTTCAAAAATTTTCGTATTTTATCCATACCCCCTTATACTTACAACAGCTCCTTCGCTGCTTTTCTGATATCTTTAAAAGTAACGCCTTTTGGATTAATTTCAGAAAAATTCAGCACTGTTTGCCATTCTCCATCATGATCAATCGGTACGACCATAAAGACAGGTTTTGATTTTTTAAACACAACAAAGCTATCACCCTTTTCTGAAACGCGTTTTGTATAGTCGGTAAGTTTTGTGCGGAAATCCTTTAAAGAAAGTATGTTTTGCATATATTTGGTTAAACCCAAGTTGCATCTTAAGTGTAACGTACATATGCATGTACGTCAAGATACTGTGGAAAGCTGGGTAAGCTAACCACACTGTCAGCTCAAACAGCTTGCACCAATCAGCGGCATTTTTTAATAGTGTGTTACTATAGACAGTATAATTGCTTGAGCAAGTACTGTATGAAAAAAATTGGTTTCTATGAAGGCTCCTTTTACATGCTTTCTAATTTTAGTGCTCATGAAGTGTTATACAAAGGTGTTCTCTATAAAACGTCTGAGCACGCATATCAAGTTGCTAAGTTTGAAGATCAAACATTGAAAGCAAAAATTGCAGATGCGGCAAGTGCGTATTTGGCTCGAGAATACGGTCAATCACCAGAAGGGCGTGGAAAAAATATTGATAAGGTCGCCACAATGAAAGAAATTATGCGAGCAAAACTCGAGCAGCATGCTGATGTGAAACGATCACTTATAGAGACAGGAGATTCTATCATTGAAAAGAATCATCCACTCGATTCATTTTGGGGAACTGGATCTGATGGGATGGGTGAAAATGTTATGGGAAAAATCTGGATGGAACTTCGAAATGAAATAAGTAAATAAACATAGACAATCCACATTTTATTTCGTATCTTGAATGTGTCTTCTTTTCAAAAAAATTGAAATACATACTTATTCATAATATATGTGACACTCTTTCAAAAGATATCGTTAGTGGCATTGCGCATAACAATGGGATGGATGTTTTTCTACGCAGGTATTACAAAAGTTATGGATCCAAATTGGTCTGCTGTCGGATATTTGAAGGGAGCAAAAACCTTTGTGGGTTTTTATACGTGGCTGCTGCAACCAGGGGTATTGCCTATTGTAAACGGTATAAACGAATGGGGATTAACCCTCTTGGGTATCTCACTTATACTTGGTCTGCTTGTCCGGTTGAGTACGGTTTTGGGCGCAGTGCTTATGCTAATGTATTATGTACCGATTCTACAGTTTCCATACCCAAATGATCACGCATTTATTGTGGATGAGCATATTATTTACATAATTGCCTTGTTGTTTTTGTGGGCAATTCATGCAGGCCGCGTATGGGGATTGGATGGAGTTTGTTCAAAATCATCCTTTTGCAAAAAGAATGCTATGTTGCGCAAATTAATGGGTTAAACAGGAATAATATCGTATACATGCAGTCGTCTACAGCAGGGGGCTTGAAATGAAAGATGTTTTCTGATAGACTGTACAGTACGTATATAGCGGGATAGAGCAACGGCAGCTCGTCGGGCCCATAACCCGAAGGTTCCCGGTTCGAATCCGGGTCCCGCAACTCGGCGACGCCCTTTGGGCTTTGCCGAGCAAGCATCGGCTTGCATCTTTCGTACACGTTTCACAAACATGGTTTTGTGTCCATCGTGTGCGTTGCAAGCATCGGCTTGCTCAATGAATAGGAGGGATATGCATTTTGCGTATATTTTGTACTGCAGGAATAATACATATTACTGCGGAATTACGAATAACATACACAGAAGATTACAGGAACATAGAGGCGGGCTGGCCAAGTCAACAAAGTATCGGCGACCAGTGAAGCTTGTGTGTGTCCTCGTATTTCCAAATAAGTCCAAAGCTGCTGGTTTTGAGCAATATATTAAGTCGCACTCGGGTCGAGTAACGTTGCTAAAAAGATTAGTAGGTTCAATTAACAACGCCGGTGGACGAAAAACAGGTTCCACCGGCAATGTACGTGGACGAAGGAAAGGTTTTCCCGGCAATGTCCGTGGATGTAAGGCAGGTTCACCTGGCGAAGCCCGTGGATGTAAGGCAGGTTCACCTGGCGAAGCCCGTGGATGTAAGGCAGGTTCACCTGGCGAAGCCCGTGGATGTAAGACAGGTTCACCTGGCGAAGCCCGTGGATGTAAGGCAGGTTCACCTGGCGAAGCCCGTGGATGTAAGACAGGTTCACCTGGCGAAGCCCGAAGGGCGTAGACAGGCGGTAATAGCTCAGTTGGCTAGAGCGCTTCCTTGCCAAGGAAGAGGTCGCCAGTTCGAATCTGGTTTACCGCTCAAGCAATTTTCCACAAGGAACATTGCTTGCACCGGATATAACAGCATGTTATACTTGGTGTATTAAATTATACAGTTATCCCCTAACTGTATGGCACGAAAAAGCACCCTCTGTATAAGGGTGCTTTTTCATATCTTTTTCAATTCCCTGAATCTCTGATGGATCAGATGCTCAGGGAATTGAGCGCAGGAGCACGGGTGGGTGCTGCTACTGCGCTAGGACGAGCTGCCGTTGCTCTGACGCACGAAGATGATGCGGTCGGAGCGCGGCTGCTGCACGAAGTGCTGTTCGAATGTCATCACCGGCTGCAGTTGCTTGTTCTCGCCCATATGAAAATCGACGAGTAGCGCGGCCAATGTGTGCTTGTCCGGCATGTACTTTTTCGGGAATGACAGCGGTGGGCTGTCCCGTTTGGCCAGCCCCATGCCGTAGATGGCCGCGGCCGTCAGGGGGCCGCTGCTCACCAGGCAGGCCAACTTGCCCTTCAGGCGGAACGCCAGCCGCAGGATGTCGTCCTCATGCTGGCGGATCTGCGCCTGCAGCTGGGCAGGCGTGAGCCCGCAGGAGATGTTCAGCCATCCGGGGTCGAGCTCCGAGGCGGCAGCATACGCCTCGTCGTCCTTGAACAGACGCATCCTGTTGGACCACGCCTCGTCGGCCGCGATCTCAGGTTGCGGCTGCAGAGACGCGGCGATCTGCTCGGCGGTCTCGATTCCGCCATCGCAGGTCACCACATGGGTCACCTGCGATCGACGGCCCTTCAGCTTCAGTGCCAGCAACTTCTTTTTCAGAAGTGCCAGGTTCACCTGTGCGTCTTCGCTTCCCTGCGGAGCGAAGACAATGAAGACCGTCGACTGGGAATTGGCGCTCATCCTAATCCTCCATGTGGTGTTCCGTCACTTGCAAAACGCAAAGCGAACTGCTAAACCTAGCAAAAAATTGCAGGGCTGTCAAGCCCCTTGCTGTTTTTGACGCCTAGTGATAGGATTTCTTTCACACTATGTCTCCCATCCATCACATTGCAAAAAATAAGGCATTGTTAGACCTGCGATGGCAAATTCTTCGCTCTATACGGGTATTTTTTTGGGAGCAGGGGTTTCAGGAGGTGGAAACACCGATGTTGACCAAGTTGCCGGGCCAAGAGCCAAACATTTCGCCAATGGGTGTTACTATCCATAATGAAAAAGGAACTAAATATAGCGCTTTTTTGCATACATCACCAGAATATTCACTCAAAAAGATGCTTGCTGCAGGATATGACAAGATTTTTTCGCTTTCCAAGGTGTTTCGAGATGGTGAGTCATTTGGTGGTCACCATAATCCTGAATTTACCATGATTGAATGGTATAGAGCAGGAACAGACATGTTTGCACTGATGGATGATGTTGAAGATTTGCTTGTGTCATTGCGAAGCAATCCCATGTTTGACGGGAATTGCCATTTTAATGCGCTCGGCTCCACATCTGGCAATGACGAGGTAAAACGTATTCACATGCGAGAACTGTGGCAGCAGACCTTGGGCATCAATTTGGATGATTATCTAACAGATAATGCAATGCGGGAGCTTTGCATTCGCATGGGCTATGCGCCAGCGGAAAATGAACCATATGAAGCACTATTTTATAGAATATTTTTAAATCATATTGAACCGCTGTTGCAGAAAATGGGAACTGTTATTGTTCACCATTACCCATCACACATGGCAGCACTGTCCAAAATTTCTAGCAGTGAACCCGGATATGCAGAGCGTTTTGAACTGTACATACATGGAATAGAAATTGCCAATGCGTTTTCTGAGTTAACAGACGCGGATGAGCAGCTGACGCGGCTTGTGCATGAGCAAAAAGAGCGCGCAGCAGTCGGTTTGCCTGTGTATGATATTGACCGTGAATTTATTGAGGCTGTTGGCCACATGCCGCAGGCAGCGGGAATAGCCCTTGGTGTTGATAGGCTGATAATGGCACTGCTTGATATCCAAAATATCAATGACATCTTGCCTTTTTCGGCGAGTATCTTGTGGCCAAGCGTGGGTGGACAAGGGGATGAACCTTTGGTATAGTCGTGGCATATATTTAACCATATTTATGACCGAATCTTTTTTTGGAAGGACGCTCGCCACGGTGAGCACAATTGTACTTTTGGTGCTGCCTTTGTCAGCAAATGCGTTTTCTTTTTCAATTCCAAGTCCAAATATTTTGGCACCGAATGATAGGGTAAATTGTAATATTGAGGGAACAAACAAAATTGTTGGAAATGATAATATTATTGATTTTAAGGTTCACTATACAACAGCAGGAGTTTTGCGTGATCTGCGTCTTTTTATAGAGGTTGTGAATACAGCAAATAGTCAGGTTCTCACTACCAGCGAGGGAACAATTGATTTGGATTATGAAGATGCATACGTTATCTTTCCAAAGACCGGAACAGACACCATGAGTATTTCTATTCCAAAAACGTATCCATCTGTTCGTGTGTATACATCATTGGGAACAAAAGATTGTCTGGGAAAAACATTTACGGTGAGCAAAATTCAGGGAACAAATGTACTTTTGGGAAATACAATTAAGCCACAGACCACATTGCAAATTGATGGCTTGACCAGTCCAACGGTGGGGCAGCAAGCCGCCCAAGAACCCGGCGTTGATGATGGTGTCGCAGATCGTCCAGCCGATCCTCCAGCTGATCAACCGCAAGATGCCAATGCACCACGACAATTACCAGCGGGATCTGCTGCGCAATTTGGTAGTGGATCAGGTGGTAGTGAGGCGCAGCTTGAGCGAATAAATGAGGCAGCTGCTGCAAGTAGTGGCGTGTGCGAGGTGATTGCAGAGGCTGCCCAAAGTGACGATGCATACACCATGGTGGCTGCAGTAGTGTATGAAGGATTTGATGCGGGTCAGACGCCATTTCGAGTTTCCGCAACCGCGCAAGGGGTTGAGTTTGATAGCACATCCGGAATTGCAGATATTCAGGGACCAGATATTGGGTACTTGCTAAATCAAAATGGTGAGGGATTCACATTTGCCATTGAAAGAGAGGATAACGCGCGGCTGTATCAGGTATCCGCCAAGGTTGGTGACGTGGAATGTTCTGATGTAACGTTTGCGGATGCAGGCAAAATATCAAATGGTGAACAAGCAGATGAACAAGTGACACGGGTGTTACCACAGAGCGCTGATAGTGAATCTGATGCACTTGCGCAAGCACTTGGCCTCAACGCAAAGAATCAGGTCGGTAAGACAAAAGTACTTTCCGGTGAATCTATGGAGTCTATTGAATTGAAAGATATTATTCTCTACGGACTTCTTGCGACTATTGCCGTGGTTCTCGTTGTGCTGCTTGTCATCAAAATTAAATCAAAAAAAGTGTAATCAAATATGGGAGATACCACGCAAATAAAAAAGGGAGCCGTGATTCGTCACAATAATGACTTGTTTGTTGTAAAAGATTTTCAGTTTGTGAATCCGGGCAAGGGTGCTGCGTTTACAAAAACAAAAATGAAAAGCATTTCCAGTGGAAAGGGAATTGAAATGACCTACAAAAGCGGCGAGTCAGTTGATGTGGTGCAAGTACAGCGGCAGAATATGCAGTATTTGTACCAAAGTGGTGACATGTATTCATTTATGAATCAGGCAACATACGAAACCGTTGATGTAAGCCATGATATTTTGGGTGACGATGTAAAATATTTAAAAGAGGGTTTGGAAGTGATGGCAATCATGCATGAAGGAAATGTGGTTGCTATCGACTTGCCAAAGAAAATTGAATACACCGTAAAAACAGCGCCGCCGGCTGTGAAAGGTGACACTGCCAGTGGCAATGTGACAAAAGAGGTTATCTGCGATAACGGACTGATTGTCTATGCTCCAATTTTTATAAAAGAGGGGGAAGTTATTTTGGTCAACACTGAGACCGGCGACTACGGTGGCCGATCTGGTGAATAATGATATTGTATGGGAGAAGGAAAATTTGGTCCAAATTTGACGCCGGAAGAGATGCAGGCAATCAGGGAAACTCCGATTAACACAAAAGAAGCGGTTCCAGGGCTTCGCGAGAAAACTAAAGCAATGAGCGAACAGGCTCAACAACAAAAGGCAGCAGAAGCGCAGCAAGCAGAGCAAGCGCGCGCCAGCACTGCTGAACGTGGTATACCAGACAAAACAGGCCCCGCATTCGAAACAATTGCTCCGAGCGATCCAATGGCAAAAGAATTGGGTGAACAGGTTGCAGCGCTTAAGGAAAATGAAGCTAAAGCACTTGCCGCAGCAAAAAAAGCGATTGCGCGAGCACCTGCGCCACGTGGTAGAATCTCCCAATCTGGAGACACTCCGCCGCCAAACAGAGCAGATGGTGAATCAGCCGAGACCGTGCAAATAGAACCGGTCAAAAAGGCAGGATTTTGGGGTAAATTGTTTGGACGAAAATAGTATAATTAAAAAAACCACATAAGACTACTGTCAATATAGCAGTTTTTTTTGCATTAAATCAAGGGAAGATTTTTAGCCGCAATGAAGAGGGCTGTTGAGTTCATGCTTTTGTAAAATTGATATAATAATTATTTTCCAAATCCATAAAGCTCCAGTTCCGACTAGTAAAGGCAACATTTTGAGATACGGGATAAAGCTTAACAACGAAAATAATATTCCCGCTGTAAAACCGTACAGTATTCTTTTTGATAGAATCATGGGCATATAGTATGAGGAAAAAAGTTTGTTTTTTTCATTTAACGTCAGTGAATAGGCAATGTTTTTCTGGAGTGTAGCAAAAAAGATTTTGAATATGGGTTATTCAACAACGCTGTTTTACTTATTCGCAGCCACGTCCTTCGTAGCATTCTCTATGAACTAATTTTTTGTCAGTTACTTTCCAATTTCCATCTGCTTCTTTTTTTAATTTTAATTGGTATTCCTCCTTGCGAATTTCATCGTCAGCAATCCCATCTTCTGTATATGTAACAGTAAATGAAGACGGGTTAAACCCCGCTTCTGCGTCACTTTGTATACGAATATTTGTAAGTCGAGCATACTCACCATTTGGGTTTCCTATTTGCAGGTGATCTAAAAGGGCCGAAAGCGGGCTATGTATGTTTTCGCTAGAAGATACTTCTACTTGGGTGTTTGTACTGCTTTGGGAAATTGTATTTTGGGTAATTTGTTGTTTTGCACATCCGCTGCCAAGCAATAATAATGTCACTGGCAACAAAAGATATTTTTTCATACTGCGGGATTTTTAATGTCAAGAATGAATGTCACTATTTCATTTAACGTTCCTGCGTATGCCATGTTTTCATGGAGTGTTGTGCTAAAATTTGTCGGAGGTCTAGCACAACACAGAATGAAAATTTGGGTGAGTAAGCGTTAAGAATGATAAATTTCAATTTACACTCATTAGATTTCGAAAATTTTCCAGATGATTTTTCGCTCTTTTCATTAAAAGCTCTTCGGCACTCTCCGGTGATACTTTCCAGTCTGTATCCCAGTCAGTGACGAAGATGCTGTCCTCGTTTTCTTTGAGATCTTTCACTACAGGTCGAACGTTGCGCAGAAATTCAATTAAAATTTCTCGACCCTCATCATTTTCCCAGCCAGTATCTTTCATAATTATAGAAACTGCCGTTTCAATATAAGCATCATCTATTTGAGAGTATATTTTTATCCAGTCATCCTTTGGCTGATAATCAGCTTCGTGCTTTAAGCCAGCGGCCTCTGCTATCGCCTTATGGACATAGTATTCTTGCTTCCCACTTTCGGGCGTTGGGTTGGTACCTACGGATCCATAGTAAAGGTCGAGAAATTTTAAATCATTTATGACAGTATCTTCGTCACGTGCTTCCCCTTCGTATGTTAAGTTTGCGAGCGGGGCTCGCCAGCCACTTTCAATCTTTTCTCCAGCCTTTGCTTTCGCAAAATCATCTGGAAATTTTTCCCAAAGTTTATCGGCCCTTTTTTCATTGAATGAATAATACTCTACACTAATACTCATACTGGTAAATTGAAATTTATCATTTAGCTTAAGAACCGCATATACCCTGTTGTCAGATGTAAGAAAAATTTATTCAAAATTTAATTCCAACTTTTTGTAATATAACGACGTAAATACTGTAGGCAATGAACATGATTACTGTAGATAAGACCATTGCAATACCGAATTTAAAACCATTTTTTAATAGAAGAGGAAGAAAAAGGAAAAAAATTAGCGATGGTAAAACTGCCCAAAATATATTTGAAGAAAGGTCTATGACTTTTTGAACATCCTTTGTGTCCGTGTAGAGCCAAATCATTGCTAAAATCGATGTTAACGGCAGGGAAGCTAGTATGGCTGCAATTGGCGAGAATTTTTTTCCGATTTCTGCTATTCCGACTACTACTATAGCTGTAATTATGGTTTTAATGAGGTATTGCATATGTGAATTTTTAATTTTTTTTATTTCGTAGAACGTTTCTGTATATGAGATGTTTTGCGGAGTGAAACGGAACAAAATTTAGGTGGAGCAAATTTTCATTTATTGAACCAGATACACAGTGTTGTACGACAGTTCCAACGTGTAATCAGTTAAAAGTTCGTTTCAAAGACGTGCTTTTTTGTTTGTACAGACTTTCCATTCAATTCATTGACTAGTCGAAATTTCATATAACGTTCGCGTGTATCTGATGTTGCGACCGCAGGAAGCAATATGGGTGAACATTTGCCGTTAGGCAAGCGCGAACCAGATATACGCTGTTAGCTGATGTATTCCTTTTCTTTAATTTATTAAGTAAATTACTACTAAAAAATAATTTTGTTTTTTAATCAATATCGAATTTTAAACCCTCAATATCATGATTATTGAGTAGTGAAAAAATATGTATAAATCTTGTAGCAAACCATTCTTTCATTTTTTTAAGGTTTTCACTATTTTTGGATGACTCTTGAATACGCTTTGTCTTTGCAGCACCTAGAGCTTCATCGTGCTTGCTCTTTATGTAATCTAGATTAATTTGCGTGTCATTAGGGACCGGCGTTTCTCCAGATATTAATGAACTTAAAAATTTTCCTTTCAATAAGCCTAATTCAGAAATAGAAGTTTCGTGTACATGTTTTCTTCTTGTCTGATTTGTAATCTTTTTGAGGTTCTCAAAAATTTGTTTATGTATGTGGTCAAGTGCTTTTTTGACCTCAGCTTCATTTTGAATTTTGTAGTGATAAATATCTTCACTCAGATGTTTGGTTATTTTTTTGATTCTTTCTTGAAGTATGTAGAAATCCTGAATGTATGAACGAAGATGATATTCAATTGCTTCAGACTCAGAAATTTTTGACTCTAAGCTAGGGTAAAAATTTTTAAAGTACTTTTCATACCTAATCAGACGATCAAATACTGCGAGTACTTCTGTAAAACGGCCTAAGTATAGAAAAGCCAATTCTTCTCTTTTATCATTTGGATTTTTTTCACCTGTCAATACATCTAAAGTAAAATTATCCAAAAAATATTTTATTGCTATTGTAGACTGAAGACTAGGTGTTATTTCTAGTTCATCATTCATATTTTTTCCATTATTCCAATTTTTAATCGATATTTAAAAACAAAATTATTTTTTAGTAGTTTGGGTGATAGTCCGAAAAAGAAAAGGAATATTTCACATAACGTTGCCGATATCCGAAGTTTTCACGGAACGCAGTGGAGTGAAAATTTGGGTGAGCATTTGGCGTTAGCCAAGCGCGAACCGGA
>PFCB01000035.1:0-655 GCA_002773135.1 Candidatus Magasanikbacteria bacterium CG10_big_fil_rev_8_21_14_0_10_47_10
TTAGCTTAATTATGACTATATTATATCATTTTTTGACTGGTTTTGATAGTGGATAAGTAGGGGTATTTGGCGACAGGGCCTTTGTGGGTCAATAAAAAACATGGCTAATCTTAGCCACGAATTTTGGAGCAGGCCATCGTGGAGGACGTTGGAACTATAATAAAAAACAATCCACGAGTTGTTGTCATTCTTTGATATGAATAAAAATACGATGATAAGTATCTGTTGGCTTCTTATCTGTATGATAAACATCACATGTTCTACCATCAATCGTGACGTCAGTTAATACCGGGTCACCATATCCATCTGGAGTTTCATGACCGATTAGTACGTCATTAAAATGTCTCAGTCGATCTCCTAAACCAGCTTCTTCAACTAGTTGTTTCAATTCGGCGACCGACTTCCAAAACCACTGATCTCTTCTTCTTTCGTCATCCATAGGGTAAAAATTTAAAAATATGTTTATTATAATGTAACACTGAGTTTTTTATTCGTCAATAAAATTATACTCCTAAAATCATGCCAATTTTATTCTGTAGTTAAATTTAAAAAGTTCAATTCCACACTGACCCACAAAAAACGTGGCTAATTTAAGCCACGAATTTCGGAGCAGGCGCTGTAGGAATCGAACCTACGCATACGGTTTTGGAGACCG
>PFCB01000035.1:677-15843 GCA_002773135.1 Candidatus Magasanikbacteria bacterium CG10_big_fil_rev_8_21_14_0_10_47_10
GCCCATTGATCTGATTGTAATGGAAAAATCCCTAAATTCAAAATAATCCAGACTAAGTCGGGATTATTTTTTATTTTCTTGATGATCTGTGTGCTTTTTGCACTTCTCGCAAAATTTCTTCAATTGCAGTCTCTCTTTGATCGTTTTCTTGTTTTTTCGAGAAAAGTAATTGGAAGTTTTGCACACCGTACAGTCAAGCTTTATCATGTTGTCCTGTGACATATGAATGTTTATTCCCTTAACAAAGCAGAGCCATTATACCCGATTACCGCCATTTCGTCAAGCCCTGGTCATACAGTACTACAGGGCCACGGCCATATCCCCTCTGGCCCAGTCAGGAATGGCAATTTCAAGCTGTGTCTGCATAAAACGCAAGGTAAAATCATGCAAGCGCTTGTAAGACCAATCCGAAACGGATGCCGGTATATGAGGCTGCGGATCAAATCCCAACAGCACAAGTACCTCCAAAAAAAACAAGTCCACGACTCCGGGATGGGTATGCTCGGAACGATTCAGCTGAACCAACCAGTCTTCAAGAAGGTCAAACAGTCGATGATCAGGCTCATTAGGTTTGATTATCCGATCTATCGTATGAAGTACCAGCGCCGCAAATCGTATTGTTCGCTCACGATCTCGCATGTGAGAAAAATGAGATACGCACTGAACCGACGTTAACCGATCAATCTCAGCACCCGAAACAATGCCAACATCAACAACACAACTCGGCTCCAAATGAGCCGCATTCTTGCTAACTATTTTTTTTGCACCTTTTGCCAGCACTTCCAATTTTCCATGACTGCGGCTATACAACGAAACCACCTGATCATATTCCCGAAAATTCCGGCGACCCAATACCACGGCCCTCATATACTCATCTGCTTTTTATAGGTTTGCAAAATTACCATCGCCGCTTTTTCGTCTCTGGACGCGTCGCCCCCCATTTGGTCTGCTTCAAACGACGTTAACCGTTCGTCAACATACGTCACCGGTAATCCGATTTTTTTTTTCACACTATCACCAAATGCGCGAACTCGCTGCGTGTTTCCATTTTCAGCTCCATCTTCCAACGTAAGCGGTAATCCAATAACAACAATTCCAATATTTTGTTCCTCAATAAGCGTCTTCAACTCCTTTATTTGCTGATCTATTGCCTGTTCTTTGTTTTTTTCCACTTGTATTACACCAAACGGCAGCACAACATCCAGCCCCTCCTGCATCCATGCCAATCCAATATTCTTTTGCCCGTAATCAATTCCCAAAATATTCATACGACTATGTCTCAGATGGACGCCGCGTTGCCACAACGGCCCCATTGTCCGTAACGACAATCGTATGCTCAAAATGAGCCGCCAGGCTGCCATCTGCCGTGCGAATGGTCCACTGATCATCATCAACCCGTACCGCGAAGCCGCCAACCGTGATCATTGGCTCAATGGCAATAACAACACCCGGTTCAATGACATACGAACGCAATGACGGTTCATGATAATTTGGTACAGGCGGTTCTTCGTGAACCGCGTGTCCAACTCCGTGACCAACCAAATCTCGCACAATGCCATAACCGCGAGGTGATACAAAATGTTCTATCGCCGCGCCAATATCAGCAATAGTACCGCCAACCGTTATTGCCTGTATCCCAACATCCAACGCCTGTTTTGTCACGGCTATCAGCTCTGCCGCCTTATCGCTGATAGCCCCCACAGGAAGTGTGATCGCCGTATCGGTAAAAAAACCATTCCCCTTTTCTCCAAGTCCGGAATTAACAGGCCACTGCATCCCAATATCAATCGTAAAAATATCACCCTCTTGCAGCACTTTCTGTTGAAGCGGAAATCCATGGACAATTTCATCATTGATGCACGCGCAAATGGTTGACGGAAATTTTGGATCATGTTTCCCTGCCCGATACCCTTTGAACGCCGGACGCCCGCCCTCTTTCAAAATCAATCGTTCCGCTGTTGCGTCAACATCACGCGTGCTTACGCCCGCAGCAACCATTGGTACTATAGCATCAAGAATACTGCCAAGCTTCAGACCGCCTTCAATAATCAAATCTCTTTCTTGTCCTGTTTTAATATACGCCATAGTGTTATTGAATTGCCGTCATGACTTTTTCATCGACTTCCGAAATCTGGCGCTCCCCGTCCACCTGCCGCAATACGCCGGCCGCTTGATAATACGAAACAATCGGTGCCAACATCGAATTACCTTGCTCGGCAATGCGTTTTTCAATCGTGTCCGGCGTATCATCCGCACGGACCTGCAGTTGTCCACCACATTCACTGCACGTGGTAAGACGTTCGTTATCCGGGGAATATGGGATAATATGGCCGCATGACACGCATACTTTTCTTTTGGTCAAACGTTTGTATGCCGTTTCATCAGATAACGTAATCTCAATCACCATCACCTCGGATTGCATGTCGTTTCCCTTAAAAAAATCATCAAACGCTTGCGCTTGTTCCACACTGCGAATTGCGCCATCTAAAATCACTCCTTGACCCGCCGCAAGCGCGCTGCGTATCGCGGAAAAAGCAAGTTTGTATATTAAATCATCGGCCACCAATTTCCCCGACTTCATGTCCGCCAACTTGCGCACGTCACTTGGATCAGCGCTCGCATTTTGGGCAAGCTGACGCAACAAATCGCCGGTTGAAATATGGACGTACCCATTCCGCTGAGCCAACAACCGAGCCTGCGTCCCCTTCCCGCTGCCGGGAATGCCCAATAAAATGATAATCTTCTTCATATGAAGGTGAATCCAATATCAAAATAGCTTATCACATAGCCCGAAAAAATCAAGTCATATCGTTAGGGCAAAATTCGTGATACAATAGAGCCATTGACGAGAGTCCAAGCATTTTTTTTTGTATTCACTCTTTCTTATTTGAATGAAGAAAAGAAAAAAAATATTCTTTTCCGAACATACCATTCTGCCTGCCATGCTGCTTGTTTTGTGTACGGGTTTGATCCTTTTTATTCCGCAATATGCCTGGGCCGATCAAGCCGCGACTTCGGCAACTGTCCAACCGACTCCGGGCAATCTTATTCCAACAGCAGACGCCGGCCCAAACCAAACGGTCACCGACACAAATAACAATGGCTTTGAATCCGTGACACTTGATGGTTCCGGCAGTTTTGACCCGGATGGCGTTGTTTTGGACTATATATGGAAGGAAGGTGCCACGCTGCTGGCAACGGGAGTATCGCCCATAATAAGCCTTTCGGTGGGGACACATACAATCACTCTGTATGTCGGAGATAACCAAGGAGGCTTGGATACTGAAAATGTGATCATTACCGTCTTACCGGCACCAACACCTGTGCCATCACCTGTCCCGGAACCACCGCCAGAAGAACCCCCAGGCGCCGGTGCGCCAATTCCCCCACCTGCCGACAGCACCCCACCACCGACGGCGGTTGAACCGGGCACGCCGCCCGAATCAGGATCGTCCGTCGTTGAGCCCCCGGTTTCCGAAACGGAAGAAATAACAGCTCCGGTCTTCCCGCCTGAAATTTCACCGGTAGAACCCCCCACAGAAGTAGAAACAGAAATACCGCCGACAGTGATTGAAACACCGGGAACTCCAGTGCCACGGCCTCCTTCAGTGCCTGCTGCGGTGATCCGGCAACCGGCTGCCACAGGACTATCGTTTCGGCAATTTTTTCCGGGAACGCCGGACTTTATTGTCCGCACAGTTGACACAACTGCGCGAGCCGCAAACACCTTCCTGGCAAATATATTTATCACATCCCCCGGCGCGACGCCCGTGGAAATGGTTCTATTTACAATCGAACGAACCGCTCCGCTCCTCTATGACCGCGTGACCTCATCGATACTGCTTGTCAGAATTATCAGGTTCTTCTTCTTCCTCTTCTAGCGGACAGATATCTCACCAAAACCATAGAGAACAACAATAGAGATAACAATAGCGACAAACAATATGATAGTCGATAAGAAAAAAAAACGAATCCTTGTATACACTTTAACAAATTTTGAATATGGCTCCTGAAAAACACCTGTTTTATCACACGTCGCAATCTTGTTAAAGCTGTCAAACAACGAATAGCGAAGTACAATTGGGAGATACCGCGGGTTGCCGGTAATGATAAACCCAATAACAAGAACTGAAATGAGAAACCCAAACAAAAAACTGACAATGTTTATGCTGCCAAGCACGTTTGTAAAAAAAAATTTGAGGTCAGCGGAAATGGATATAATAGCCCAAGAAAAATTTGATGTCATACCTCAGTATTACCGAACGGCACGTTTAACCGGTACCAAAATGATAACATGAAAAAAACCGCCTGTCACATATCAAAAGGATGGTGCCGATTCATATACTTTGAACGGTTTGTTCTCCACTGTTCCGTGATACTCTTGATAATGGCGGCGGCATTTTTTGTCATTCGTTTTTTTATAGTCGCACCCGGCAGAGTGAATGGCCCATCCATGGAACCAACACTACGCGATGAAAATCTTTTTTTTGTCAGCAAACTGGCATACGCGTTTTCCGAACCAACACGCGGAGACATTATTCAAATCGTTGACATCCAAAATAACAGACTTATCATAAAAAGAATCATCGGTTTGCCAGGAGAGACGATTACAATTAGACGCGGACAAGTCTTTGTGGGTCCTGATGAAGATCACCAAGAAGCGCTTGAGGAACCATATCTGGCGCCCTACACCTTTACCAAAGTGCTGGGAACAGCAGACCGTGTCGTACCGGTGTACCGGCTTAACCAAAATCAATATTTTGTCCTTGGAGACAATAGAGGTGAAAGCATTGACTCTCGGTACCTCGGCCCAATCTATCGGCCATTTATTGTTGGGAAAATACTGGGGCAAGATACGAAGTGACCGATTCAACATCCACGTCTTCGGACGCAAACGGCTGCCGCGTTCTTGTTTGCATATCAATAATATCAAGCCCTCCAGCCTCCAAAATCGCGAGTGCGTACCTGCCATCTACAGGAACGATACGCTCACTCCCCCGTCGGACGAACACAAACTGTTTTTCCTGTGTCGATACCACAGCGAGTGGTCCAATATATTTCACCGGAGCAACCGGGGCTTCTCTGCGAACCGAGGTGGAATCTTGTATCAGAACGGTTGTATCAGTTGTATCTGAATCCTCTTTCAACGCATCCGACTCCTCAGTAGGCAGGTACAGCCAGGTTCGTTCGGGACCGCCAATTTCCACGATTCGCAATGCCGGAGGCTCATCGGCCGCGTTCACCCAAAACGCGTGATATAAATGCCGCTCTTGTGCCACAGCCTCTGCCAATATGTCATCAACAACAAGTCGACAGGACTCCAATGTTGGCGAATCAATAGGCCCCACGCACAAATACGGCTTGGGATCCTCCAATGCGGCCCCCTGCCCATAGACCAGCATGTGAGATCCGGATGGATCAATCAATATATCTATTACCGGCCCTGCCAATCCCGTAAGATCTTTCACTTCAACATGCTCGGTTTTTATATCAAGTATGTACTGATTTGACGTTCCATCCAAACCAAACCCATGCACCAGCGCATGATCGGGAGCCACATACCGGGCTATCCATTTCCCGTCCAACACTTGCGCTTTTTGATCTGATACACGATATATTTTGACACCCTGCGTATCTTTGTAATATGCCGCTGCCAATGAACCGGACTCAACGGAGAATGCGGTCTCTTGCACTGACAAAAAAAAGTAACCTATGCCACACAAAATAAATAAAATGATGATGGCCATGCAAAATACCCATAAGCCATACCGTTTCCTCTTCATTTGCACAGGCTCCAAATCCATGTCATCCATATGATATACTCAATAAATATGATATACTGATATCGTTGTATAACAGTAGCATACTCGTTTAATTAATCAAACTGCATGAATCGACGTTTTTTTCTGATGTGTGTAACCTTTTTGACAGGCGTTACGTCGCTGCTCATCCCGGATCACGCATTCGCGATAGGAATCTCCCCTGCAACGATTCAAATCGAAAACATCAAACCGGGACAAAGTATCACTTCAGACGTGTATGTTGTGCGACCACAAAATAACGCGGTCGAGAAAGTTCGGATTACAAAAAGCGGAACACTGACTCAATTTTTTAGCTTCCCTACAACCGTCCAATTCGCTTCAGGCGAATATAATAAACTCGTTCCCCTTACCATTACAGTAGACGAAAACACCGAGGTCGGTTGCTATGATGCTGAAATTACAGTGACGCCCGACTTTCCAGTACCAACCGCAATTGGCTCCGCGGTCGGCGTAACCCAATCTGTTACTGCCTGTGTGACAGACCGTGATGTGTACGATGTGACCATTCGGAGCCTGGGACTCATTCATGACGGCCTCCCAGGGTCACCGGCTCAAGTCCAATTTACCGCGACCAATCATGGCAACGTGGATGCCAACATCACAGATATTCTTATCTCGATGACCGACGAACTGACACACGCGGATCCAATCAACGTGCGCATTGACATAGATACTGAAAAAGGATTTATCCCCCATTTTTCAAAAAAAGAATTTTACCTTGACATCGAAGGGGCAATTCCACCGGGCATTTACAGAGCAAGTGTGCAGATTAATGATGGAACAAAAAAAATCACCTATAAGCCGGATATTATTCGAAGTATCGGCCCGCTGCCAACGCTGCAAGCGCCGACTGTGAGCAACCTGCGTTTTACAACGGACATCATGATTTTTTCCACTCTCGTGGTTGTCACCATTATTCTCCTCATCTATTTCCTTTTAAAAAAACATCAACCACATACTTAACATCGTCACTATGCCTGTCACCCACACACAACACACCGCTCAGTCGTCTATGCGTTTTTTTGCCGGCCTCGTAATCGGTTTGGCATTTCTTTTTTTCATGGCGCCTGCCGCTCACGCGACAGGTGTCACACCGGCTATTTTTGAATACGATAATCTTGCCAATGGCGTGGAGATCACAGACACGGTATATGTAACGCGTGTGAAAGGAGATAGCGAACAGGTATTTGATGTAAGTCTTGTCGGAGATTCGGCTCATCAAATTCAACTCACAGAACCCACACTTACTATGAATGTGGGCGAAGTATTTAAGGGATATTCTTTTACCATTGCGCCAACAAGTGCGCCAAATGGATCACACAAAGTATCAATTAAATTTGTCGGCCGACCGGGAACCCAAAAAACGGGCGGCGCGCAGAGCGCGGCTGTCGCGACTGGAGCACAGGCGCATATTTTCTTTGGAATTGTTGACCACGAAGTCGCGAAAATGTCCGTCAGCGGATTTACCATCGATCCAACAGAAATAAATATCGCGCCCGTCCTGAGCTTCCTGATCACCAATAGTGGCAACGTTGATGTCCGACCGGATTACATTGAAGCAACCTTTACGGATTTAAGTGATCCATCTCATATCATAAAAGGAAGAATTGAAGGCACCACCCTTCCGTTTCTGAGACCCGGACAAGAGCAACCCCTCTCAGCTCGATTTCCAGAAGCACTCCCTCTGGGACGCTACGCCGTAACCGCTAGCGTTGTGTTCCATGGAGAAGAAATTTATCGCTCGATAGAACGGGTGCTCAACGTATACCCGCCGGGAACTCTTGCGCAAGAAGCGCAATTCAACGCCTTTTCCGTGACACCCAGTACCGCCGTTCCCGGAAGCCTCATTAAAATTTCCGGAGAAGTGAAAAATGTTGGCCAAATTCCTGTTGACTCCATTTTCGTGGTGGAGGTCTATCGCGGAGATACCCTGGTTGATATTTTGCGATCTGAACCGAAAATAATTTCGGTTGCCGGAAATAGTCAGTATGTCCACACGTTTCGTCCGGACAAAAATGGAGAATACAAATTTGACGCGGTATTTGAATATGGCGCAAAAGAAACTGAACGCAAAAGCGCGACAGTTTCCGTAAAAACACAATCACTATTTACCACTCTTGCAATCTACGGAGGAATCGGACTAATGATGATTATCGTGGCGCTGATTATCACCCATTATTTGCGAAAACGATCACACGGTAAGACACTGAAAAAGAAAGACGTCCACAACAAAAAAAGTCATGAAAAAAATGAACCGAAAACAAAATCCAAAGTTAAACCGGGCAAACCTCGTGCAAAAACAAAAAGAAAGGGAAAAAAGAAATCCTAACATTACATTGCTTGGTGGAAACATCACACTACCCAAAAAAGCCATTGCAAGCTACATTTTCGTGCTGTTTTTTTCAAGCGCCCTTATAGGCTTATTTGTCGCGGCACTTACCAATTCACGCATTGTGCAGGCTGCCCCCCTCACCGGAGCCAATTCCGACATTGGCCAATATTGGGTTGACGAATTTGGATTTACCGACGGAACCACCGAGGCAAATTCACCGGGGGACACGAATGATGTCCCCTGGCCATCTATAGGAGGAGGAACCGCCGTACAGTATTATGGCCATGCGACGCTTCTTTTCACATCCATTTTTATTGATGCTGAATTCGGATTTGCAACCGCGGACTACACCTGGGAATACTGGGATGGGACATCCTGGTCCGCACTCAGTGTGACAAATGTGACTGACGCGTACTCCACAGACGGCATTCATGAATTCAGTTTCACAGCGCCCGGTGACTGGGCAACCACGTCTGTAAATAGTGAAAGCGGATCCTTTTATTATATTCGTTCAACGTGCAATGATTTTTGTCAAAATTTAATGGTAGACCAAATTTCGCTCTTGACAGAATCCTCCGGCAGCGCGCCAACAGTAGACAGTGTCACGATTACAACGTCCACCCAAGGAGCCGCGGAATCAGCGATAAATCTCAACGAAAATACAACAAAATCAGTGTATATACATGGCAATATTTCAGATAACGATGGTTGCAGCGATTTCAACAATGGGACGCTCACAGGCACATTCTACAGAAGCGGTGTGGGAAGCGCGGAAACGTGTACCGCAGACAATAACAACTGCTACAGACAAACGTACGCCGGAAATTGTAGCATAACGGGATGCTCCTCTGGGACGGAAACCACCGTCCAATATGAATGTGTATATACGGTACAGCATTATGCCGAGCCAACCGACTCTGGCCAGTATAGCGCGGAAAACTGGGTCGGCCACATCCGCATTGAAGACCAAAGCGCCACCGAAGCAACCGGAACCGATACCATCGAAATAAATTCTCTGGCAGCGTTGGACGTCACCAGCATCATTGATTTCGGATCACTTGGTTTTTCAACCACGTCCTCCGAGCAAACAGTAAATGTGAGCAATACGGGAAACCGTGACATCGATATCGACGTGACAGCGTCCAACCTCAGCTGCGCAATAGGCAACATACACGACAACGCTGTCCGATACGCAAGCTCGACAGGTATCAATTACGAAGACATGACCTCACTGTCCAGCACCACACCATCCGCTGCAAATATCACACTATCAAAACAAACAAGTGGCAGCGCGTCGACTGATGATTTGTATTTTCGACTCCTCACGCCACCCTATGGAATCAGTGGAGCATGTTCCGGTATCATCACGCACATAGCGAATGCGCAATGATTTATTAACAGGTGTGCTATGCATTGTCTTCATGTTCTGATCATTATTTGATATACTATCCGCGAGCTGCGAATAAAAACGCACTATGCACATTTTTAAAAGAATGTGTTTACAACCTTATTTATTCTTATTTCGTGTTAACATTCTTTTGAAAGGAAGGTGACATATATGCAGCAACACATTTCTATTCAGTTGGGAATCGCATGGATGGTGGTGGCACTCATTATCGGGATCATTTTATTAGTGACTGCTCCACCGCAGATGACCCAATCCGGCGCATCAGCAACCAGGCCACAGGCAAGAGCCGTCAGCAGCAATGAACTGAATAATTCCGCACAAACGCTTGTAAAAATTTATGAGCAGAGCACCGAAAAAGTAGAAGTAGCCGCACGTGTCCAACGCTAATAATTTTTTAAAAAATATTTATTTAGCTATTTATTCATAAAATCCATATCTATGAGGCAACAAGCCAATTCGGGAGCATATGGGTACCACATCATTGGAATATTACTGGGCATTATCGGCCTGCTAATAATTCTGATCTTTGTATCCTTACGCTCTCAGGCGGATGACACTACGTCACAAGCCAGTATTACCAATGAAGCGCCAACGATCTCAAACGTCATTGTCGCGGCCAGTTCACAAGGCAGCAGTCTTGGCACCTTTAACACCAGTGAAAACGCATCCACCAATATCTATGTCCGAGGAGACATTACAGACAACAACGGATGTGTTGAAGTTGACGACGGCATAACACAAGCTGGAGAACTCCGCGTTCTGCTGTATCGTACAGGGGCAACTTGTACAGGACAAATAGACTGGGACGAACGAAACTGCTACCTCTTTGAAAATACCAACCAAAGCAATTATGACGGCGGTATAGGGTCAGCAAATTATGATGATGGCAACGGCGTCACCAGCGACTTTACCGGCTGTACTCAGGGCACGGACATCACCATGAGTTTTGAAATGAAGATCCCAACATCATTTAATATTGACGCAAATATTGACTGGGTTGCTTCCGCGATGGTAGGCGATACCGTGGACTTCACGTTTGGACCAACGTCAACCAGTGATACCTTTACAGTAGCGACACTGAGCGCGCTTGACATTGATACGGCATTCCTTGATTTTGGAACGCTGTCAGTCGGCAGCACATCGACCGAACAAACAGTGGTTGTTACCAACACCGGAAATAACGACTCATTGGATATTCAGCTGAGCGGTACAAATATGCCATGTTCTATCGGTACCATTGCAACTGACAATATCCGATACAGCAGTTCTGTTGGCTTCGCATGGACAGCAGGAACTCAACTGGAATCAGCCAGCGCATCATTTGGTGTACCACTGGCAAAATCCACTGTTACCACAACAGCATCCACGGATGATTCATACTGGAAATTAGAAGTACCTGTCGCATCATCAACCGGTTTCTCCGGAGCATGCAGCGGTACGATTACGTTCACTGCCAGCTAGTCTGCAGAGAACTCATCAAAAAAAGTCCCGATATCATCGGGACTTTTTTATTTGTCATCACTTCAATTTTTATGTGATTCGATTCGTCTTAACAAAATACCCAAAGCCCTCCCCTTAATCCACGCCAAAATGCCCCTGAAATGCCTTTATAACGCTTTTCCTATCGTTTATGCTAATAGTGCCGGTCTGTTCCAACTTGCCCAAAACCTCGTCAATCTGGGCAACAGAAATACGACCGTCTCCCAACCGTCTCTTGTCTATGGCTTCTTCAATGGCAGCTTCCTCCTGCGCTGAAAGTGTCTGTATCCGAGAGCGCGAAACGATATGTCGAATTTGCTCACGCGAAAGTGACTTTTGAACTGTTGAATACGATGATCCTGAACCAAAAAGTGCGCTAAAAAGGGACATAATGTTAAAAGTAAGCTTGCCTGCCGTAGGCAGGGAATAAAGAGTAAGGAGTAAAACCAAGTCTTCGTCATTGCGAGGACCCTGAGCGAGCCAAGGCGAGTCGAATGGGGACGCGGCAATCCCCTACAAAAAATGCATAATGTGCTCTCTAAAATAACTGCCTTCCAGGTCCTGCTGTAACATACAGCCACACAATAGTAGTATATCAAAAAAACCCTTTGAAGGGGGTTTTCCCATTTTATTCCGTATTTCCTTACTCCTTATCGTTATATCCTATCGTACTCATGCAATGTCAGCTGCGCCTCAATTTGTTTGGCAATATCTATGGCAACACTTACCACAATCAACAAACTCGTGCCCCCAATAGCCAAGGCCTGTGTTCCGGTAAACGCTTGCAGGACAAATGGCATCACAGCAATCAGCCCCAAAAATAATGCCCCGGAAAAAACCAACCGGCTCATAATACGACCCAGGTATTCTTCTGTCTCCTTCCCCGGTCGAATACCGGGAATAAAACCGCCCTGTCGCTGCAAATTTTCAGCCATCTTGTCCGGTTTAAATATGACGGCGGTATAAAAATAGGTGAAGCCAAACACCAATACAAAATATAAAATACTATAATATGTTTGGTTGTTAAAAAAGTTCAACACAGCCAAAGAAATTCCGGCCATGGTTCCTGTTCCGGCGGCAAAGTACTGCGCAATAACCGGCGGAAATAATATAATCGAAATGGCAAAAATGATAGGAATGACCCCCGCCGTGTTAATTTTCAATGGCAGCATACTGGAGCTGCCGCCAAACGAACGAGTTCCAATGAGACGCTTGGCATAATTAACCGGGATATTTCGTTGACCTTCGTTGATAATAACAACCGCCACAACAGTACCAATAGCAAGAGCGAGAAATAATATGTAGGTATAAATGTCTGAAGGATTATAGTTAATCACCGCTGTTTGCACCGCCTGGGGCAGTGACGCGATAATACCGGCAAAAATAAGCAGCGAAATACCGTTTCCTACTCTCTTTTCGGTAATAAGCTCTCCTATCCACATTAAAAAGACCGTCCCCGCTGTCGTGGTAATGATAATTGACGCAAATGTAAAAGGTGTCACAGATGTTAAGACCGGAACGGCTGACTGCCTCAACAGCTGAATCAAACTAAAAGATTGCAATATCGCAAGTGGGACCGATGTGACTCGCGTATACATTTGTAGCTTCCGTTGCCCCGCTTCACCTTCTTTGGCCAATTCCTCAAAATAAGGAACCACAATCTGAAGAAGCTGAAAAATAATCGAAGCGGTAATATACGGCGCCACCCCCAACATGACCACGGAAAAATTCTCAAGCGTTCCCCCGGAAAAGACGTTCAACAATCCCAATATTTGGTTTCCCTCTAAATACTGCCGCAGTCCCACAGGATCAACACCGGGCACCGGTATATGCGCGGCCAAACGAAATAAAACAAGCATCGCTAATACATAGAGGATGCTTTTTCGTAGGTCTTTTATTCCCCAGATGCGCTTAAAGCTTTCCATAAGAATTCAAAACCAATAACCGGTAGAAGTCCCATTGACCCCGAACCATTGGCTATACACTAAAAGGTTATTGTTCCCCCTGCTTTTTCAATGACTTCCGCTGCGGCCTTACTCGCCAAACAATCTTGAATAGTAAGCTTCTTCTTCAGTGTCCCCGAGGCAACTATTTTTACCCCATGCACGGCATGCGCTACAAGACCTTTTGATTCCAGAAGTTTTGGCGTCACAATCATGCCTTCTTCAAACGTGGCATTGAGCATGGCCAAGGTAACCGTATTTTTCTTTTCCTGCAAACTCGAAAAACCACGAAGCTTGGGCACTTTTTGCAAAGATGGCTTAAACCCCCGGCGTTGCAATCCTGCTTTTCCGCCAGACCGGGCGCGCTGCCCTTTCATTCCTCGTGCTGAGTATGTTCCTTTTCCGGAACCATTACCGCGTCCCACGCGCTTGGCTTTTCTCCCGCCACGAGTTTTCATTGTATGTGCTGAAAGTGTCATAATGAAATCATTCTTTCTCTCCCTTTTTTTGCGTTGGTTTTTTGGCATTCAGGACCGCGCTAGGCAAAAAAGACTGAAGTGCCTTAAACGTTGCTTTTACATTTGTTACCTTATTGCTTGTTTTCCCCAGCATCTTTGATGATGCATTTGGAAGACCGGCAAGCTCCAAAATAGCACGCGTGGCACCCCCCGCAATAATACCTGATCCTCTTGGAGCCGGTTTCATCATGATCTTGGCTGCTTTGTACTTTGCCACCACTCGATGTGGAATCGTATCATGGACAATGGGAATCTTTATAATATTCTTTTTCGCTTGCGTAACGGCCTTACTGACAGCTATCTGCACATCGCCACCTTTGGCAACGCCGTATCCTACGCGCCCCTTTCGATCACCCAAAATAATACAGACACGAAAATTGAGCTGCTTTCCGCCCTCGGTCACACGCGTCACACGAGCCAGATCGACAATATGCTGATCAAACTCCGGCTTTTCTTTTTTAAATCGGCCCTGCCGACCTTGGCCTTTACGTTCTGCCATACAATATATTTAAAATTCTAGCCCTCCATCACGCGCGCCATCCGCGACCGCTTTGATACGACCATGATAGGCATGGCCACTCCTATCAAATACGACACGAGTTACTTTCAACGTTGTTGCTTTCTCAGATATTTTTTTTCCAAGTGAATATGCCACGGCAACATTGCGCGTTCGATCACCGGCGTCCGCAGGATTTCCGTCTTTCTTGCTATGAACACTGCACAGTGTTTTCCCTGCAACATCGTCAATAAGCTGCACAAACAAACCGCGAAGACTTCTGCTGACAACCAAACGAGGCCTTTCAGCAGTTCCATGGATTTTCGAACGCACGCGCGCATGGCGACGAGCCCGTCCTTGTTCTCTTGTGACTTTTTTCTTGTTCATATAGATATTATACTCACGCCTTTGCCGCTTTTCCAGCCTTGCGTCGGATTTGCTCGTCAATGTACTTAATCCCTTTCCCTTTATACGGCTCCGGTTTTCGAATGGCTCTCATTTCAGCGGCGACACGGCCCACAGTTTCTTTATCAGCCCCCTCAACCGTAATGATATTTTTTTCAACGGAGGCAGCAATTCCTTCCGGGACGACGAATACCACAGGATGAGAATATCCAACTTCCAACTTCACGTCTTTCCCCTGCATGCTGATACGATACCCCACTCCATTAATTTCAAGCTGTTTTTTAAAGCCCTGGGATACGCCGGTAACCATGTTTTGAACATGCGAACTGAACGTTCCCCACAATGAGCGTTCACTCTTCTCTTCTTTATTCTTCACGTCCACAGTCACAGTATTATCAGCCACGAGAATTGACACCACAGGATGGACCACGCGTGTAAGCTCTCCCTTTGGCCCTTGTACATGAAGAATTCCCTCATGCAGGGATACACTGACTCCGGCCGGTATTTCAATTGTCTGCTTTCCGATACGTGACATACTGTTTAGTAAATTGAGCACAACACTTCTCCGCCGATGCCTTCCTTCTTTGCCTGCTTGTTTGTCATCAATCCGCGGGACGTTGAAATAATAGCGACGCCATACCCGTTTAAAATTTTTGGTAACTCATCTGATTTTCGATAGGCGCGATGCCCCGGCGTACTTTCGCGCTTGATGTCGGTAATTCGTGGCTTATTGTCAACGTACTTAAGCGTTACAATCAACATC
>PFCB01000017.1 GCA_002773135.1 Candidatus Magasanikbacteria bacterium CG10_big_fil_rev_8_21_14_0_10_47_10
AGCTCGTACACGAGAAAAGTATTTGAAGTCTGGCTGTGGGAAAGAATGGATCAAGAAAAACATACTATGCGCGGGTGGTGAAATGGTATACACGCCAGCTTGAGGTGCTGGTGCCGCAAGGTGTGGAGGTTCGACTCCTCTCCCGCGCACAATGAAAGACGCTGTAATCCGGCGTCTTTTCATTTTTATTTACATTTGTTACAATACTTGCGGCGCACTAGACGCGCTACGAAGGATTACTGATGAAGAAGCTCATCGATGGAAGGAAGAGGCCGCGGCGTCTCGTCGACGGCGGCCGTCGGTTCATCTCGACCCTCTAGGCACGGCAACAGCGGTGTCATGGAGCGTCAACCCCTGCGTTCCGGATTTATTTTCGTGGGCGCAGGGGCATCTTAACATTATGAAAAAAATAAAACCCCGCTGATGGCGGGTTTTTTGGTAGATAAGTTTGTGGCCGCGCGGAGTCAGGATACCGCGCGGCCTTGTTGTTTGATAGTCTCAGAGCTTAGTCGGTTGGCTCGCCCTTGAACCTGTCAGAGAAGACCTGGTTCAAGCCGATTTCCTTGCTCTACGCTCTCCTCGCAGGCTAGTCCTCTTCGTCGATGACGGGGACAAGCCCTCTGTTTCCGCCATTGTCCAGCAGCATCCTGGGCAGCTCAAGCCGCTTGGGCGGAGGCGACCGTCGCGCCAGCATCTGCTCTTGCAGGCCGGGAATGTGCAGTGGGGGTGAGTGATAGCGGAGCTCGACCATGCTGCCTCCGAACGTGCTGCGTGCCAGACACTGCAGCACAAAGGCGGTGAGGCCCACGATCTCCATGGGGCTGTGCGGGCTGGTCTGCGGCAGGTGCTCGATGGGGATTACGGTTTGACCGGGCACCTGCTCGGAGGCCCAGCGGCCCAGCAGTTCCCAGTGTTGTTCCTGCGAGAACACGATGACCGATCGCCAGCCGCCGTCTCGGTTGCACGCGAAGGTGGTCAGCCCATGAGCCACCTGCGTTCGGCGGTTCGTCATCCGCAGGGTGTACACGTAGTTTCCCTGTGGATTGGCCAACCACCGCCGGTGTTGCACGTTGCACACGTAGGTGTAGTACGCCTCTCCGACCAGCCCGTCGTAGTAGGCGCCAGGGTGTTCGGACACCTTCGGGAGCCGTCCGATTTGTTTGGTTGCTTCCATCCTGGACGGATCGACGAGTGAGTCTCCAAATTCGTCCAGCATCGCCTGCACGTCCGCTTGGGAGAAGCAGACGTGGGTGCCGAGGAAGCAACCCTCGTGAATACCGGTCGGGAGGAGAAGGACGTCGATGTTTTCCCGCGGTCCCACCCCGTCGATGGAGTGGAACGAACAGTATCTGAAGTTGTGCGTCTCCATTTCCCTTTTTCCCTAGTTGGAGTGGGACAACAGTAGCACATGATCTCTCCATTTACAAGATTATGAGTACATTGACAAAACCATGTTTTTTTGGTAGTATATGTTCGCTTAGCAAAGAGCGGATGATCGCCTGTCTTCGTCCTACGGACTTCGCCAGGCAAGCCTTTCTCCATAGTGAGTAGTGCTTGTCAGCCGGAGCCCGCAGGACGTTGGTGGGAGGAAAGTCCGAACATGCCCCCGCTACTCACGAGCAGCGGGGAACAGGTAGCGGGTAATACCCGTCGCCGGTGCTTCGCACCGGAAATTCCAAACACAAATTTCAAATAACAAAACATGGAATTTGTAATTTGATCATTGGAATTTCCGACGCGCAGCGTCGGCCGAGGTGCGAGCAGTGACGTCCAAGCCCGAAAGGGTACGGAAAGCTACATCCCATATTCTTGTTTATCATGAATAATAGCTTAACCCCGGCACCGGGAATAGAAGGCCGGGGGTGAAACGGCAAAATCCTTATCCGCATGAAAGAGCAGCCTTGCTACGCTGCGCTTTGCCTGGTAAATTGATTGGTTTACCAGGCGAAGCGTAGCGTAGCCTGGATAAGTTCGCTCGTTTGAGCTCGATAGTAATATCGACGCCAGAGAAATGATCATCCTGTCTCCGCCTCCGCTTCGCTTTGGCTATGCCTGGCAAGCCCATATAATCTTTATTGGACTTGTCCGGCATAGCCCGAGCGTAGCGAGGGCGAAGACGGACAAAATTCGGCTTACAGCTCTTGGCTAAGCAAAAAAATGCCCGACGTGTCGGGTATTTTTTGTTGTTCAATCAGCAAAAAAATGCTACACTACATCACAAATTCCACCTATTGATATGAAGAGATTTGAACAAATATTTATGATTTTGCAGGTCCCAATGGATTTGCTGATGCTCATGCTTGCCGGACTGACCAGTTATTATTTGCGCTTTACCGGTTGGGCCATTTCCTTGAAACCTATCTTGTTTGATCTTTCGGCTCCGGAATACATGGCCTATGTGCTCAAGATTATTCCGGTGTGGCTCGTTATTTATGCCCTCATCGGGTTGTATTCACCAAATTCTCGGCGGCGATTTGCGCAAGATGTTGTGCGTATTTTTTTTGCATCGCTTACCGGGTTGGCATTTATCGCCTTGTATATGCTGTTCACGCAGCAGCTGTTTGATTCTCGTTTTTTGCTCGTGGTGAGTGTGTTACTTGCCATGATTTTTATGACAGCGGGGAGATTGATATTGCGGGGGCTAAAGGGAATGATGTACAGAAATGGTGTGGGTCTTCGCAAGGTGGTGTTGATTGGTGGTGATGCGATTGCAAAGGAATTGATTGATGTGTTTTCCAAAAGAAAAGAACTTGGGTACGAGGTTGTTGGGTCATGCGCAGTGTTTTCAAAAGAGTTGGAACGCCGATTTAAAAAAGAAGTAATTGATGAAATAATTGTCACGAGTCCGAGAAATAACGAAGCGTCATCGCTCAGCGCATTTGAGTTTGCCAGAGATAATCATATTGGATTTAAGTATTCAGCGGATTTGTTTGCCATGCTTTCTGCCAACCAATCAATTCACCCGTTGGCCGGTGTGCCCATTGTAGAGGTAAAGCAAACACCACTTGATGGATGGGGAAAAGTCATAAAAAGATTGTTTGACGTTGTGGTAAGTGTGATTGTGATTGTGTTGGTTTCTCCGCTTTTGATTATCACAGCGATCATTATTCTTATTGAAACGGGCAAGCCGATTTTATTTAAAAACCAGCGTGTCGGTTTACGAAAAAGAGAATTTTTTACTTTGAAATTTCGTTCAATGTATCAAAAAGATTCTACCGGCCCCCAATTTGGCTTGGCGGGGAAAGACGCGGAGAAGCGCGAAAAAGATTTGATCAAAAAACAAAGCATCAAACAGGGGCCAATCTACAAAATTGAGAATGATCCACGGGTCACGACTTTTGGAGGGTTTATCCGCCGGTGGAGTATTGACGAATTACCACAATTTTTTAATGTCTTGGACGGGAGCATGAGCGTGGTTGGTCCGCGCCCGCATCAGCCAAGAGAGGTAAAAGGGTACGAAAAAGAGCATCGGGTGGCTTTTAGTGTTAAGCCGGGAATTACCGGTTTATCACAGATATCCGGAAGGAGCGATTTGACGTATGAGGAGGAAATGAGGTTAGATATCTTATACATAGAGAAATGGAGTCTTTGGCTCGATATCATTATCGTCATAAAAACGCCCTTCGTCTTGTTTAGGCGGCGTAAGGCATTATGAAGATTGCCCTGGTTCACGACTATCTTGCTCAGGACGGAGGGGCGGAACGGGTTCTGAAAGCATTTCACGAAATTTGGCCTGACGCGCCAATTTTTGTTCTATTTCAAAAAAAGGGGATGGTAGAGGGATTTGATGACGCGGATGTTCGGGAGTCTTTTATTGGAAAGATACCGTTTACCGACAATAAGTATCAATGGTTTTTGCCATGGATGCCGCTGGCTACGGAGCGCCACAATTTGCATTCATATGATGTAGTGTTGTCATCCACCAGCGCGTTTGCAAAAGGCGTTCTCACGAGGCCGGATACATTGCATATCTCCTACTGCCATACGCCGACCAGATTTTTGTGGACCGACACACATGAATATATTGCTGATTTGAAATATAATCGCCTGATAAAAGCAGCACTGCCGCGTCTCATTCATCACTTGCGTTTGTGGGATAAAATGAGCGTTGACCGCGTTGATCATTTTGTGGCCAATTCGAATACGGTGCGACAGCGGATACAAAAATATTATCGCCGCGATAGCGATATTATTTATCCGCCGGCCGATGTTGATCAGTTTTGTCTTGGCGAATATATGGATCAGTATTTTTTGGCGGGCGGTCGTCTGGTGCCGTATAAAAGGTTTGACCTTATTGTGCATGTGTTCAACCGGCTTGGGTGGCCGCTCAAGATTTTTGGCACGGGTCCTGAGATGGATGCGCTGAAAAAAAATGCGAAACCAAATATTGATTTTTTGGGGAGAGTATCTGACGCGGACAAGGTTCGCCTGTTCGCGCACGCAAGAGGTTTTGTTCATCCTCAAGTTGAAGACCTTGGCATTACACCTATTGAATCAATGGCCAGTGGAACGCCCGTGATTGCGTATGGGGTGGGGGGAGTCACAGAGACCGTGATTCCCGGAGAAACAGGCGTGTTCTTTACTGAGCAGACATGGGAATCTCTGTTGGAGGCCGTATTAAATTTTGATCGGCTTCAATGGGATAGACCGCGTATTCAGGAATATGCGCAAAAGTATGGTGCGGACGCGTTCAAATATAGAATGAAACAATATGTGGAAGACCGGTATGAAGAGTTTCTGCGTGGCATGAATCAGTGCCGACTTGATATACGGGTATGATTATAGGTATCGATGTCCGTGTTTTGATGAGCCGGTCCTGGACCGGGGTGGGAGAGTACACCCATGGTTTGTTGCATGCGTTGTTTCGGGTGGGTACTGATCACGAATTTTATCTTTTTTCGAGTGGCAGTAAAAAAAATCAAGCTCGCGTGCGTCAATTGTGGTCATTGCCGAACGTGCGGTACGTGCATACGCGGGTTCCAAACAGAATTTTGAATCCGCTGCTGTTACTTTTTTGTATAAAGGTGGATGCGCTTGTGGCGTGGCGTTTGCCCGCGGGCAAAAAAATAAATACATTTATTTCCCCCAATATTCATTTTGGTCGCGTCTCAAACAAGGCCAAGCATATTCAAATTATCCATGACCTTTCATTTGAATTGTATCCTGAATTTCTTTCACTGAAGCGTCGACTGTGGCATTGGCTGCTGCTTCCCAAGCGTGTGTGCCAACATGCCGCGCATATCGTGACACCATCCAACAATACAAAGAGGGATGTGACGATGCGGTATACTATCTCACCCGAGAAGGTGACATGCGTGTATCCCGGGATAGACGTACCGCAACCGATATCAGACGCGTTGTCGGACAGCCCATATATACTTTATCTTGGCACTGTTGAACCTCGTAAGAATGTTGACGCGGTTGTGGATGGTTTTTTGCAGAGTCACTTGTCCGCCCAGGGGGTTCGACTTGTTCTTGCGGGATCAAACGGTTGGAAAAGTAGGGCACTGTTCAAAAAAATTGCTCAGCATCCTGAAATAGAGTACAGAAACTACATTTCCACAAAAGAGAAGCGGCGCTTGCTTGCAGGAGCGACAGCGCTTGTTTTTCCCAGTTTTTATGAGGGGTTTGGATTCCCGCCGCTTGAAGCCATGGCAGCCGGCACGCCGGTCATCGCAGCGAATCGATCATCCATGCCGGAAGTATGCGGTGACGCCGCCTGGTACGTTGATCCATATAGCATATCCGGGATTGCCAACGCCATGCGGATATTTGCGAATGATTTGGCAATACGGGACAAATATATTCATAAAGGATATACTTGGGTGAGGCAGTTTGAATGGGGCATTGCTGCGAAAGATATTTTACAATTAATCCGATCGCTATGAGATTCATGCGTTACCTGCCGGGGAGAAATATTCCACATCTTTTGACCGCGCCCTTCATTTTTTCCGTTCTTCTCCCGCTGGTGCTACTTGATATTTTTTTGGAAGTCTACCACCGCATTTGTTTTCCTGTGTATGGTATTGCATACGTTAAAAGAAGGGAGTTTATTCGTGTTGACAGACATCGGTTGCGCTATATTCCGTGGTACGCTAAGATCAATTGTGCGTATTGCGGATATGCGAATGGATTGATTGAATACGCGAGGACTATTGCCGGCGAGACGGAAAAATATTGGTGTTCGATTAAACACAAAAATGATCCCGGCGCTATTTTTTTTCCTCCCGAATATCATAGAGATTTCTTGGCATATGGTGACGAGAAAGCGTATCGGAACTTTATCAAGAAATAATTTTTTTGTCGGCAGTACAACTATCGAACGTATATGGGTATTTTTGGCATGGATTATTGAATATGAGAATAGGCATTGACGCCCGGATGATGGGGAAGGGATATGGATTGGGGAGGTATGTGGAAGAACTGGTGGCGCAGCTTCAACAGATGGAGTCTGATCACGAGTTTGTTTTTCTACAGCCGGATATTTCGTGGTATTCAATTGAAGAACAATTCAAAATGCCGAGTGTGATAAAAAAAGCACAGGTGGATTTGATGCACTTTCCTCATTGGAATGTGCCTTTTTTTTATCGGGGCCCGTTTGTTGTGACCATTCATGATTTAACCATGTATCATTATCCTCGACCGGAGGCGACGACGCTTGGTCCGATACTGTTTTGGATCAAAGATGTCGCGCATAGGATGCTCATACGGCGCGTAGTGAGAAAGGCTAAACATATTATTGTCGCCAGCGAATTCACGAAGCAGGATGTGCATAGCACGCTGGGCGTTCCGCTTGATAAAATGACCGTGATCTACCAGGCGCCGTTTTGCAAAGCACATGAAGCAGATAACACAACACATGATTTTGCCAAGTACGGAATTGATAAACCATTTGTTCTCTATGTTGGTGCGGCGTATCCGCATAAAAATTTGGAGCGGCTGTTGGAAGCGTGGAAGATAGTGGAGGACGAATACACGGATCAGTATCAGCTTGTCTTGGCCGGAAAGGAAAATTATTTTTGGACACGTCTTCGATCATCAATCGCTGAGCGTCAGTCTATTAAATATATCGGTTTTGTTCCTGATGAAGATCTTACGCTACTTTACAAGCGCGCGTCTCTGTTTGTCTTTCCCAGTTTGTACGAAGGGTTTGGGCTCCCGCCACTCGAAGCTATGGCGCATGACGTACCGGTGGTATCTGCCAACAGCAGTTGCTTGCCGGAAGTGCTGGGCGAGGGGGCACTGTACTTTAATCCGGAGGATATTCATCATATTGCTCGGATGATCTATCAAGGGCTCACGGACGAGGACGTCCGGGCAGAGTTGCGGGCAAATGCCGGGCGGGAATTATCGCGATATACTGCAAGAAATTTCGGATTGCAAACAATGAACGTGTATACGCTGGCTGCTTGATTTGGGACCCTCAACCTGCTATACTGCGCAAATGTTCAATCTTCGGACGCTTCATTCTTAATATATTTCCTGTGGCTGCATTTTTTCATACTATTCTCTACGATCCCCTTTTTAATGGTTTTGTCGCACTCTATGATGTGATTCCTGACGTTGGAGTCGTCATTTTTCTCATAACCATTATCATAAAGGTGGCCTTGTACCCGTTAACAGACAAGTCAATTCGCGCGCAAAAATCTCTGACAGATCTTCAGCCAAAACTTGAAGAGGTAAAAAAGAAGCACAAAGATAATCAGCAAATGCTCGCGCAGGAGACCATGCGTTTGTATAAGGAGCATAAAGTGAATCCACTCGGATCATGTTTGCCTCTGCTCATCCAGCTGCCGATTTTTTTGGCGCTGTACTGGGTGTTGCGTGACGGTCTGACCACGACTGACTTTAGTGTGTTGTATCCCTTTGTTCCAAATCCGGAATCAATTAATCCAATATCGCTGGGCCTATTCGATTTAAGTGTTTCCAATATCCCATTGGCACTGGCCGCGGGTTTGGCGCAATATTGGCAAGCCAAAACACTTTCAAGGCGAAAGCCACCATCTGCAGCGGGAGAAGGGGCAAAAGACGAAAACATGATGACCATGATGAACAAACAGATGCTGTATTTTATGCCGTTTTTAACCGTTCTCATCGGCTTTCAGTTGCCCGGTGGGCTGGCCCTGTACTGGTTTTTATCCACGCTGTTGACGGGGATTCAACAGGAGATAGTTTTTAAAAAAGGCAAAAAGGACGGCGGGCATGGTGACGGCGGGACGATTGTTGAGGGGACGTTGGTAAACTAGCAGAATGCGCGCACCTGCGCGGGCATTGACTATGTACTATGGCAAGAATAACATTTAAAAACCTGAAGAAGCTCCCGGTAGAAACACAATCGGGCAAACAGCTTGGGCAGGTAGATGATATTGTGATAGACGTTGGCAGTCACGCGGTTCAGCAGTACCATGTAAAAAAGTCTTTGCTATCGGGCGGTGAATACCTTATCGCGCCCGATCAAGTCGATCGGATTGAGGAAAAAAAGGTTGTCGTCTTCGACAGCGTTGTCGGGTCAAAAGAAGAAAAAGAGGAGCGGAGACCTCCGACAGTGGCGCCGGAAGGCGTGGCGATGATGGAAGATTAAAATTGTATGGGTACAATCAATTTTTTGTTACCGGCAGTGGAGCACTTGGGCATCTTGGCTTATTGGCTTATTTTGGCTATTGCCATGCTTGAATCTTTGGTGTTTGCCGGATCAATTATCCCGGGTTCCATTCTTGTCGTCATTGCCGGTTTCTTCTCAGCACGTGGCGTACTTGATGTTGGAGATTTAATTTGGTTTGTCGCCGTGGGCGCTTTTTTGGGCGACGCAACAAGTTATTGGCTGGGAAGCAAGGGGAAAATGTTTTTTCGCAATGAGAACGTTTTGTTGAAAATGAGTCACTTGGAAGCGGCGGAACGTTTTTTTAAAAAACACGGCAGTAAGAGTGTCTTTTTTGGTCGTTTTGTCGGACCATTGCGTCCAATTGTACCGTTTGTCGCGGGGCTCTCAAAGATGAACAGGCGCATTTTTTTTATCTGGAGTGCCATCAGTGCCCTGCTGTGGTCAGCATCACATATCCTCGTGGGATACTTCTTTGGCGGAGCCCTCGGCATTGTTGAAGTGTGGCTCACGCGAGCCGGGTATGCCATGGTCGTTGCGGTTTCCGTCTTATTGGTATTTTGGTTTTTGGTGAAGAAAAGTCGCGCCGTCCTTGGTTTGGCGATATCGCTTGCGCGGTCTATCAAGCAGGGTATCGCGGGCAACCCGGATGTAAAAAAAATGATCGCGCGGCATCCGCATGTGGTTCGTTTTTTTGCTCAAAGGATGAGCCGGGATCGTTTTTCAGGGCTTCCGTTCACATTGCTGATGTTGGCCTTTGTCTATGTATCCTTTTTGTTTTTTGGGGTGGTTGAGGACATTGTGAGGTCTGACGCAATTGTTGCTGCCGATGTCCGTGTCGCGAACCTTTTTTTGGCTTTTCGAGACGCCCGGCTTATTGCGGTCTTTATGTGGGTGACAGTACTGGGAAAGTGGCAGATCGTTCTTGGCGCCGCGCTCGCGAGTTCGTCTGCGCTATGGATAGTGAAGAGGCGCTCTTACATTTTGCCACTGTGGGTTTCAATTTCTGGCAGCACCCTGTTCAATTTACTGGGGAAGCTCGCGTTTCATCGTGCGCGGCCGGAGGTGGCGTATTATTCGGAGCATGGATTTTCGTTTCCCAGCGGGCACGCCACTATTGCCGTTGCTTTGTATGGATTTTTGACATATATCTTTTTTAAAGAGGCCACGCAGTGGGGGCGCAGGGTCAATATTGTGTTCACCGGGCTTATTGTTGCTGTGGCCATAGGTTTCAGTCGTTTGTATCTTGATGTTCACTATGTGAGTGATGTATGGGCAGGGTATCTCTTGGGTTTTTTGTGGCTCATTATAGGGATTGCATTACACGAGTGGATGCAATCCAATAGACCACTAATAGATTCGCATCGTATACAAAAGAAACGGTTACCCGCGCTCGTCTGCTTTATCTGGGTACTTATGTATATTTGGGTAGGTGTCACATATCACCCAACGGTCAATACAGAGAAATCAGTGCCCACGGTTGTGACCGACGATATATTGACTCTGTTTGAAAGTGGGGACGTACCCGCGACAACGGAAACCGTAACGGGTGGGGGACAGGAGCCAATAAATTTTTTGATTGTCGCAAAAGATGATGAAACAGTGATACAGGCGTTGAACAGTGCCGGGTGGCAGACCGCTGATTCGGCCACACCGCGGAATGTATTGCGCCTGGCACGGGCGGCCGCGCAAAACACACGCTATCAAACAGCGCCAATGACGCCATCATTTTGGAATGCCGGCGTGCATAATTTTGGCTTTGAAAAAGAGACCGGGGCACAAAACGCTCGTGAGCGTCATCATGCTCGCGTGTGGCGGACACCGTATGAGGTCGCGGGTGTTGGCCGGCTTTATGTAGGGACAGTCAGTTTGGATACCGGTCTTAAATGGCTTGTCGTCCATACCATAAGTCCTGACATTGATACCGAGCGCGAGAATTTATTCGACGATTTACGCAATGCGGCAGTGTTGGAATCCTGGCAGAAGCGGCAACTTGTGAATCCGGTCCTTGGACAAAATTTTGGCGGCGACGCATTTTTTACGGACGGTGAAGCATATCAGATTATTTTGAAGCCGTAAGAGAAATAGTCGGGCCGTACCCCGCCGCTGGCGGGGTTTTTATGTGGTATGGTAGACTGGTAGCATATGGAGACTCTTGCGTATTTCGATATATTTTCGTATCCACTGACCCGCCAGGAATGGGAAGCGTTTCGGTGGATATCCGATGTCTCCGACCCGGATGTGCTCTATCAGCAAGGAGCGGTGCAGTACAAAGACGGATACTATGCCCTTGCCGATATCAGTGAGCGCATCGCATTGCGTCAGAGAAAGATTTGGCTTTTTGAGGAACGAAAAAAAATTGTTCAACGTGCGGCAAAAAAAATACGATGGTTACCGTTTGTCCAATCTGTTTTTATTTGCAACCAGCTGCAGGTAACGGTCAAAGATGACAGTGATATAGATGTGTTTGTCGTTGTCAAAGCCGGGCGGCTCTGGATTGCGCGTCTCTTGGTGACGCTGCTACTTTCAGCTTTCAACATCCGTAGGCACACGGATCGGGTGGACAAACATGTATGTCTCAGTTTTTTTGTTACGGATGAAGCGCTTGATTTGTCACCCATTGCGAAACAAGAGGATATTTACTTGGCGTATTGGATAGCATTGTTGCTGCCGGTATATGATCCGTGTGGCCTGTATGCTGTAATTAGGAAGGAAAATTGTCGGTTGCTAAAAAATATTCCCAATTATTTACTGCATCAATTTGATCATCCTCAATTGATGGTTCTAGATCACCGTTTTTCCGGATTGGTAAAAGGAATAGCTCAGATAATTTTGGGTGGCCGGTTTGGAGGCCTGGTCGAAAAAAAGGTGACGCGGATTCAGAAAGCAAAAATGATACGAAACGCGCAAAGCAAAATGGGAGATGGGACCACTGATGTCATCATATCAGACGTGATGCTCAAATTTCACGAAAATGATCGACGGGAGTATTTTCGAGATGAGTGGAAGAATAGATGTTCGGGGATGACGGTACGCTCAGATTAGCGCGGCGAACTGCGGACTATACAAACAGACAAACTTTCACACGGCGCGCGTCGTAAGTGTCCATAAGTTCGTGTAACTCGAGCATGTATAGATCAATTAGAATATTTTCCCATGAAACTCCTCAACCGTTTACTCCATCTATTCGCCTTCCTCCTGCCCTGGCAAACTATTTGGCTCTACCGTGAACCGATCGTCAACGGGTATAAGTGGGAGTTTGGTACGCTCGGTTTCTATGCGACAGAAGTGCTTCTTTGGTTAATCATCGCCCTCTTTGTCCTTTGGTACATACACCGTTTTTCAAAACGGACAGTAAAACAAAAATTTGTGTTCACAAAGGACCGGTTTTTTCTTCTTAGCGTCGTTGTGTTTTTGTTGTATGCGTTTGCCTCTTCATTGTGGGCGCCGGACGCGGTGCTCGCGCGGCAGCACGCGCTTCGACTCATGCAGGCGATCCTCTTATTTTTGATGATATATATTGTTCCGATTTCGTGGAAGAAAATGGTTCTGTGGTTTAGCGGTGGTATGACCATCCAGGCGCTTTTGGGGTATTGGCAATTTATTTCGCAAAAGACGTTCGCCTCCACGCTGCTTGGCATGGCGGCGCATCCGGTTGACGCGGGCGGAACCTCTGTTATTGTCGGCAGGGAAGTAGGAAGATGGCTGCGTGCGTATGGAGGATTTTCTCATCCGAATGTGTTTGCTGGTTTTTTAGTTATCAGTTTTTTTTTGACGACGTTCCTTTGGCATGTAAATAAGGACGCATCACCGCAACATAGAATTTTTGCCGCAGCCGCAATGCTAACGCAAATAACAGCCTTGTTTTTTACGTTTAGTAGAAGCGCGTGGCTTTCATTTGTGATCCTATGGCTGATTTTGTTTCTTTTTTCTTCAAAAAAAGACGTCCTCCATGGAGCCGAAAGTTTTTTGTTTCGCGTATCCGTCTACAGCGCGCTCCTGATTGCTGTGCTTGCCAGCATGTTTATGCCCTTGGTACAAAATCGTTTATTTGGAGATTCATCGTATGAAGCCCGTTCAATTGAAGAGCGTTTGACAGGAGCAGCCGAGGCCAGGCAAATACGAGTGGCGCATCCTTTTTTGGGCGTGGGCGCCGGCAATTATACGGCGGAGCTTATGGCTCAATATCCAAATCGTGAAGGCTGGGTCTACCAGCCTGTCCACAATGTTGTGCTGCTATTTGTCGCTGAGTTTGGTTTTGTTGGAATCATGCTCGTTGGATTGATTATTGTCACATTTATTAGAATGCACGAGAAAGAGCGCCGTTTCATGGTGTCTGTTGCCTTTGTGGTGTTGCTGGGTCTTTTGGGGCCGCTTGCCGCCTTTGACCACTATCTGTACAGCGCATACAGTGGCCTTATGGCCTTTGCTCTTGTGGTTGGCGTGGTTATGAAATATTCCACACATGATATCCACATATTATCCCCCCATGAGTGAAAATTTAGCCATATTGAGCCTATTATGATATTTGACAAGAACCTGTAGCCATGCGAAGATACAAGTCCCACTCAAGAGCCTATGGGTGGTAACGAGCGCGCGTGTTCGCCATATTGATATCATGTTTTCGACAGGCATCATGATATCATCAAGTGGTCGGCATGCTGAGCTTGTTACCGCCTGTGGGCTTTTTACTTGACAAAAATCGTGTATTTTGTACAATACCTATCACTCTCATATACCGAGTGCTAACTAAGTATAAATCAGTATTCACATTTTCTATGAATATCCAACCACTTGGGGGACGCGTTGTCCTGCGTCTTTTGCAAAAAGAGGAAGTTACCAAGTCCGGCATTGTATTGCCTGACACAGTCGATAAAGAAAAAAAATCAGAAGGAGAAGTCGTCGCGGTGGGGCCTGGCAAATTGCTTAAGGATGGCAGCCGTGCTCCAATGGAAGTATCTGTTGGACAAAAAGTTTTGGTAAAATCATGGGGAGGCGACGAAGTCGAAATTGACGGTGAAGACTACAAGATTTTTGATGCCCAAGATATTCTTGCGGTAATTCAGTAAACATAAACACTGTCATCCTAAACCTGTCATCCTGAACTTGTTTCAGGATCTCAATTCAAGGTTTAGATGCCGAAACCAGTTCGGCATGACATTAAGAAAGTATAATGTAATTCCACTATGGCAAAACAGATTAGCTTTGGCGAAGATGCACGACACGCACTGATGCGCGGGGTCGACATGCTCGCAGATACAGTAAAAGTGACGCTTGGTCCAAAGGGGCGCAACGTTGTTCTGGAAAGAGGTTACGGCGCACCAACCATTACAAAAGACGGGGTCACCGTGGCAAAAGAAATTGAATTGGAAGACAAAATAGAAAATATGGGCGTGGAGCTGGTGAAAGAAGTCGCAAGCAAAACAAACGAAGTTGTTGGCGACGGTACCACCACAGCCACTGTTTTGGCGCAAGCCATTGTAAAAGAGGGGATGAAAAATGTCGTTGCTGGCGCAAACCCTGTCGCGCTGAACCGGGGGTTGCACAAAGCGACGGAAGTGATTATTGCCGAGCTCAAAAATAATATTTCAAAAAAAGTTGAAGAAGACGAAATTGCAAATGTTGCGGCTATTTCCGCCAATGACGTGGAGATTGGCGCGCGGATTGCCGAGGCCATGAAAGAAGTTGGGCAAGATGGTGTGATTACTGTTGAAGAGTCACAAAGCTTTGGCATGGAAATTGAGACGGTGAAGGGGATGCGTTTTGACAAAGGATATGTCTCTCCATACATGATTACCAATCCGGATAGAATGGAAGCAGTGTACGAGGATGCGCTTATTCTGATTACCGATAAGAAATTATCGTCTGTAGAAGATATGCTGCCGGTGCTTGAAAAAGTGGCAGAATCAGGACGCAAAGAATTGGTTATTGTGGCCGAAGATGTGGAAGGTCAAGCATTGACCACATTGGTATTAAACAAACTTCGTGGAACCTTCAATGTCTTGGCAGTAAAGGCTCCGGGCTTTGGTGATCGCCGAAAGGAAATGCTGGTGGACTTGGCAGTATTGACCGGTGGAAAAGTTATTACAGAAGATCTGGGATTGAAGATTGAAAATGCTGAGCTTTCGGATTTGGGACAGGCAAGAAAAGTCGTTGCCACAAAAGAAAATACAACCATTGTTGAAGGAAAGGGAGAGCCGTCCGCCATTGAAGCACGTGTGGCTCAAATTCGAACATTAATTGATCAGAGCGACTCAGATTTTGATAAAGAAAAATTGCAAGAGCGTCTTGCCAAATTGGCCGGCGGCGTGGCTGTTATCAAAGTTGGTGCTGCGACGGAAACAGAAATGAAAGAAGTGAAGCACCGCATTGAAGATGCCGTGGGCGCGACAAAAGCCGCGGTGGAAGAGGGCGTGGTGCCCGGCGGTGGCGTGGCATTGCTGCGCGCCGTAAAGGCATTGGATAACCTCAATTTGGAAGATGAAGAAATGATTGCCGTCAATATCTTGCGTCGTGCTTTGGAAGAACCGGTTCGCATTATCGCGCGCAATGCAGGATTTGAAGGCGCGGTGGTTGTAGACGAAATTAAAAAACATGATGGAAACTTTGGGTTCAATGCTGCAACCGGTCAGTATGAAGATATGGTGGCTGCCGGTGTTATT
>PFCB01000030.1:0-41265 GCA_002773135.1 Candidatus Magasanikbacteria bacterium CG10_big_fil_rev_8_21_14_0_10_47_10
AGGTTTAACCGTTAATACGGTTGGAAATACCAATGAGCGTCCATACTTGACCGGCGGCATGTACCTCTTGACAGATGGCCTGGATAATGACAAGGTGACGGCAATTCAGGAAGAATTGCATATCAGTCAAAGAAATACCCCTCCCAGCGGAGAATCAGCTTCCACGAGCACTGACATTCTCATTATTCTCGGCGAAGACTTTATTGAACCCAACTAGTATGAATCCCCTCGTGACTCCAAGCATTCCCAAGATTCCAACCATTGCCCTGGTCGGTCGTGTTAATGTTGGCAAATCAACGCTGTTTAATAAATGTATTGAAAAACAGCGCGCGATTGTTTCCGATATTCCCGGCACAACCCGCACCAGCAATATCGACGTTTTATTGTGGCGCGGCCGACAGGTTCGTGTCATTGATACGGGCGGACTCACGTTTGAAGACAATGTTCCACTTGAAAATGATATTCTTGCGCAATCCGAAAAAGCCATGAAAATGGCCGATTGTATCATATTTGTCACGGATGCCAGAGACGGCGTCCTGCCGCAAGAAAAAGAGTTGGCAAAAAGGCTCCGTCGCGTCAAAGTGAAACCCGTCATTCTTGTCGCAAACAAGGCTGACACCGGTCGCTTGGAGAAATCACTCACAGAGCCGGAGTGGTATAAACTCGGACTGGGCGAACCCTTTCCCCTGTCCGCGTCCAGCGGCCGGAATATCGGCAATTTTTTGGATCATGTATTTACTGTTTTGACAGAGCATGGACATACTCCCCAACTTATCGCGCCGGAAGCGCCTGCTATTCTTGTCAGCTTGATCGGCAAGCCAAACGTTGGCAAATCGTCTCTCTTCAATAAACTTGTCGGGGAGGAAGATGTGATCGTCAGTGACATGCCGCACACGACACGAGAACCACACGACACCCTTGTTTCATATGACGACACGCTCATAAACTTTGTCGATACGGCCGGTATCCGAAGAAAAGCAAAGGTTGCAGGAAAATTGGAACGCGAAGGAATTTCAAAAAGTATTGACGCGCTCCAGCGTTCTGACATCATATTATTTGTTCTTGACGGATCCGAAACCATTTCATCCCAGGACATGCAGCTGGGCGGCCTGATAGAACGCCATTCAAAAAGCGTCATTATTTTAATTAATAAATGGGACTTGGCAGAAGAAAATACCGAAACAGCTCAAATAGACGCAAAAAAACTCGTCCTTGCCCATTTCCCTCACCTTGATTTTGCTGAAATATTGCTTGTCAGCGGTAAAACAGGCTATAGTGTTCATAAGATTTTCCCAGTCCTCATTAAAGTGTGGAACGCGCGCCACACAAAAGTTGCGAATCGAGCGCTCGAGCAATTTTTGGAGCGTGTGACCAAAGAGCACCGCCCGGCGCGCGGCAAAGGGACACGGCATCCCAAGCTGCTTGGCATGCGTCAAGTGCATACGGCTCCGCCCATTTTTGAGCTATTTATCAAATACAAAACATCCCTGCATCGTTCGTACGTTAAATTTTTGGAAAACCGTCTGCGCGAGCAATTTGATTTTTTTGGAACACCCATTGTGATCAAAATGACAAAGACGAGACGAGACTAACAGTTCGCGTTAGACAGCCCTCGCGCTCGCGATGATGAACCACGAACACGACTATGAAACTTATTGTTGGCCTGGGAAACCCCGGAAAACGGTATGAAAAAACCCGACACAACATTGGTTTTTTTGTGGTTGACGCGTTGCAGACCGCACACGGCACCACCCTTACTCCCTGGCAAATTTCAAAAAAATTTAATGCGCAAATCTCAGGTGGGATGCTCGGCGGGCAAAAGATTATCCTGGCCAAACCAATGACGTACATGAACCGATCAGGCGAAGCCGTAGGTCTCATCGGTCAGTATTACAAACTTGCGCCAAAGGATATTATCGTGGTGCATGATGAAAAAGATCTTCCTCTTGGAGAATTGCGCGTGCAAACCGGCCGTGGAGATGCCGGTCACAATGGCGTTAAATCCATTATTGAGCATGTTGGCAAAGATGAAATAACCAGAATTCGAGTCGGGATTGCATCCGACAACATGAAAAAAATGAAGCACACGGAAAAATTCGTTCTTGGAAAATTCGGTATTCTGGAAAGAAAGACCGTTGAACAATCGGTGGAGCACGCGATGCAAGAAATTCTTGCACTCTTATAATTTATCTCTATAGGGGGGAATATGACACATCATCATTATTTGGCTTTTTTTTCAAAGCTGACAGCGCAAAGGTACTCGCGATTGAAACAGGCGATGCCGGACATACACGACATTTTTTCCATTTCGCCGACAGTACTAAAAAAAGCAAAGTGGAATGCGCAAAGCATTGATGCCTTTGTTGCCTGGCAAAAAAATTTTTCCGTGGATTGGGCGGACGGGATACTCCGTCAATTACAGGCACACATCATTTGCCGCGAGGACACATCATACCCTCTACTTCTGCAAACAATCTATGATCCTCCGCCTTTTTTGTTTGTACAAGGAACAATGCCGAAAGCGGATGTCTTCATTTCCATTGTCGGTCCACGAAGGTGCAGCATATACGGGCGCCAAGTGACACGCCGACTCATTGAAAATATTGCCCCATCCAGTGTCTGCATCGTTTCCGGAATGGCCAGAGGCATTGATGAGACCGCGCACCAGACTGCGCTTGATGTTTCTTTGCCGACGGTTGCCGTTCTGGGGACAGGATTACAAGAGCACTATCCCGGACTTGGCGAACAGATACGTTCCACCGGAGCCATTGTGTCGGAATTCCCGCCGGACGTGCGGGGATCAAAATTCACATTCCCAAAACGAAACAGGATCATCGCGGGAATGTGCGCGGGAACCGTTGTGGTGGAAGCCGGCGCCTCTTCCGGGGCACTAATAACCGCGCAATGCGCTGTTGACAATGCGCGCGATGTATTCGCCATTCCTCAAAATATTACCTCCATAACCAGCGTGGGAGTGAATGAACTCATGAAACAAGGCGCGCATATACTGACAGACGTATCGGATCTCACGCGCGTACTCGGCCTGACAAAACATACAGGACTTGACAGACGCTCTCAAATCAATTTAACTACTGATGAAAAAACAGTCCTCACCGGCTTGAGTCAAACTCCCCTGCATATTGACCTTCTCACTGCCAGTCTCCCCTTCCAAGCACTTCAAGTGAGCCAAATTATTACCTTTTTGGAGCTCAAAGGGTGTATACAGGACGTCGGCGGTAAATCATACATTCTATCTAAATAATTTTTGTATGTCCCAGCACTTTAAATTAACCATTCTCTCGGCGTTGTTCGTTGCCGGTTTGCTCGCGGCGAATATGCTCGGGTCCAAAGTAACCGTCCTCTTTGGCGTATCAGTATCAGTGGGTATCTTCTCATACCCAATCACCTTCATGATCACGGATGCTATTGCGGAAGTATACGGAGCAAAAAAAACACGGCAGCTTGTATGGGCGGCGCTCATCGCCCAAATTTTCATTCTCGCGCTCACACTTATTTCAATCGGCCTCCCGGCCTCGCCACGGTACGAACTAAATGATGAATACGGCAAAGTATTCTCAAACGGCGCACGCATTGTCTTTGCCAGCCTTGTCGCATTTGTTGTAAGTCAGACACATGACATTTGGGCCTTTGAATTCTGGAAACAAAAAACAAAAGGAAAATTTCTGTGGCTGAGAAATAACGCCTCCACTATCGTGAGCCAAGGCATCGACTCGCTTATTTTTCTTTTTTTGGCGTTTTATAAAATCAGTGACAAATTCACTGCCGGGTTTATCATGCATTTGTTCTTCTCGTACTGGCTGTTCAAAATAGCGTTTGCCGTGTTGGATACTCCGTTTGTCTATGGACTGGTAAAATGGCTGAAAACTCCGGGAAAAGAAGATAAAATGTCCGACCCTGTTCCACTGCACGGATGACATTCCAAGACGCCCACAATTTTCTGCTCACGCTCTCGAATCTTCCCAGAAAAGAGTACATGGCAGACCCAAAAAAATGCGATGTCTATATGAAAAGGCTCGCGTTTTTTCTTGATATACTCGGCAACCCGCAGCAACACATCCCCCACATTATTCATGTGGCGGGGACCAGCGGCAAAGGCTCAGTCACGGCCTTTCTCCACTCCATCTTGCACGCGTCCGGCGCACGCGTGGGATCGACGCAGTCACCGGCTCCGAGTACTGTGTTGGAGCGATGGAAGGTAGGTACTTCCCACATGGATGAAAAAACATTCATACGACTCTTTGCAATCATAAAAAAAGCATTAGACACGTACGCGCGTACATCCCCCTTTGACATGCCATCTTATTTTGAAGTCATGGAAGCCATCGGATTACTTTGGTTCAGCGAGCAGCGGGTGGAATGGCTTGTCCTGGAGACGGGCTGTGGCGGGCGATTTGATACAGGAAACATTGTCCCGCGAAAGGACGCGGCTGTCATTACAAATATAGGACTTGACCACACGGAAATACTGGGAGAAACAAAGGAGGAAATAGCCTGGGAAAAAGCAGGCATTATCTCTGTGCAAACCATGGCGTTCACCACAGAGTCAGACCCGGCGCTCATCCGCGTGTTTCAAGCGGAAGCGGACAAAACAAACAGTTCACTCGAGGTGGTGTCAAATGATACGAGCGACGTGCGTGTATCTCTCAGCGGTACCGCATTTACGTATGACAATCAACGCTGGCATATTCCCGCCCCGGGGGCTCATCAAGCGTTGAACGCTCGGCTTTGCATAGCCGTGTGCCGCGCGCTGTCTATCTCTGAAAATGCTATCAGGTCAGGATTGGAGCAGGCAACGCAGCCGCTTCGCATGGAAATTGTAGGGAAAAATCCAATGATTATTTTGGACGCCGCGCATAACTTGGATAAGATGAAAACGACTGTAGCCGCCCTCACGGCGCTCGCCAAAGACGCTCGCGTCCACCTTCTTCTTGGATTTAGCGCGGACAAACACGTCGATGAAATGCTTGAACAGCTGTCAGGTCTGCAGCCCGTCAAGATCGCGTGCACGAGAAACACGGTTCATGCGCTCAGAAAGGTGGCCGACCCTGCGCTGATGGCCGCGAGCCTGCGCAAGCGGTTACCGCAATCTCACATTGAAATTTTTATTGACCTGGCAGACGCATTTGACTGGGCAAAAAATGACCTTTCTGACAACGATATTTTGCTGGTGACGGGGTCAGTCTTTTTGAGCGGGCAGATTCGTGCTATAGTACGTCAAACTTGACAAAAATAAAATAATCTCTTAAGGTGCCCCGACATCTCCGCGTATGAGCAAACAGCTTGTTATTGTTGAATCGCCAACAAAAGCAAAAACCATTTCAAAATTCTTAGGACCGTCATTTATTGTCGAGTCTTCTTTTGGTCATGTCCGTGACCTTCCCAAAAGTAAAATGGGGGTTGATATTGAAGGTGGTACGTTTGAACCGACATATCGCGTCCCCAAAGAGAAAACCGCTCAGGTAAAAAAATTAAAATCCCTCGCGGCCAAAGCGGATAGTATCATATTCGCGACAGATGAGGATCGCGAAGGAGAAGCCATATCATGGCACCTGGCGGAGTTGCTTGGCATTGACCCGGACAAAGCAAAAAGGATGGTATTTCATGAAATTACAAAACATGCCATAGAAGAGGCGCTTGCCCACCCCCGGAGTCTGGATATGAAGCTGGTAGACGCGCAGCAGGCGCGGCGTGTATTGGATCGGCTCGTAGGATATGAATTATCTCCTTTTTTGTGGAAAAAAGTTGCGCGTGGTTTATCAGCCGGCCGCGTACAGTCGGTGGCAGTCCGCATGATTGTAGAGAGAGAACGAGAGCGGAACGCATTTATCACCGAAGAATACTGGACTCTGGACGGAATATTTTTGCCAAAAAAAGACAATGACGGGCAACATATTTCAGCGTCGCTCCACAGCATCAATGGCAAAAAAATCGATAAGCTCGCCCTCAAATCAAAAGAGCAGATAGACACTATTCTTGCTGAACTAAAGGACGCTTCGTATCGTGTCACAGACATAGACAAAAAACAAACAAAACGCAATCCGCCGCCACCATTCCGTACATCAACGCTCCAACAGCAAGCCAACCAGCGCTTTGGATATTCTTCCAAGCAAACGATGCGTCTGGCGCAGCAACTCTATGAGGGAATAGAACTTGGCAGTGACCAAGTAGGTCTTATTACCTACATGCGTACGGACTCAACCAACTTGTCAGAAAAATTTTCAGCAGAATCGAAAACATTTATCAATACTGCCTTCGGGGAAAAGTACGCGCTCGATAAACCACGCGTCTATGCCAAACAGTCAAAAGGCGCGCAAGAGGCGCATGAAGCTATTCGTCCAACCGATCCGTCTCGTACACCGGAATCTATCAAAGAGTATCTGGACGGCCAACAATACAAACTATATGAACTCGTCTGGCGAAGAGCTGTCGCGACACAGATGGAACAAGCGCTTTTGGACAAAACGACAATTGATATTGATGATGCATCAAAAAAATATCAATTCCGGGCAAACGGACAAGGTATTGCCTTTGATGGATGGCTGCGGCTCTATCCGGAATTGGTAAAGGAGGAGATGCTCCCGGACGTGGAAAAAGACGATGATCTCAAGTGCGTGGAACTTAAACCGGAGCAGCACTTTACCAAACCGCCGGCACGATATTCCGATGCTACCCTTATTAAGGCGCTGGAGCAGTATGGAATTGGACGGCCATCCACCTATTCCCCAACCATTGCCACGATTGAGGCACGAAATTATGTTATCCGTGATGATGACAAACGCTTTCAACCAAATGATGTCGCGATGATTGTTACTGACCTTCTGACAGAGCACTTTGCGGACATTGTGGACTATAATTTTACCGCACAGATGGAGGATAATCTGGATGCGATAGCGGCGGGAGAAAAAGATTGGAAACCGATTATTTCAACTTTTTATCACCCGTTTCACGAAAACATCGTAAAGAAAACAGATGAAATTACACGCGAGGAAGTATCCCAAGCAAGAGAACTGGGAACCGATCCTGTAACAGGAAAACCCGTCAGCGCGCGCATTGGAAGATATGGACCGTTTGTACAGCTTGGCTCAAAGGAGGACGAAGATAAACCGCGCTTCGCGTCGCTTCAAGAAGGGCAGCTTATCCAAACAATTACGATCGAAGAAGCCCTGGTTTTGCTGTCATTGCCAAAAATACTTGGACAGGAAGAGAATGAAAATGATATTAGCGTTGACATTGGACGTTTTGGTCCGTATGTCAAAGTAGGAAAAGAATATTTTTCATTGAAGGGAACCACGTATAACCCCTATACCATTTCGCTACAAGAAGCACGCGATGTCATCGCACTGGGGCGTGACGCAAAGGCAAAAAAAATAATTAAAGAATTTGAAGAGGACGGCATCAAAATTTTGAACGGCCCATATGGACCATATGTGACGGATGGAAAAAAGAATGCCCGCATTCCAAAAGAAAGAAAAGAAGACGCGCAAACACTTACGTTGGAAGAATGTCAAGAATTGATAAAAAAAGCCAAGCCATCCCGGCGCCGCAGAGGACAGGCCATGCCCCCAAATAAAAGACCCAGCCAATAGGCTGAGTCGCTTATGCAGCGGGGAGGATCTACCCCAATGCCAAAAGGTAATACAAGGGCCCTCATACCCGCTACGCCAGAATTATAGCATATATTTGCGGTTCAGCAAGTTGAGAAATAAGAAAAATCCCACGTGAACGTGGGATTTTCCTTTTAGCGTTTGGGTTTCTACCTTGTATTACCATTGCTATGGTAGCACAACTCACTCCCCCTCGTCAAGACATAAACCCGTTGAAAAAAGAGGCTGCCAGTGGTATAACTATACTACGATATACTCCCTATGTCAGCGGCAAGAAAACGGCAAACAATCGATGGCCTTTTGGAAAAAGTAGCCCTGTACGACACGGCCGCCAATTTTGATATGATGCGACTGGCCTATGAATTCGCGGCAAAAGCTCATGAAGGCCAAGTACGAAAGTCAGGCGAGCCATATATCGTTCATCCCCTCGCTGCCGCGCATATGCTTGCGGATATGAGAATTGACCCGGTCATCATCACCGCGACCCTCCTGCATGATGTGCCGGAGGACACAGATGTCACTCTGGAAGAAGTGGAAAAAAATTTCGGTCCTGAAATAGGATCACTGGTTCGGGGCATCACAAAACTGGGAAAATTAAAATATAGAGGCGTCGAGCGCTATATTGAAAATCTTCGAAAAATGTTTGTGGCCATGGCCGAGGACATTCGGGTTATGATTATGAAATTTGCCGACCGCATGCACAATTTACAAACCCTTGACGCCCTGCCCCCACAAAAAGCCTACCGGGTCGCGCTTGAAAGTCTCGAAATTTACGCGCCTATTGCCGGACGGCTTGGCATGGATGAAATCAAAGGAGAATTGGAAGACCTTTCGTTTAAATACGTTTATCCAAAAGAATACCAGAGGATAAAAAAAATTCGTGATGACAGAATTCGAGGCAAAGAAAAAATTTACCAATTGGTCATGTCTACCGCAAAAGAAGAACTGGAAAAAGCAGGCATTCCCATTCAAAGTATCCAAGGACGAAATAAACGACTCTACAGCTTTTATCTCAAGCTGCAACGCAAAGACAACGATGTCAGTAAAGTATATGACTTAATTGCCATTCGTATTTTGGTTCCAACCGTTGCCGACTGCTATGCCACGCTTGGAATTTTGCACAAGCTGTGGAAGCCCATGAAAGGCCGGATAAAGGACTATATTTCTCAGCCCAAACCAAATGATTATCGATCGCTGCACACGACTGTTTTTGCGGGTGACGGCCAGGTGGTTGAATTTCAAATCAGAACTCCAAAAATGGACGAAGAGGCACAATACGGTATTGCGGCACACTGGCATTATGATGAAAAAAATGGAAAAAGAAAAAGTAAACGAGAAGTCGCATGGGCAAAAGAATTGGCTGAAATTCAAAAAGAAGTTCTTACAAAACTTTCTGATCTTGAGGAAATTAAGGTTGATTTTCTTCAAGCGAGAATTTTTGTCTTTACTCCCAAAGGAGATGTCATTGACTTGCCGGAGGGCGCCACATCTGTTGATTTCGCGTACCACATTCACTCGGAAATTGGAAACAAATGCAGTGGCGCAATCGTCAACGATAAAATGGTCAGTCTTGATACCGAACTCAAAAATGGTGATGTGGTGGAAGTACTAACCGATAAAAATAGAAAAGGCCCGAACGAGGCGTGGATCACCTTTGTTAAAACGCACACTGCCAAAAGTCACATCAAATCTTTTCAAAAAAAGAGAAAAATCCCCAGTTGGCTCAAATCAGTCCTGCCGGATAAGTGACCCGCGTGTTGCTGCGGATCGTCCCAAGACGACAAAAGAGGCTTATGGCCTCTTTTATCATATTATTCGCTTGCTTCTCATCAGGTAAGTTCGCCGAGCAAACGCTTGAGCTCCTCTCTTGAATGGTATTCAATAGTAATGGTCCCCCTATCACCTTTTTGTGTGATGCGAACTTTTGTTCCAAACCGCTGTTCAAGCATCTCCTCCTGCGCGATAACATTTGGATCGCGCCTCACAGACCCTTTTCGTGATGCACGAGAACGTTGGACCGCGTGCTCCACATCCCGAACTGTTATATCACTTCCGGTAAGGCGTTGAAACATGGCCATTTGTTCCTTTTCAGTATTTAAACTGAGCAATGCCCGAGCTTTACCCATACTGATTTTCCCGTCAATAAGAGCCCGCTGAATATCGTCCGGAAGCCCCAGCAGACGCACGGTATTGGCAATGACAGACCGACTCTTGCCAACCTGTTCAGCAACTTCTTGTTGTGTCAGGCCAAATTCCTCCATCAACCGCTGAAAGGCAAAGGCCTCTTCAATAGCATTAAGTTGCTGCCGCTGAATATTTTCTATAAGCGCTAACTCCAGTTTTTCTTGTTCATTCACCTGCCTGACAATCGCCGGAATAGTGGGCATCTCCGCAATCTGCGACGCCCTGAATCGACGTTCGCCGGCAACAATTTCATATCCGCCGTCATCCCGTTCACTCACAGTAATGGGCTGCATGATACCATGCTTCTTGATAGAAACGACAAGATCCTCCAAATCAGCATGATTAAATTGCTTGCGGGGCTGAGCCGGGTTTGGAGCTATTTCAGATAGTGGAATGTGCCAAAGTCGCTCACTGTCCCCATGGCCTGTTTCCAAACGAATCTTCTTGCGTGTTTTCTGCTGTGGAATAAGTGAATTGAGTCCTTTACCTAAAGCCATACGGGAATATGAAATAACATAATTCGAATAACAAATGACAAAAAAATATGAACGCCGTATTACCTCTCCTGTTCCAATATCTCTTGGGCAAGACGTTCGTACGCCCGAGCACCCTTGCCCCGCGGTTCATAGTGAAAAATCGATTTGCCAAAACTTGGCGCCTCAGCCAGACGAACAGTCCGCGGAATAACCGATCGAAAGATGTTGTTGGGAAAATACTTATACAGCTCCTCCATCACATCGGATGAGAGACGCGTTCTTTTATCAAACATGGTAATGACAGCACCCAGCACGTTAATCTCGGGTTTAATGTGTTCACGGATCAAATTGATTGTCTCCAGCAGCTGCCCTAACCCCTCTAGAGCGTAATATTCCGCCTGAACCGGAATCAATATATGATCAGATGCCGTAAGACTATTCACGGTTAACAATCCCAACGAAGGAGGACAATCAATAATAATGTAGTCATACGCGTGACCCGCCTCTGCCAATAAGTCAGCCAGCTGGAATTCTCTGCGTTCCACGTCAACCAATTCTATATTGGCGCCGGCCAAGTTGGGCGTACTCGGAAGCAGCCGAAGCCCCTCGTGTGCCGTATTATAGATAACATCGTGCAGACGCCTCTGCTTGGCAAGTGCTTCATACACGCCCTGCCCGGCATCGGCACGGCTCAGTCCCAAACCACTCGACGCATTCCCTTGTGGATCCATATCCACCAACAAGACAAACTTGCCCATTTCGGCAAGCCCGGCAGCAAGATTTACAGCAGTGGTCGTTTTACCGACACCGCCTTTTTGATTTACTACAGCTATTATTTGTGACATAAAAACGCTCGTGGTCTATCGTTTGCACGTCATGAGATGCTATGAACGAGGGTAGTATACCCCATATTGACAGGAAGCTCAATTCTACCTATACTGAGGCAACAAACAATTGCAATCAGGCCCAGATGGCGGAACTGGTAGACGCGCTGGACTCAAAATCCAGTGGTGGCAACACCGTGAGAGTTCGATTCTCTCTTTGGGCACACAGAGAATGCCCGCCAAACCGAAACGGTGGCGGGATTCAAATCAGACACTACAACAACCACCGTACGGCCCCGCCGGCAGATAGTGTAATGATCGTCACAATTGTTGCGGCCAGGCACACGCCGGCGGCAATAAGTGGAAAGGCTTTTTTAAAGGGTATCTTAAAAACGAATGAAGCCAGGGAGCCGGTCCATGCTCCTGTCATTGGGAGCGGAATCCCGACAAACACTACCAGTGCAATGGCGCCGTATTTGGCATATCGGCCGGAAAATTTTTTTTCAGCGCGCTCCAAAAGATGACGCACTTTGGAGCCAAAAAATGGTTGCCTTATGACCCAATCATGCAGCCGAGGCATCAAAAGGAGTATAAAAATGGTAGGAAACAAATTCCCCGCCACTGCGAAGAAGAAAGTATGCGCAGCACTCAAACGATATACTTCAATCCCAATCGGGATAGACGCTCGCAATTCTGTAATAGGGAGCATGGACAACAGAAAGACAGCCCACTGATGCGGGACACCGGCAAACCATTCAATTGGATTCAAAAAGCTTCCCATAGACTAAAAAAAATGAAATAAACCAAATGCCACGCTGGCATTAAAAAATATATTACCCGCAAGCACGGGCAAAATAACTCTTCGCATGGACGTTTGAACAAATGCAGCCGGTATAACCACAATTTCATTTGGGAGCGGCATTACAGCCGCATAGATAAAAAGAAAGATTGAAATATAATACGGATTTTTCTCCTGCCAATTTTTCATTCTTTCAATCGTTTTGCTGTTTTCTATCACCGCAGAGCTGGTTCCCATCCCAATGATATACCCAAAAAAATCTCCTACCGTCATCCCCACTCCTATAATCACGACTGTCAGTGGAGCAGAGAGCCCTAGCTCAACAAAAAAAGGAAAAAATGAGACAATCGGAACCGGGATGATGATGTTAAATCCGGACAATACCGCCCCAAAAAAAATACCAATATACCCGTACCTTTGGGCTGACATGCTGATCACATCTCCTTGCAGTTCCAGGCCATTGATCCAAAAAATAAGCCCAATGAAACCGGCGACCATGACCGCATTCCGTATCCTTTTAGCTGTCTTCTTTTTCATTATTGTCTGTATATTGTGAGTCAAGTATTTTTGATTCATAGTCCGGATCATCGGGCCAGACCACATTTTCAAACACGGTCTGCGCAATATCGCGTGCCTCTGTAAACCTGGCCTCATGGGAATCTGCCCCCAAAACGACAACGGATACTACATGACCTGCTTCGTCCTGTGCTTGCATCATAAAGTTATATCCTGACGCGCCAATATATCCGGTTTTCCCGCCAATAATATCAAACAAACGGTTTGGCACCCAGCCAAGCAACAGCCAGTTGGTATTCCATAGGTGGTGGGCTTGATCGCGCTCCTCTGAGTACAAATTATACTCATGTGTCAAAAGCCCTTGCCGAATAGACGGATGCAGAAGCGCTTCATCCAACAGAAGGCTCAAATCAGATGCTGTGGAGACATCCCCTTGATCCAATCCGGTCGGCTCAAAAAAAATGGAATCACCCATCCCCAATTCCTGTGCTTTGGTATTCATCCTACTCACAAATGCCTCTCTACTCCACCCGACAGCATCGGATACTGTCATGATCGCTTTATTTGATGAACCAATCAATGCCGCGTTCCACAAATCTCTCAAGGTATAGGTATCACCCGCATACATATGCGTATCAATCAAGTCATCCGCAACAACTTGTGTGCTTGTGGCCCAGTCCGGATTTCGCTCAAGCACTACAAGCGCGCTCATCAACTTGGTGAGACTGGCAATAGGTCGCTGCTCGTATGCGTTTTTACTGTATAGCACAGTCCCGCTTGAAACATCTTTGACAAGCATTGCTTGCGCTGTAAAGATTTCTCCGCCAGGCAAGTCAGCAATTTGCACAGGCAATTTGGGCGGCTCCGGCACGGGTGCCGCGGCGTGTATATCACCCCCATATATTGTATCGAGTTTTGTCAATGCATGTGAAAATGTTTGCAAAGGCGAATCCTGCCTCAAAATGACAACCCTCCCTATTTCATACATTGCCAACCCAAAAAAAACGATAATAACAACAAAAAAACCAGACAAATATTGCCGCTTTTTTGTCGCTTTATACTGTTCTATTTCAAGAAAGTTCATCGTCTGAGGTTTCCGCACTTATGTGAGCGTGATTGTGAAGGTCTTCATAGCCCGATAATTCCTGAACGTGTGACACACCCAAATGAGACAGCGCCTGCGCTGAAAGCCTATACTCAGGCATCAATTTATCCGTTTCAGACTCCTCTTGAATCAAACCGCGAATAAGCAAATTGCGCAAAATAACAGCACAATTGACCCCACGAATATTTTCCAACTCAGGACGCGTCATGGGTCCTGCGTACGCAACCACCGTCAGCGTCTCAAGCTGCGCGCGCGTAAGCTCCCCCCCCACTTCATCTTTAATGAAACCATCTATCGCATCGGAATTCTGCGGATTGGTTGCCATTTGGTATTCACTCCCTGTGTCCAAAATATGAATACCTGAATCCTCTCCATTATATTTCAATTGTAGTTCATCAAGAGCGAGCGCGACATCAGTATCAGCCACGTCAAGCGCTGCAGCTATTTTTTTTTGTGACAGTGGCTTTGATGCCACAAACAAAATTGATTCAATGCGGCCGGTGAGAGACATATTATTGTTTTGTGACTGTAATGTCGGCAAAGGCCGAGGTTTGCTTTAATAATACATGTCGCTGTTTAACCAATTCAAGCAAGGCCAGAAAACCGACAATAAGATCACTCTTATTTTTTTTATCGAGAACATCACTGAGCCGGAATGATTTTTTTGAAGCAAGAAGCGCTCTCAACTGCTGAATTCTCTCTTTCACCGACACTGTTTTTTCAATTCGTATTTGCGGTAATGCCTTAGCAGGCGCCAATCGCTTGATTAAGTGTACCATACTCTCGTAGAGAGTACCTTTCACAAAATTATCAGGCGGAGAGAAACCCTCTGCCTGGCGTGGTGGTTCATGACGGAAAGACGCGTGCAGCCCGGACTCCCACGCAGTATTCACGTGCTTGCTGACTTCTACAAACGCCTTATACACCCTCAACTGTTCCTCCAGACTCGGTCCATCGTCTTCGTCCGGCATGAGCAGTGGCAATAGGGCTCTTGATTTCATCAATAGCAATCGCGTCGCAATAACCAAAAAATCCGCCATTTCCTCAGGATCCCCTTCATCCAATTGTTCGACGTAATTCAAAAATTGATCCGTCACTTCTGAAATAGCTATTTCACTGATCGCTAATTTTTTTTCTTGAAGTAAGGACAGCAACAAATCAAGCGGCCCGTCGAATTGTGTCAGATGGACTTTCATGCCACACTATTTTTCTTTTCTTAGTTCAATCCCCAGCTCCTTCAGCTGAGCATCATCCACCTCTCCCGGACTTCCCATCATTGGCTCTTCGGCTTTTTGATTTTTTGGAAATGCCATCACAGCGCGAATATTCGGCTCATTGCGCAACAGCATGACAAGACGCTCTATACCCGGTGCAAAACCGCAGTGAGGCGGGGCGCCAAACTCGAACGCGTCAATCATGTGACCAAATTTTTCATCAACCTGCTTTTTGCCATATCCGGCCAAGTCAAAAGCCTTATACATAACCTCTGGGTCTTTATTTCTCACAGCTCCGGAGCTCAGTTCAAGCCCATTGGCAATAATGTCATATTGGTGCGCCAATATATCAAGCGGATTCTTTGTTTCAAGGGCGTCCATACCGCCTTGCGGCAGAGAAAACGGATTATGGCCGAAATCAATCTTGCCGGTTTGTTCATTTTTTTCATACATGGGAAAATCCACAATCCACGCCCACGCAATCATATCCGGATTTTTTAACCCCTGCTTATCACCCACCACGTCTCGCACAGCACCAAGCGCCTTGAGAGAGATTTCCCAAGTATCCGCCGCAAAGAAAATAATGCATGGCTCTTTCACATCAAGTACCTGTTGTAATGAATTCAATTGCTCATCTGTAAAAAACTTTTTAATAGTGCCATCAAACGCACCGCCTGCAAATTTGAGCCATGCTAAGCCCTTCGCACGAGCGCGTACGGCAACAGCCGTAAACTCATCATCAATTTCTTTTCGGCTAAATGTCTCGCCACCCGGGATAACCAGCGCCTGAACATGCTCGGCAGCGTTGAACACCTTAAAATCCGTTGCCGTACCCCATTCACTCACATCTTGTATCTCCAAATCAAAACGTAAATCCGGCCTATCAGAACCATATCGCTCCATACATTCTTTAAATGGAATTCGTGGAAATGGACGTTGTTTAACCCGTTTCCCTGCCACGTGTTCGGTAAGCTCCACGAACAATGGCTCCATAAGGTCAAAAAATTCCCCGGGCTCCATAAAACTCACTTCGCAATCCAGTTGATAAAATTCCCCGGGACTTCTGTCTGCACGAGGGTCCTCATCGCGCATGCACGGTGCGATTTGATAATACCGATCAAATCCGGCGACCATTAAAAGCTGCTTATACTGCTGCGGTGCTTGCGGCAACGCATAAAATTTTCCGGGATGAATACGGGATGGTACTAAAAAATCTCGCGCCCCTTCGGGGGAACTGACCGTTAAAATGGGGGTTGCAATATCCAAAAAATCTCGATCCTCCATATACGTGCGAATATGACTGATCATTTTATTCCGAAAGATCATATTGTCTTTCAATCGCTCGCGACGAAGTTCCAAAAAGCGGTACTTTAAACGCAATTCTTCCTCTTCCTGCCCTTTTGTCGTTTCAAAAATCTCAAACGGCATTGGTTTGGCCTGGCTCAATATTTCTATATCAGTTGCTGACAATTCAACCTCACCTGTTTCAATATCAGCATTCACTGTTTCAGCTGTCCGAGCCACAACATGGCCTGTAACTTTCACAATATATTCGTACTTCAAAAGCTCGGCTATACCAAAATTTGAAACCTCTTCAGGATGAAACACGACTTGCGTAAGCCCATAGCGATCTCGAAGGTCTATAAAAATAAGACCCCCCAAATCGCGGCGTCTGTGAACCCAGCCGGATAGGGTTACAGGCTGTCCAACATCGGCCTTTCGAAGCGCTCCACAGGTGTGAGTTCTATACATATACAAAACTTAAACAATAGCTCTAGAGTATCAATTCTTTGCTAACTTTGCAAGAAAAAAAACACAGTATGAACAAAAAAACCCCCAAAGTGTTCGACACGAGACAGGAGGTAAAGGAGGGGGTACCTCCGCTCTGCATCGAACACCCCAAGGGTTTATGGCTCAATAATGCCGTACTATATCAAAAAATGAAGATTGTGTCAAGCCATTGTAAATCTATTTCTTTTTAAGCTGCGCTACAAAAAAACCTTCAATCTCCTTTGTTGGCAATATACGTAGGGTCTTGCTGACATCCGGATGATACAGCTTTCCCTTCCACTCTTTTACCGCAGAAATTGTTTTCAGGCCTGACAATGATGGCTGGACAACTTCAAGACTATCACCAAATCGTTCTTTTATCTTGCTCACTCTGGCTTCATTCTCTTCAGGAGCTATGGTACAGGTAGAATATACCAGTGTTCCACCCGGTTTCAAGGCTGATAGAGCCGCCATAATAAGTTTATGCTGCCGGTAACTCACCTGCTTAATTTTGTGCTCGCTCCAATATCCATATGTTTTAGGATATCCCTCAATGAAGCGAGATTCACCACTGCATGGCGCGTCAACCAAAATTTTGTCAAAATATTCCGGGTATTCCAATGAAAGAACAGACCCATCTTCCATTCGCAGTGTAAATATCCAATCATCCTTCTCGGCAATGACTCCCAAGCCTTCCATGTTATGTTTAAGACGAAAAAATCGGACTTTGTTTAATTCATTCGCAACCAATTCTCCTTTTTGCTCCATACGCGCTGCCATTTGAGACGTTTTGCTCCCAGGTGCGGCTGTTAAATCAAGCACTTTTTCTCCGGGTTTTGGATCTAGCACAAGCGGCGGCACCATGCTGGCCAAACTTTGGCAATACAACTTTCCTTCCACATACAATGGATGATCAGTCAGTTCGCGCTTTGACTTATTTTGCAAAATGAAGGCGTCCAGATACCACGGGACTTGCTGAATCTTGAAACCGTCACGGACCAATATTTGTTTCACATCGTCCCTGCTGGCCTTGATAGTATTCACACGAAACGTCGTTGGCTTGTCCACAAACGTCTTGCGAACTTCGGTAAATAAAGACGGACCGACAATAGTCGTGAGTCTTTCTAAAAATTTCTCCGGGAGATCTTTTTTTAGCTTTTTCCCTTTTCTCTTTTTTGCCATATTGGTTCGGATTTTCGGATCACGGCCGCACGCGATTGATCATCCTTGGAAACGGTATGGTTTCACGAATATGTTCTACACCGGACACCCAACGTACCATGCGCTCCAGCCCTAACCCATAGCCCGAGTGAGGAACAGAACCATATCGCCGTAAATCCAAATACCACTCATACTCAGGCCCCTCCAGACCATGTGATTCAATGGCCGTTTTGAGAGTTTCGTAATCGTCCTCGCGCTGCGATCCACCGATTATTTCGCCTGCGTTTTCAATGCCGATCAAATCATTATTCAAAACAAGTTCCGGATTTCCCGGATCCACTTTCATGTAAAACGGTTTAATGCTCTTTGGCCATTTGTGAATAAATACCGGTACCGCTGAATCTTTAGTCAACAGCTCTTCATCATCTGCACCAAGGTCATCGCCAAATTGAATATCTGAACCAAGCGCCTGCAATTTTGGAATTGCCTCAGAATATTCCAATCGTTCAAACGGAAGGTCTTGCAGACCGTGCAGCTTAGTCGTGTCACGCTCGAGAATATCAAGTTCCACTTTGCAATTTTCCAAGCATCGTGAAACAACATATTTTACAAGCGCCTCCTGCATGTTCATATTTTCATCATGCTCCACGAACGCAGCTTCGGCATCCATCATCCAAAACTCGGTTAGATGTTTGCGTGTTTTACTTTTTTCCGCGCGAAACACAGGACCAAAATCAAATCCACGACCAACAGACATAATAGCGGCTTCCAAATATAGCTGCCCAGATTGAGACAAATGGAGTATTCCCTCATCAAAATATTCTATATCAAATAATTCCGTCGCCCCTTCACACGCATTTGGCGTCAAAATAGGTGTGTCCACTTTCACATACCCGTGTTCATGATAAAAATCATACACAGAACGAATAATAACATCTCGAATACGTTGCACAGCCCACTGCCGTTTGCTGCGGAGCCACAGATGTCTGTGATCGAGCAAAAAATCCGGCCCATGTTCTTTTGGCGTGATAGGATATTCTTGTGCAATCTGAACAATTTCAATATGCGTCACCTGCAATTCAAAAACGTTTTCCTTTTTTGGATGCGCTGTAACAGTTCCGGTCACTTTCAATGACGACTCTTGCGTCATATCACCGACGGCCTTCCACGTGGCTTCATCTACAACATCTTCACTCACCACGGCCTGCATGAATCCGGATCCATCTCTCAATTCCAAAAAAACAATCTTGCCTGATGATCGCTTGTTGTACAACCAGCCGGCTATGGTGATTTCTTTTCCAACTTCTGATGCGATGTTTGATATATGGTGCATATAATAAAATAAATGATGCGTCAAAACCCTATCATTTTTGACTTATTTTGGCAATATTTGCGCCTTTTTGTGCCCTCCCAAAATAATACGCGGCCAGAAGGGTTGTAATTGGAACAGCAACAATAAGCGTCATGCTGCCAACAATCATTCGTACTACTTCTTCCATGATAAGCTCACTATTGAGTGTGACCCAAATAGGCTTTTCGTATAGCTGAAACAAAATAAGAAGCGGCAATGATGCTCCGGTATACGCCAATACCAGTGTATTGACAAGAGAAATAATATGCTCACGCCCCACTGATATTCCCCGTTCGTATAAATCCCTAATTGATAGGGCGGCATCTGCCCGATGGATTTCCTCGACCGTTGCCGCTTGCGCTGTGGTCACGTCATCCAATACACCCAGTGTTCCAATGATAATACCCCCCAAAAGTAATCCCTGTAAGTTTATTGTAATATCATTTGAAAATTGAAGAAAAAAAGCCTCCTCACTTCCAACACCAAACAAGTGAAGCCCTTTTACTGATACGTACGAAAAAATAAGCGCCAGCAAAAGCGATGCGATAGTACTGACAAATGCAATAACGGTTCGACGCTTGAAACCATGCGCTAAAAATAATGCCGTTGACGCGATGACGACGCTGCCACTAAAGCTCACCCACAATGGACTGCCTCCCCCCACTATGCCCGGAACAACATACCAAATGATAACGACAAAACTCAGGATTAACCCCAGAAACGCCCGTGCCCCGTAACGGCCGGCAAAGAGCAATGTCACACCCACGAACGCGGCAAGCAGCCACCACAGCCCACGCAGACGGTTGACATCGGTTATGACATATTCGCGGTCTGATTCCGAGCCATCGGGCTGCACAATGGTGCTCTGCGATACAATCACCCGATCCCCCACCTGCAATGCCTGTGACTCACGTTGAGCCGCATCCACTTCGTACACAATTGAAGCGGGGTTCGCGCCACTAAAATCCTTGTCCGCAATTTCAATGGAAAGGACCTGGCGAAATATTGCAATACCAAAATCTTCCACAGCATCTTCCTTTATCACCTGAATCACGTTTCCTTTATAAAAAACTTCTTCCAAATGAGGATCTTGCGGCTCCACCGCTTGCGCAAAGGTTATGCCGGGAAGGGCCATGAGTGCCACAAAACAAAAAAGAATGCGTTTCTTCATATATTCCTATAGTACGCTATTCCCATAAAAAAACAATCCCGGTACGGCGGGACTGTTTCCAATAAAACGCCTGATCAGTTTAAGCAAAAAAACCCTGATAGGTTAGATATGCTCCTGCAACAATCCACACAAGACCGCCGATTGTGTACCACTGAAGCATGAAATTTTTATTCTTAAACATGTCCAAAAGATCCGGGACAAGAATCACCAAAGCGCCTTTGACAAACATAATCCAACCCAGCAACGTCACTAACCAGGCGCCACCGGTGGCGGTCCAAATATTGTGTTTCAAAATAATCAACAAACCTATTCCCATCACAAATAAAGCAACCACCAAAATTATAGATGGCATTTTCAATAAATCTATGTCTGCATCATGATACTTCTTGCGATTGAGCAATACCCCGAGTCCCCCGACCAAAAAGAAAATCCCAAAGAGTTGCGCGAGCAATATGGTAAGTTCCATATGTTATAGGTTAGTGACTAATTAATTTATAAGCCAAATCACGGCATTCAAATATGTGGCAAAGGCAACCCAGGCCATATATGGAAGCAAGAGTGCGGCCGCACGTTTGTCCACTCTATCAAACGTTATGGTGGTAAAACCAATGAGGGGAAGGAAAAAAATAATAACAATAAGGGCAAAGCCGGGACTCTTGAATCCAAAAAAAACAATAGACCACAAGGAATTCACTGCCAACTGAATGAGAAATAAAAAGCTGGCGCTACGAACTCTTTCGCGGTGCCAGCCTTTTTGTAATATCAAATACCACGCGATCCCCATGAGTATGAAAAGAAAAAACCATGCCGGCCCAAAAATCCAGTTGGGCGGATTCAATGCGGGCTTATTGAGTGATGCATACCAGTAGTCAATTGCCGGTGCGGTCGCTATGGATCCAATAATACCTGCCAGCTGCGGCAACGCGAGTGCCCCAATAAGGGCGAATGGATGTCTAATTTTCATATCGCTGTATAGTATACAACAAAAAAGAGACCGGAGCGAACCCCAGTCTCTTTTTAACAGTACAATTACATGGCAGCCGGTGCATCGCCAGCCGGCATTGCTTCGTCCGCGGCTGGTGTCTCCGGTGCTGCCGGTGCCTCTGGCATTGGCATATCTGAGCCGCCTGCTGGCATTTGTGCGTCGCCAGCCGGTGCTGCCATTGTTGAGTCATCTGACGGCATCGCGCCGTCTCCGTCAAAGTGGAACATACTCTGTGTGTGTTAAGAATAAACAGTGTATCTATTTAGTATAAAGAAAAATCTTGGATTGAGATACCCGTATGCGCTAAAACTCTGTGGAAGAACCTAAATACTTTCCTACACGCAGGTAAATATGCCTACGTGCGTATGGATACATCATCTACAAATAATGAAAATTTTTTTTGTAACTGTACCATCTCATCGTTCGTAAAGGGATGATACAACCCATACGCAGGATTCAATGTTATACCCGGACGAAACGTTTGCAAAAACAATTTTGTAGCTCCGCGAATGTCCTGTGCCATAGACTCAATCACATCCGGTGTATGAAATTCTCGTACAAGGGTTGATCGAAATTCATACGGCAGCGTCCCATTCATAAGAATCATAACGCTTTCCCGAAGCTTGTCCGTATCAACGCGTGGCCCCACAAGCCGTGGGTAATCAGCAAGTGCTGTCTTCAAGTCCATTGCCACATAGTCTACCACGTCCTGCTCAATGAGAGTTGAAAGCACATCCGGATTATTCCCATTGGTGTCCAATTTTACCAAAAATCCTTTATCTTTGATTGTCTGCAAAAACAGGGGAAGATCTTTGTGAATGGTTGGTTCTCCTCCGCTGACAACCACGCCGTCGAGTTTGCCTTTTCGTTCATCCAAAAAAGAAAAAAAAGATTCCTCAGGAATAAAGCTGGATTTCAGATTTTTCAATTTTTCGGGTAATACAAATTCCGGATTGTGACAGTATCCACACCGAAACTGGCATCCCGGTGTAAACGCTATGCACGCAACATGCTCGGGATAATCCAAAATAGTAAATCTTTGAACAGCACTTAGGCGCATGTTTCTGAATATTGTGCCACGAATGCCTTATTTGCCGCGGCACATTCGGTAAAGTGCTTCCTTGAATAGTGTTCGCTTTTCTTTCCAATATTGAAGTGCGATACGGGCCGATGATACCCCATAACCCGTGTCCACACTTCACAACGCGTCCGCTCTTTTGGTGCTGTCATATATGATATATTTACGCATTAAATATTATGTGTTGTTTACGCCTGTTTCACTATCTCCATATGTGGAACTCGGATTGCCATTTCAAATCGCTCGCCGCTTGTCCCATTTTCTTCATCACACCGAGGGCAATAATCAAATTCACCGGCTAAATATCCGTGCTTGGGACAAATGGAAAATGTTGGCGTAATGGTGATGTAGGGCAGACGATAGCGACTTAATACTTTTCGAACCAAATCACGACACATTTCCGGGCTGCTGATACGCTCACTCATATAGCAGTGAAAAACCGTCCCTCCGGTATACTTTGTTTGCAAACTATCTTGCAGATCAAGCGCTTCAAACAAATCATCGGTGTAACCAACAGGAATTTGAGATGAGTTGGTGTAATAGGGTGACTCATCTGTCCCCGCCTGCAAAATATCGGCAAATCGTTTTTTATCTTCTTTGGCAAAACGATACGTGGTTCCCTCGGCGGGAGTCGCCTCCAAATTGTACATATTCCCTGTTTCTTCCTGAAACTGTTGCAATTTGTCACGCATCATGTCCAAAATTTCTTCGGCGAACGCATGCCCCCACTCACTCGTAATATCGTGTTTGTCAGCGGTAAAATTGCGAATGGCTTCATTCAACCCATTGACCCCAACAGTTGAAAAGTGATTTCTCAAATATCCCAAATATCGTTTGGTATATGGAAAGAGTCCCCGATCGATCCATTTTTGAATTTCTTTTCGTTTTATTTCAAGTGATGTTTTGGCCAATTCCATCAAATATGACACGCGTTCAATAAACTGTTCTTTGTCCCCCCTGTACAAATACCCTATGCGTGCCATGTTGATGGTAACCACACCGAGTGATCCGGTCATTTCAGCCGAACCAAACAAACCACCTCCACGTTTTTTTAGCTCTTTAAGATCAAGCTGTAAACGACAGCACATAGAACGCACATCACCGGGATTCAGGTCTGAATTCAAGAAATTCTGAAAGTACGGCGTCCCGTATTTGGCGGTCATCTCGAATAACGGTATTGTTTTTGGATCGTTCCAGTCAAAATCTTTTGTAATATTGTATGTTGGAATTGGGAACGTGAATGTACGACCTTTCGCGTCGCCTTTTGTCATGACCTCTATGAACGCTTTATTGACCATGTCCATCTCTTTTTGCAATTCTCCAAAAGAATACTCAAATTCTTTACCGCCCAATATCAAACGTTTTGCTTTTAAATCTTCCGGACATATCCAATCAAGTGTGATATTGGTAAATGGCGTCTGTGTCCCCCATCGAGACGGGATGTTCATGTTAAAGACGAACGACTGAATGTTTTGGTGAACATATTCGTACACCTGATTGTGCACATACGTCTCCAGGGCATCTGGCGTAGCAAACCGAATGCCATCATCCGCCAAACTATTGCGCAGCTCCATTTCAAACTTTTTCACAAAAGGCGCCATGTAGGTGTCAAAACTGGAAAATGCTTGTGCGCCGGCCCATTCATTTTGAAGCGTTCCTAAAAAATTGACCATCTGCGCAACCGCTGAGCTCAAATGCTTCGGTGGCCCTGATTCTATCTTGTTGCTCACGCCATTAAACCCTTCTTCAAGAAGGGCGCGGAGACTCCAGCCGGCACAATAGCCGGACAACATATCCAAATCATGAATATGCACATCAGCATTACGATGCGCATCACCAATCCCTTGCGGATACACATGCGACAACCAATAGTTCGCGGTGACCTTGCCGGCCGTATTCAAAATCATACCGCCCAAGGAATATCCCTGGTTGGAATTTGCGTTTACGCGCCAGTCCAATTTTTGCAGATACTCATCAATCGTCTTTTCCACGTCAACCACGACATTTCTATCCTGCCGTCTTTCTTCTCGCTTTGCCCTGTACAAAATGTATGCTTTGGCTGTCGTGGCATAGCCGGCCTGAATAAGAACCTGCTCCACTAAATCCTGAATTTCTTCTACAGAGGGAATACGATCCGGAAACATGTCATTTCCCTGAACCAACACGTCCTGTGTCAGTACAAACGCAGCAGAGTGGTCTCCGCTATGTGTCGCCTTGAGCGCGGCATGCAATGCCCGTTCTATCTTTCTGCTATCAAAGTCAACCACTTCACCGTTTCTCTTTTGTATCTTGTACAATGGCATAGGCACGGGTTATCAATAAAAAAAGACTCCTTGTATAAGGAGTAAACACACCAACACGGTAAAAGGTGTCACGCTAGTCGTGCAACAAATCTCGGAGTTTTTTCCTGGAACGTGATAAATGTAACTTTATGGCATTTTCTGTTTTATTCAAGTGGCCGGCAATTTCTTGGACACTCCAATCCTTTTTATATTTTAGCTCAAGAACAGTCTGTTCGGTCTCGGATAACGTCCCTATTTGATTCCAAAGTAAGCATATCTGCCCATAGGATTCAGATGTAGGATCAACGAAGAGACAATCGTCCTCCAAAGGAACTGTCCCCTTTTTTCTATAAAAATTCACCAACACATTGTGTGCTATTCGTAACAAATACGTCTTGTAACTGGCATTTCCCACCACAAACGTCTGAAGCGCCTCATACGCCCGAATAAAGACATCCTGCGCCAGATCAGACGCCACCTCACCACTGCTTACCCGTCGAAAGAAAAATCGCTGTATGTCCTCATGGTATTTTTCAAAAATTTTACCAAAATCCGCAGAATCTCGCTGTGCCATTACAACAAGAACAGCGTCGTCGTGACGATCTGAAAAATCTTCCCGGGTAGGAGCAATTAAAAGATGCTGAAGCACCCTATCGAGGGTATCAGGTATATCATGCGGCAGCTGTGCCCCCAACCAACCGCCCAAAACCGACAGAGTTAAAGCCTTAGGGTCACCCGCAACAGCCGCTTTCACCCGACAATAAAAATTATCAGAAAACGACGCGGACTGCTCTACGGGATGTACCTCCATAAAATAGGCAATGCTTTTGTCCGGCCGAACAATGGGCGCAATATGAGCGGTATCGTAGATGATAGTCCCATTCTTTTTTTTATTCTCTATGGCGCTCACAAATGGCTGCCGTTCCCTTTCGATAGTGCCCCACAAATCTCTGTAGTACTGCCTTGGCATATGCCCTCCCCACACATTACCCGGTTTAAGACCAATAGCCTGAGCTGGCATAAAGCCGGTACGCTTCTCTATGGCCCCGTTTACATACAAAATGACCCCATGGGGATCTGTTATGCACAGGGTGCCAGGAGCAGTGTCTAGGGAGTGTTTGAGCGCGGTATCCATACATATATATGGTACCATATTTCCCCTCAAAAAACCCCGTGTGAACGGGGTTTTTGTCTAGTCCTGTATCCACCGTTTGTAGAGCATGGGGACAAAAAAGAGTGTCAAAAATGTTGAAAAAATAAGTCCGAAAATAATGGCAAATCCCAAAGATCGCCATACTTCTTCTGTCAGCGCCAAAGGAAGGATTCCCAAGACTGTGGTAATAGTCGTCATGATAATCGGTTTGAGTCGCGATTCTCCGGCATCGGCAATCGCAGCATCAGTGCTCATGCCTTCTTGTTTGGCCGCATTAATTCTATCAATAAGAATAATGGCGTTATTCACCACAATGCCCACAAGCGCAACAATACCGATAATCCCCGGAAAACTCAGCGGCAAATTCAACAACGTAAGCCCCGGGAACACGCCAATCATAGCAAGTGGAATGGTGGTCAAAATAATCAAACTTTGTTTAAACGAATTGAATTGAAGCACAAGCAGTGCGGCAATCAAGAAGACAGACAAAATCATGGCACGAAACATGTCTGTAAATGACTGATTAATATCTTCATTTTCTCCACCAAGCTGAATAGTGTATCCGTCAGGAATATCAATTTCATCCATTCTGGAATCTATGCCAGCAAAAATATCAATGGCGGTTGCTTTTCCTTCGGTAAAACCGGTCACCTTTGCAATCCGTTCACTATCTTGATGTTCAATACGCGCTCGGCTATTGTCCAGTGTAATGTCCGCAATGCTTGATAGTGGAACTTCTCCCGTTGGCGTTGTGATAGTTAACCCACGGATTGTTTCAATATCTGTTTTGGCAGCTTTTTGCTGCTTACTATTGAGTGCTGTTCGAACCACAATGTCAACATCATCGCCGCCCTGGTTCACCGATGTGGCAACAGTACCTGCAATGGCATTGCGAAGTGACAGAGCAACATCAATTGTAGACAATCCATACCGCGCAGCTCTGACACGATCAACATGCAGCACAAACTCTCCATTTGTTTGTTCAACCGTACTCTGTACATTTCGAGTGCCATCAATTGTTTTAAGCAACTGTTCAAAATCACGCGCCAACCGATCAAGTGTATCCAAATCCTCTCCCAATATTGTTACCACAACTGGGGCTTCACTTGGTGGACCAAAATTCCCTTGGCTTACTCGAACAATACCGGGCTGCAGCTGATCAAGTTTTTTTTGATAGGTATCAACGAACTCGCTGCTTGTCGGACGATCTTTTTCCACCAGCTTCACTGTAATATACCCTTGATGCCCGTTTCCAGTGCTGGCAGTACTTCCGGCTCCGGATGCCTGTCCAACATTAACAACATACGATGTAATACGCGGATCTTGCTGTAATTGCTGCTCAATACGCTCAATCAATTCGCTTGTGCGCTCAACCGGTGTTCCAATCGGCATTTCAAAATCAATGGCAAACTGTGGCTCATTTGAATTTGGAAACATGTTGACCTTGAGCGCGCCAAGGGCCGGTAACGAATAACTGATAATCATCATCAACACAGTCCAACGGATAATTCGTTTATGCATTTTTCTATCTAAAAGCATGCCTTCCACAAAAACGCGATATCTTTTTTGCAACCCTTCCACATACACATCAATGCGAGCGAGCCGAGCCGGCCGTGCATAGTCCACAGCTCTTTTTTTACGCTGATAGGTAGCCACCACAGCCGAGAGAGTCGTTACCAAGCCAAGAGCAACAAACAATGACGAAATGAGAACACCACTGACAGTGAGTGGAATACTTTTGATATATTGACCAATAATACCACTGGTTAACAACATTGGGACAAAGGCAAAGACCGTGGTTAATGTACCTGCAATAAGGGGCCACTGGTATTCGCGCACCACTTTTTTTGCCGCGTCAAATGGATTGAGACCGCTTTTGAGTTCTCTATTCATCCCCTCATTAATCACAATAGCACTGTCGACCAAAATTCCGAGCGATAAAATGAGAGAAAAAAGTGTCATAAAATTGATCGTTAAATCAATATATGACAAGTACGCAAACGTCATTAAAAATGAAAACGGTATGGCAATAGCCGCCATAATGGCTTCACGAAAGCCCAAAATTACAAACAAAATAAGAAAGACAATGACAACCGTCGCAATGCCGTTTCTCGATAGTGACGTCAAATCACTTTTCACATATTCCGCAAGATCGATGATTTCGAGGGTCTTTACACCATCTGGCAATTCTTCATCAACAATTTGCTGCATTGTTTTTTTTACTGCAGCCGATGTCTTCACAATGTCTCCTCCTGATTGTTTATACATCAAAAGGGTAACAGCAGGTTCTGCTGTTTTATTATCTATGGTCATGCGAGAGATGCTCGTCTGCTCGCTCACACCTTGCACAACAGTCGCAATATCTGAAATACGGACAGGCACACCGCTTACGCTGGCAACGGGCACCCGTTCAATATCTTGCAAATTTTCAAGGCGTCCGGCCAACCGGATATTAAACGCTTCACCGGCAGTTTCAATCGCACCAATCGGAATATCACTGTTTGCAGAAGATACAGCGCGCGTAACTTGCGCAATTGAAATACCAAATGTATCAAGCTGCGCTTTATTTACGACAATTTGAATTTGCTTTTCGTGCCCACCAATGACTTGCACCTTTGACACGCCACTCACACGCTCAATTTCATCCTTGATTTGATTGGCGAATTCAGTCAATTCCGCTGTCCGAAATGGTCCACCAAGTGACATTTGCAAAAAAGCAGAATCGCTTACAGTTATTTCTTGAATAATCGGATCTTTTGCCTCTTCTGGTAAGTCAACAACCGCTTCATCTACAGCATCCTTGAGGTCTGCGATAACTTGCTCTCTGTCTGCCTTTGCTTCAAATTCAACCACCACGGAAGATACACCCCCACGAGAAGTTGAATCAATACTTTTTATATCCGAAAGACCGCTTATTTTATCTTCCAACGGATTGGTCACAAGCTCTTCCACGTCAATTGGGCTGGCACCGGGAAATGGTGTTGCCACAACCACAATAGGGATATTCACTTCCGGATCTGATTCTTTTGGTAGCTGCACAATGGCAAACAAGCCAAATAAAAGAATTGCGGTAGACAAAATAAACGTAAACCGATAATGGTCAATAAAAAAATCCCAAATTGTTTTGCCTTGCATGTCCATGTTACAAAATATTCACTGTTTGCCCCTCTTCAATACCACGGACTGACGCAACAATAAATTCAATATCCTCAAGCCCACTGGTAATTTCGACTTTATCCCCTGAAATTCTGGCAACCTCCACTGATCTTGCTTCAACAACACCACTTTCATTTACAATAAATACAGCTTTTCGATCAGCGCCAATTTGAACAGCGGCAAGCGGAATATATATACTTTCTTGAGGTGAAAGATCTACTGTCGGTTCAATGGACACGTCAACAAAATCACCAACAACGATTGGGGCATCGGTCTCCGTCACAATAACAATCACTTCCACTTTACGCGTTGCCGGATCAATACTTGGTGCAACATGTGACACAACGGCATCAAATCGATTGTCAACGCGGACACTGCCGTTCACCGAAATCCCGTTTATCTCGTCAGCACCTAAATAGGCACGAATCTGCAATCCTTTGGTATTTACAACCGATGCGACAACAGAACCGGAATTCACCAACTCACCGACGCGAACAGGCAAAACTCCGATAGTTCCGCTGATAGGCGTCCGAATGCTTGTTTTACCAAGTGAGGCGTTTATACTACGAACCTGCGCCCGTGCGCCAGCAATCAGCGCATCTTGCGATGCGATAGCCGCCCGTGCTTGCGCCAGCTGCGCTTCCGCAGTGGCCACCTCCGCTTTGGCCTGTGCTTCCACGGCCTGAAGATTTCGCACTGCCTGATTGTATGTCACTTCTGTATTATCAGCTGCATTTTTTGCGTTGGCAATGGCCTGCTGCTGCGCGATGACCGCGCTATATTGACCGGTCACGATACCGCGAGCGCCTTGGATGTTCCCAACCAATCCATCATACACCGCCTGACTCATTGCTCCTTCAGGCGAGGGAGCTGTGTTAGCCAATACATCCGAGACGTCGGACATCAGACGTTGATATTCCAAAAGAAGATCCGCTGTTTGCCCCAATGCATCTTCAATATTTTGATCCGGAGCAATCCCATTGGTGAATGTCACATCAAAGGATCTTTTTTGAGCACGTATTTGACGATACGTTCGCTTTGCGCGGCTGAGCGTATTGAGGTCATACCCGGCCAGCTTCGCTTCATACGAATCATTGATACCTTCATTATCAATTCCAACAATTGAGTCCGCCGTCATCAATACGGTGGTCATCGCGCTTTGCGCACTCACAAACGTACCACGCGCGTTATCAAACGCATCTTGAACAATACGACTGTTTAGTGTGTCATGATTCAGTAACAAATTATTTTGAGCAAGCGCAAGCGCACTTTTCGCTGCAGCCACAGCATTTTCAGTGGCACTCTTTGTTCTATCCAGTGATGCCTCGGCAACCGAAACCTGCGCCTGCAATTGTGCCTTCGCCGCAATGGCTCTATCTACTTCGGCAGCCGCTTGATCACGCTGTGCAGCCAAATTTCCTGCGTCAAAATTCATAAGCAACTGACCGGCTGAAACTCGTTGACCCAAGGTCACATGCACGCGCGTTATTTTTGCGAATACTTCACTTTTTAACTCCACCTGTTGCAACGCTTCCACCTCTCCCGTGGTCTGTACAGCGGATAATTCCTGGTTTATATCACTCACGCGCATCAATTCAACAGATTTTATTTGCTCTGCCCGCTCAGGAACTGCTTCCGGACGAAGGGCGGCAAGCACCCGGCCGGCGAGAAAAATTAAAAAGATAAGGGCAATGGCCGTCAATAACGGATGTTTTTTTATAAAACGAATGCTTGGACGATCTCTGTGAAACAATTTTTTGGCTCTATTTAGCATAATAATTTTGTTAACCCGTAAAAAGAGATTATCGGATCGTATCAAAAAACGCCCATCATGTCAATGGGCGTTTTTTTACTTTTTTCGCGTCGCGCGAACCCGCTCGACTTCTTTAAGATGCTGTTTCCGAAGCCGGACACTATTGGGCGTTACTTCCAAATATTCATCTTCCGACATGATTTCAAGCCCCGATTCCAGTGTTAGTTCTTTGGGCGGTGTCAGATTCAACGCATCGTCCGAGCCGCTCGCGCGCATGTTGGTCAGCTGCTTGCCCTTGATCGGATTCACGGTCATATCAAGTCCTTTGGCGGTATTGCCGATCACCTGTCCTTCATAGACGTCGACATTCGGTTCCACATACAGCGTGCCGCGTTGCTGCAAATTTGCCAATGAATATCCCAATACTTTACCGGTCTCGCCCGAAATCATGGAACCGACATCGCGCTTTTCTATGTCACCAACATGTGGACGAAACCCAATCACTTCACTGCACAAAATGCCTTCACCACGCGTATCCACCACAAACTCACTTTTGTATCCCAAAAGTCCGCGTGTCGCAATTTCAAAAATCATGCGCGTGTGCGACTGCTCCGGCAGCATGCTGGTCATTTGTCCTTTGCGCTTTGCCATTTTTTCTATAACCACGCCCGAATACGCTTCCGGAACATCAATCGTAACCGCTTCAAACGGCTCATTCTTTACACCGTCTATATCTTTGATAATAACCTGTGGTTGAGACACTTGGACTTCAAATCCCTCACGGCGCATATTTTCCAAAAGCACGGCAATATGCAGCTCGCCTCGGCCATACACCGTACTATACTCACCGGCGCCAAAATCAATTTTTAATCCAACATTCACTTCCAACTCTTTTTCAAGTCGTTCCTTCAACTGTTGCCCTGTCACATATTTCCCTTCACGCCCCGCAAACGGAGAATTGTTCACCAAAAAACGAAGCGAAATCGTTGGCTCGTCAATGCGAATCGCCGGCAGCAATTCTGTATTTTGTTCAACGCAGACTGTGTCACCGATATAAATATCAGGCAGCCCGGCAATCATAACAATATCTCCTGCCACCGCTTCCGTGGTTTCTTTTCGGCTCATGCCTTCAAAGGTAAAAAGCTTGGTAATGGTGCCCGGAATTACCTCTCCGGAATGTTTTTTTACAAACACTTTATCGCCCTGATTTAACACGCCTTGATACACGCGCCCAATACCCATGCGTCCCAAATAATTATCGTATGCCAAGTTGAATGGCTGAAACGCAAATGGTTTTGCCACATCAGATGGAGCCGGTGGCACATGTTGCAAAATCATATCAAGAAGCGGTGTCAAATCTTTTGACTCATCTTCCAGCTTATATTTGGCAACACCCTCTTTTGCAATGGCATAAATTGTTGGAAAATTGAGCTGCTCATCGTTCGCACCCAAATCCATAAACAATTCAAGTACTTTGTCATGCGCCCACTCGGGTCTGGCAGCTGGTTTGTCGATTTTGTTTAGCACAACAATAGGCTGTAACCCAAGCTCAAGTGACTTGCGAAGCACAAATTTTGTCTGCGGCATTGGTCCTTCTTGCGCGTCTACGACCAGCAATACGGAATCAATGGAGCGCAGTACCCGTTCCACTTCTGAGCCAAAATCCGCATGGCCCGGCGTGTCCACAATGTTGATCTTGGTAGGCTCTTTTCCGGAGCCTGCCGATGGATAAAAAACTGATGTATTTTTTGAATAAATCGTAATGCCACGCTCTTTTTCAAGATCGTTGGAGTCCATGCTCACAGAATCATCCGTAATCATGCCTGTCTGACGCATCAACGCGTCCGTCAACCGTGTTTTCCCATGGTCCACGTGCGCGATAATCGCAATATTTCGTATTTGCATATAAAAGAAAATGACTCCCATGTATCATTGCTCACCAGCGGTGAAACAGTGACAACATCGAGAGCCACCAGAGTATAGACGAAACATAGCGATCTGTCAAGGCGACGGAGTCGTCGTCGCCTCAACGGTCAGTTCATCACGCAAAAGAAGGAGCGCTTGCTGCTGCCATGATACAAGACCCCGATACTCCATTTCCAATATATAATCACCCAAAATACGATCTCTTTCTTCTTTATTTTCAAGTGATGCCAGATAGCGCGTCGTGATATCGTACTGCATTTCATCACGTGTTTGTTCATCTTCAACTTGGAGCCAAATATGATTGTCAAACGCCCACACAACAAATTCTGAATCATTTTTATGCTCTGCCACTGTTGCAAGAAGCACGTCTTGAACCGTCTCCACATCGGCTCCTGAATAGTCGTTGGGAGATAACCTTTTTTTAATGGGTTCAATCATGCCGGCTACATATTCACTCACCTGTTCCGGATCATAGGCAATGTCTTGCACACTGTACGCCGGCCGCATAGAGAGCGCAATACGCTCCGGATGGTCGGTAAGTTGCATAGACGAAAGCGCGTCAACAATCCGCTCTGCGCCTGAAAAAGAAAGATCTGTCTTTACTGTTTTGTATACTATATATTGCAAGGCCGTATCAAACGTCGAGGTCTCATCCGGTGTATACCGAACCAACATTTCTTTCAAAAACGTGGAATGATTGCGCGCTCGCTGCGGCTCACCAATGGCATACCCCTGCCTATGACGAAGCCATTGCAGTGTTTCGGTGGTTGGCAATTTAAGATACCGTAATATTCCCAAGGTTTCTGAAAAACCGACAATAACCAAATGATCGGCTTTTTTCCCAAGTATTCGTTCTATTTGGCCGATACCATATTTCAAACCGCCAAGACCGCACGCATTGGACACATAATAATCCGTCGATGTAGTGCCCGTACCCGGCGGCAGCGGTGAATACGTCCCGCGCGGAACCGCGGTGATGTTCACTGTCTGCGATTCTCTATTTATTTCAAACAGTTGAATGGCATCACAGTGTCCCGCGCTGTCACCTGCGCGCGAGTCAAGCCCCACAAGCAACACACGTACCAAATCATCATCTCCAAACGGATCAACATCCGTTCCCTCGAGCTGCGACGCACGCCGCTGCTCCAAAAAATCATCAATAGCTTGCTGCTCGGCTTGTTCACGCAATTGATCTTCTGTTGGCTCCACTGTTTTTGCACGTAAAAAATAGGCCGCGCAGAGCCCAACGATCAAACACATGACTACAATAAAATACCACCTTTTTTTCATGGTGGTATTCTACAATATTTCAGCTCATTGGCAAGAGGGACTCATTCAGCACATTCCACTATATAACACGGACAACCACCGGTGCCACCATACCCATAGTGCAAGAAATTTTATATGTCCCTTTTTTTGGTTTGCCCAAGTCTATGGTGTTCATGCCCGGGGTCAATGCAACAGACCCAGGAATAAGCCCACGTGATGCCATATACAGGCCGCATCCCACCATCCCCTGATTATCCACAAGCAATGTGGTAGGGATCCCGGATTGAATGCTTGCCCCGCTTGTCAGGGTATATTCAAATCCTTTCGCGGTAATGCTAAGAATCTGCGTTCCCTTTGGGGAGTCTGGTGATTTCGAAACTGCCGCGCGAGATTCGGTGTTCCCTCGAGCCAACACGTCACTGACACTTGGCCACCCCAGCACATTGAACTGCGCGTTTGTGTTATACAGTGCAAACAACACAAGAACCACACCGGCGTAAAAAGAAAACATCCTTTTTCGTTTGGGTTGTTCTGTTCCTTTAATGCTTGCCAATCCAATCAAAAATAATGGAATGGCTGTCCCCAACACAAACAGGATCATCATACTTGCACCACGAGCCGCGCTACCACTTGACAGGGCGATGGCTTCTGCCGCCAACGTAAACCCGCATGGCAGCAATATGGTGCCGGCACCAACAGCAAAGGGCATGTGCCTATGGAGGGCATGGTCGGAGACACTAATGCGACGAGTGATACTTTTTGGCAGTCGAATTTGAAATCGTTCTGCCCACTCGACACCTGCCATTTGTAATCCAATCAACAGCATTATAAGCGACACGCTCATGGTTACTATGGCATAAAATATAGCAGAATCAAACGAGAATATCTGACCAATACCACCCAATATCGCGCCAAACACTGCGTACGAAAACAAACGCCCACCGTGAAAATACAGGTGCGGAACCAATTTTACGGGGAGCGATGCCTCTTTTGGTAAAGCCTCATTCCACGCTTTTGTCATGGAAAGCAGCACCCCTCCCACCAAAGCGGCACAACTTGAGAGCCCCGCCACCACGCCAAACACAAAAAACAATCCAAGCGCGGAGCTGTTTCCAAGATTGACATATTGAGACAACCCCAGCCGTGACACCAACCACAGCACAGCAATAACAATGGCCACCCGACCAAGCATATGAAATCGACGCGAAAGCTCCCGCCTGTCCAGCTGAATGCCTTGCTTGCCTTCGACAACATACAATAATGGCTCTCGCTTTTTTCGTATTGGTGTTCTGCCAAAGGTATACCCGTCTTCTTTAAACCAAGCATTCAGTTGATCAACCGACGGTACCCAATTTTTGCCAATAATCGTGACCGTCTTATTTCCTATGGACGCATCCGCGGCCGTCACGCCTTTTTCTTCCAATATCCGCTGCTCAATCAAAAGCTCGCACGACGCGCAATGCATGCCATCGATACAATAGGTTACTTGTTTCATACTATGATCGGTATTTGATTCGAATACTGTTGAGCACCACCGAGACAGAACTGAGCGCCATGGCCGCGCTGGCGACAATAGGTGAGAGTAGCAGCCCGAATGCCGGATACAACAGTCCGGCGGCAAGAGGGACAGCAATGATGTTATATCCAAAGGCCCAAAACAAATTTTGCTTGATAATAGTCAGCGTGCGCTTGGATATTTTGACTGTTTCAATAACCTTATCCAGTGTCCCTTTTACCAAAACAATATCCCCGGCCTCTATGGCGACGTCGGTTCCCGTCCCCATGGCAATGCCGATATCGGCCTGTGCCAAAGCCGGCGCGTCATTGATGCCATCACCCACCATCGCCACAATGCCATCTGTTCTTTTCTGAAGTTCTTCCAGGTTTCGCGCCTTGTCTTGCGGCAACACGTCAGCCATGATTTCATCTATCCCCAATTGTTTGGCAATGGCATTGGCCGTTGCGCTGTTATCCCCTGTCATCATCACCACGCGAATCCCCAGCCCGCGCAGTGCCTGAATGGCTTCTTTTGACTCGTTTTTTATTGTGTCAGCAAGCGCAAAGACTGCTACATGCGCTCCATCAACACTCATGTAAATCGGTGTTTGCCCTTTTTGAACGAATTCATCCGCTCGTTTCTTCAGATCCTCGCTCAAAGAAATATCGTGTTCACTCATGAGCCGAGCGTTTCCGATCAATACCTTTTTACCGCCGGCCACACCGGAGACACCACGGCCTTCCACTGCCAAAAAATCCTTAACAGGCAGGCCTTTGTCACCACTTCCCTTAGATGCCGCATGCTTCTCAATCGCATCCGAGAGTGGATGCTCGGACAAATGCTCAAGCGCGTATGCCATGCCAAGCAGCGTGTTCGCTTCCTTCTCATCTGTGTACGCAGAGCCGACCACTTCCGGCTTGCCTTGTGTCAATGTTCCGGTTTTGTCAAACACAATCGCTTTTATTTTATGCGCGCGCTCCAATGCTTCCGCGTCCTTTATCAAAATACCATGACGCGCGGCCTTGCCGGTTCCCACCATGACGGCCGTGGGCGTTGCCAACCCCAACGCGCATGGGCAAGCGATAATAAGCACGGTTGTAGCTATGTACACGGCCAACTGGAGCATGCCGGTATCTACAGCGACAAGACCAAGCGACGGGGCGGCATACAACCAAAACAAAAACGCAAGCGCGGCAATCGCAATCACAATCGGGACAAACACACCGGACACTTGATCCGCAAGCTTTTGAATCGGCGCAGTGCTCCCCTGCGCTTCCTGCACCATTTTTATGATCTGTGAAAGCATGGTCTCACTGCCCACATGCTCTGCGCGAAACCGAAACGCGCTCGTTTTATTGATAGTCGCGCCAACCACCGCGTCTCCGACTTTTTTTTCCGAAGGAATAGACTCGCCCGTCACCATGGATTCATCAATCGTACTGGCACCCTCTATAATGACACCATCCACCGGCACCTTTTCACCCGGACGAACCAATATAGTGTCGCCTTTCACCACGTCTTCAATCGGTACCTTCATTTCTTTTCCATCACGAATGACTGTTGCTTCTTTTGCCTGCAGCTCAAGCAGTTTCTTTATAGCCTCGCCCGCCTGTCCCTTTGCCCTGGCTTCAAGCAGACGGCCAAGCAAAATGAAAAACGTAATAAAAACGGCTGCTTCAAAAAAAGTGTCACCGCCATGTTCCCCCAAAAGTCCCGGCGCAAAAGTGACAATGCTTGAAAAAAACCAGGCGGTAAAGGTGCCAAGTGCGATCAAGGTGTCCATGTTCGCGCTCTTTACCTTCAGCGCGCGCCACGCGCTGACGAAAATTTGTGATCCGCCCCAAAACAAAATCGGAGTTGTCAGCAAAAATTGCATCAAAAACAACGTACTGAGTGCGAAACCGCCGGAAAAAAGTACAGTGCCAAACGCATCCGATATATCTTTGCCCGCAAGATCCAGTATCATGAGCGCCAAAAAAGGCAACGCCCCAATCCCCACAAACAGTACCGTCTTTTTCAACTTTTGATATTGTTCTTTTTTGAGCATGGATGCGTGGTCGTGGTGTCCTTTTTTCATCCCGCCTTTCATGCCGGCCATATCATGCTGATCTGTCTGCATTTTTTTTGCCTCCGGCATTGATGCTACCACCAACCCGGCATCACTCATCACCATGGTGTATCCACCGGCTTTTTTGACCGCGGCGGCAATTCCCTCCAATGTGTCTACCGATCCGTCGTACTCCACAGTCATGACTTCGGTACCGTAATTCACGTTCACACTCTGTACACCATCAAGTTTCCCAACCATGCGCTCTATATTTTTTTTGCACGATGCGCAGTGCATGCCGACTATTGGATATAGTTCTTTTTTCATACACAGTAATTTTGATATAAAGTAATTCACTTCTTTTACACACAATAAGAACGCGGATAGAGGCAAAACGTATTTTGCCTCTGATCTGCGTTCTTATTTTTTTTCGCACGATCCGCTCTTAAGGCAGCAACCGGTCACATGCCAAATCCCAACTCCGATATATGCCCAAATGTACGTCTGAATCGCGCCGGCAATAAAGCTGACAATATTCATACCGTCAAATCCAAAGTACGAGAGCCGCAACAATCGCAGATGCAAATCTGGTTCAACCGGATGAACAAAAAACCAGGCAAAACAGATAACGTACAATGCGACAAGGAAGAGTCCAACCCGGTTGGAACACTTCCACATGTTACAATGTTCTTTCATAATGTCACCCCCTTTCTCAGGTGTTATATTACTTTTTTTAACCATGTTATTTTTTTAAGCCGTACATCCGCGCCACACACATGACCCGATTTGGTCGCGTAAAGAACCAACAGGGCGGCTGCATAAATAACATGCTCGTCAACAATGTAGCCATGCGCGCCGACCGTCGGGAAATCGAGAATAGGAAGATAGTACAGCACCATGAGCACGACTCCAAGCACGCTGGAGACACGGACAAACGCACCGACGATAAGCGAAACACCAATCAGTGTCAGCCCCCATTCGTTGAGTACGTTTACCACATCTATGACGCCGGGCGTGGTGAACCATGAATACAACCCACCAAATGTCTTGGCTGCTGATATGTACGGCGCGGCGCTCCACGCGGGGTTGACCAATTTGGTGATGCCTGCATAGAAAAAAAGCCAGCCCAATGCCATACGAAGAGCGACAATGTAGATGCGCGCCTGTTTATCCATATGATTCAAATTATTTAGTGTAGTATACAGCACCGACAAAGCACTTCCAAGCGCTCTATGCCCCGCTGTCAGGAGCAACCGTTTTACCTATTTCCAGGTCTTTATAGGTAGCGCCAACTCGGGCGGGATCCCGAAAGACAAAGACCCCGTCTTGTTCAACCGTCCCGACCTGCCCCCATACTTGTTCCAGCGCGCTATACGCACTCGCTTGCGACGAAAGGAGCAGAGCCGGGACGCGTGTCATTGTGTACTTCTCAACCAATTCCTTTCCACGCGCGTCTGATACATCAACAATATCCTCGGACACAATCACCACGCCAAACTGTTGCAGTATGGGTCGCATGATTTTTTGCACATCATAACACTCTATGCAGTCTTTATCCGTTAGATACGTGGCTCCCACAAGTCCTGTCACTTCTGTTGATTGAGCATCCATGTACGGAGGCTGCTCCTGTTCCCAAAGAAGTGTGTTCTCTCCAACCGGGCGCGCCCCCTGCTCAAGCGCGCGAGCAAGCCGGTCTTTTATTTTCTCATCCGTCACAAATACCAGCGCCGGAAGCTTTCTGATACCAAATTTCTCAATGACAGTCTTCCCTTCGGTACTGTCGGCGGAAACCACCCGATCGTCGAGCAGTTCGATATTTTGAGAAGACACCATCTTTTTTTGAGCGGACAAATCTCCGCACACCGGACAGTTTGATGGAAGAACAAGTGTCAGTGTTCCTTCCTGCGGCCGTACCAACTCAACCGCGTCACTCAGCTTGCTGTTTACGGTAACCGTAAAGAAGGTCATTGCCGCTATATTGGCCACAAGCACGACCACAAGAATCACCCACAGCGCCTTGATTGGATTTTTTTTAGCAAGAGCGGAAAACCGACTGTTTTTTTGAACCTGTTCTCCATGATCTTTACCACAACAATCATCCGAAACCGATTCTCTCATCTCCTCGTCGGCATCAATGTGATTCATTTCTTTTTCTTCTGTTTTCATACATCAAAATTAAATAAAAAATGTATATTCGTTTAGCAGCCGCCAACCATGGCCGGAGAGGATCCATCATCCGTAAAACTGACAGTCGCGGGAGAACCACCCACCCCAATTTGCGCGTCTTCCAATTGACGGCTCATGCCGGCAAGCGCCGCTGTCTGATACGACAAGACACCAATAGTGATTGCCAGCATAATTGTTAGGTTTTTTTGTGAAAACATACAAGAAATAATTATGAAACTCGGTAAAAATAAATATCTTTTAACATCCCCCCACCATACCGGGATTTTCTTCCGGCTCAAACCCGGACGTCTTGGCTTTTTTTTGCAAATCCGTCAATTCAGACTCTGTCAAATTCATGGTTAAATATTTAATATCCGGCTTGAATTCAGCACGGTCACCCGCAAGCGAACTTGCCATGCGCTGCTGTAGCTGTACGGGAAAGTACAGCCCCTTCTGCCGGACAATCTCGTACGCGATCTGTGCGTCCGTCATTTCAGGATATGTCCGTATAAGATACGCGGCTGTTCCGCGCATCGCAATTGAATGAGCGCAACCACAGGTTGGCGATCCGTCTTCTCGTACTAAAGTCGTAACACCGCAACAAAACTCACATGTCACATACGGCTCAGTGCCTATTTTAATGTACCGCTTCATTTCCTCTTCACTCAGCTGAATTGGATTTGATCCCTGCATTGGAGCCATAATGCCGAGTTTTCGAATGGACGCATTGATCGCGTTCAAATTCGACATATCAAGACCAAGCTCGCTTCCGTAAAATGGAAGCGTTGTTGGGGTAACAAGCGCGGCAATATCCCGCGCAAATTCTCCTGTAAGGACGACACCGTCAGCCATATCCATGCCGATCATTTTTTTCCCCACCTGCATGGCAAGCGCCTGATTGGACACAAACAAAATACCAACGACGATAACCGCCACTTTCTGAAATATCAGATGTCCACTTTTGGTGGGCACGTCTTTTGGTTCAAATCGACGCGCCAGTAACGCGATACCCGCAATAAGAACGACAAACGCTATCACACGCATCCACCAAAAATATGGTGAAAAGGCCATCACCGTTGCCGACAGGCCAAAATACGTGAGAAAGAATACAGGGCACACAGGACAAAGCATGGTAAAAAACGCAAGCAGTCCTGACCCGCCACCAACCGCGCACGACGCGGCTTTACCCTTTCGCGCAAGCGCAAAAAGTGACACACCAAATCCAAAGGCAACCGCAAACGACCCCGCAAACAGCAGGTCGAACGTGGTGACCTCATTCATATAGGGGATGCGGTACCCGATAATCGGAATCGTCCACAGACCCAAAAGCAATGTCTCAATGGCAAAGACAAGAAGACCACCGCCAATGAACCAAAGCCAAAACGTTTCCGTTTTTAACAGTGATACTGTTTTCATAGGCACTCTATTACACATTAAATAATCACACCGATACACCCTCCGCGCATCCCGTACGCCGCTGTTTATTCACCCTACGCCACATATACGCGACACCAATGACATTCACCAACACACCAATGGCAAGGAACACATCCTGATATTTTGTGATTGCGGCGGCACCGGCAAAACCTACAAATGGTAGCCAATCAGCGACGTGGTGCGCGCAGCAAGCAGCCATGGCAAAACCGCTTGTACCGGCAGAGACACCGGCCATTGCGGCTTGATGTTCATGAATCAAGAATCGTAATTGCTGAAACAAAAACATCTGGTATGTAAATCCGGCAAACAAGGGGGCAAG